>JAONQT010000007.1 GCA_028448965.1 Candidatus Nitrosopumilus sp. | reverse complement strand
TACAAATAGGCTTGAGGAAAAATTAGAGTATGTTACCACTATCTGGTGAACGTATTAATGCTAAAGGAATAATTTCTGAAAAACTAGATTCTATTGATACAGTACGTGGTTCAAGTAGATTAAAGCGTGGATTTGCTCATATGCAAAAAAATGGTGTTGTAATGGATGTTACCAATGTTGAACAAGCATTAATTGCTCAAGAAGCAGGTGCTGTCTCTGTAATGGTTTTGGATAAACTTCCATCAGAAGTTAGAAAAGCCGGTGGAGTTGCACGAACTGCAAGTATAAAAATTATTGAAGAAATTATGGACTCTGTTACTATTCCTGTTATGGCTAAATGTAGAATTGGACATGTCAGTGAAGCATTGGTATTGCAAGAAACTGATGTTGATATGATTGATGAATCTGAAGTTTTAACTCCTGCAGATGAATTACGTCATATTTGGAAATGGGATCTTACAACACCCGTTGTTAATGGTGCAAGATCTTTGGCTGAAGCTTTACGAAGAGTTGAAGAAGGTGCATCTATGATAAGAACAAAAGGTGAACCTGGAACTGGAAATGTTGCAGAAGCAATCACACATATCAAAAAAGTTAATGATGAATTAAGAACAATAAAATCAATTTATGATTCTGGTGATAATCAAGATTTGGTACGTATAGCTAGAGAATTCAAAGTATCATATGATATTGTAGAACAAACAGCAAAACTTGGAAGATTACCCGTTGTAAATTTTGCAGCCGGTGGAATTGCAACACCAGCTGATGCAGCATATTTAATGTCTCTTGGATGTGATGGTATTTTTGTTGGCTCTGGAATTTTTAGTGCAGATGATGCACAAGAAAGAGCAAATGCAGTTGTTTTAGCTACAACCTTTTGGAATGAATCTGATAAAGTTAAGGAAGCTCAAAAAATGATTGACGAAAGACAATCTATTCATGGTTTGGATGTTAAAACATTAGAATTACGTATGCAAGATCGTGGTGGTTCAGCATGACCCTTACTCTTGGAGTTTTATCAATACAAGGTGATGTTCTTGAGAATATCATTTCTGTAAAAGCTGCTATTGATGCATTAGGTATTGATGGAACTGTTACTAGCGTTAGAACTCCTGATGAAATTTCTAAAGTGGATGGTCTTATAATTCCAGGCGGTGAAAGTACTACTATTGGACAATTATCTGTAGCAAATGGTTCATTAAAGATTTTAAAAGAAAAAATTGAACAAGGAATGCCTGTATTGGGAATTTGTGCAGGAATGATTCTCTTATCTAAAACAGCACAAGATAAAGTAGTAGGAAAAATTGATCAACCTCTTTTAGATATTCTTGATATTAAATTGGAAAGAAATTCTTTTGGACGTCAACGAGAATCATTTGAATCTGATATTTCTTTAAACTCAATTGGTATTCCTACATTCAATGGAGTTTTCATACGTGCCCCATCAATTTCTGATGTTGGCTCCGATGTAGAAGTTTTATCTACATTTAATGAAAAAATTATTGCTGTAAAAAAGAATAATGTAATTGGAGTTGCATTTCATCCTGAATTAACTAGTGATATCTCACTTCACAAGTATTTTGTAAATCTTACAAATACTTTAAAAAATTAAAATTAAATTATTACAAGATTTGATTTTATTTGTATATAATTGGCACTAGATTGTTTAGTTGTTACTAATTAAATATCATAAAATCCAAATTATTTCATGGCAGAACAAACTACAACAGGCTCTATAGCACCATATTTTGAACAATTCTTTGAACAGATCAAAAATGTTCATCCTAAAATTGATGCTGAACTCTTGATCAGAGTAATGTTGTTTGAGATAAATTTGAAAAAATTTGTTGGTCCAGATATCCCACATGTTCATCTTGACGTATCATATGAACAAGGTGTAGATCTTCACGTAAAACAAGAAGAAGCTCGAGACAAATTTCCAATTGAAATTACCACTAACAAATGGGGAGATGGAGTTATTTTTTCAGGTTTAATGGGAATAAGACATATTGAAAAGGTATGTGCAGATCCACAAATCATTAAAGTAACTGGAACTGCAACTCCAAGACACAACTAGTCTTTATTTTTTATAATGAATTAAATAAAAAACACTCTTTCATCTTTTATTTATAATTATTATTACTTACTAAAATTAATTTCAATACGCATTGTATCATTGATAATTTTTATGACTTTTTCTATTATTTTTGAATCCATTGAGAAAAAACCCCTAAATTTATCATCCCCCAAATCTTCTGCAACTAACCCAAATGGTCCATTTGCTCCTTTTGTAACTACAATCCACATCTTTTCAATATTTGTATCCAAGCAGCTTAAAATTTCTGCTGTAGCTGGAACTGAATCTGGTGGAATTAAAAATGGATCATCAAAACCTCCAATTACCCATGCATGAGGAATTTTTTTCAAAATTTCTGTATATCTTTTTTGTACATATTTGTATAATGCTTCAGTTTCAAATGTAGCTAGTAATGGTACATAATTTTTTACTGCATATGCTTCAATATCCATACTTAATCTATAGAGATCTTCTCTCTTTGCCTCAAAATTGACAAATTCAGCCTTTGTAAAGTCCTCTAAAGTGGATAATCCAGAATCATGTGTTACATCTTTTGGATTATCTTTGGGTAACTCTGGGCATTGAATTTTTAATGTCTCTATGAAACTTTCATATTCTTTAGTCAATAACAAAAAAATCTTTTTCAGCTATTATAATATTAATCTCATAAATTTCTAGTGCCAATTTAATTTTCAATAATGATTTAATCTAATAAATTATGCATTGATTTTAAATCTTTTTCAAACGGTTTTAGTATTTGTGGAATTTCCATTTTAATTGAATCTTTTAATGATAAATTTTGAGATTTTTTTTCATTCCAAACTATGGAATTAAATTCTGATATTTCTTTAGTAATTTCTGTTTGTTCTTCTATATTTTCAACATCAACTTGTTTTTGTTTATGTATACTTTCATTTGAATACAATATTTTCCAAAGATGTTCTGTAATGAACGGTGTAATTGGAGCTAATAATTTTAAAATTGTTTTCAAGGTTTTATGAAGTGTAAATATTGCACCATCTCTTTCTTCATCTGAAAACTCAATTCCATATGCTCTGGCTTTAACCATTTCAATATAATGTGCTGCAAACACATTCCATGTAAATTCTCTAATTGCAATTGCAGGAATAAAGAAATTATATTCTTCATAGCCTTTTTTACATTCTTTTACTAATTTATCTAATTCAGATAAAATCCATTTATCTGAAGCATTTGGAGTTCCTGAATCAATTACTGGAAAACTTGATAAAAATCTGGATACATTCCATAATTTACTTAAAAATTTCTTAGTTGACTCAATTTTTTGTTCATTACATCTAAAGTCATATCCATGGTTAATTTCACTTGCACTCCAAAATCTAAAAGTATCTGCACCTAATTTTTCAATTACTGGTAGTGGATCTATTGCATTTCCTTTACTTTTACTCATTTTCATTCCTTTTTCATCTAAACCATATCCCATTACCCATGCTTCAGACCATGGTTTTTCTCCAGTTAATTCCTCACATCTCAATAGTGTGTAGTACAACCATGTTCTCACAATATCCTTTGCTTGAGGTCTTATTGATACGGGATATACTTTATTGAAAAACTCGTCATCTCTGTTAAATTTACTAATAAATAATGGTGATACACTAGAATCCATCCATGTATCAAATGTTCTTTCTTCACCAATAAATTCTGTAGATTTACATTTTGTACAATTTGCTATTGGACATGCTTCATTCCATGGTTTGTAATATTTTCCAGCTTCTGGAACATGTGGTTCTGAACAATTTTTACAATACCAAATTGGAATTTCAGTACCATAAAATCTTCTTCTTGAAATTGGCCAATCAATATTGATAGATTCTAACCAATTCATCAAAATTTGTTTGTGCATTGTTGGATGAAATGTAATTTCATTTCCTATTTCCTTTATGTTTTCAACTTTTTCTTTTTGTTTAAGATAATATTCTTCCATAGGAATTATTTCAATTGGGATTTTGCTTCTTTCTGAAATTGGAGTTCTGTGAACAATATCATCAATTTTTTCAACAAATCCTGCAGTTTCTAAATCCTCTATGATTTTTGTTCTTGCTTGTTTTGGTTTTAATCCTGCATATTCACCTGCAACTTCAGTCATTCTACCATCTAATCCAATTGCAACTATTTCATCTAATTCTAATTCCCTAAATAATACAACATCATTTTGATCACCATAACTACAAACCATTACTGCTCCTGAACCAAATTCTTGTTTAGCTGAATGATGAGTTCTTAATTCTACTTCTGCATTGGTTATTGGAACAATTATTTTTTTACCAATATATTTTGAATATCTTTCATCTTCAGGATTAACAATAATTGTTCTACATGCACAAAGTAATTCTGGTCTTGTACTTGCAATAATTATCTCTTGATCTGTATCTTTAATTTTAAATTTCATGTAAACAAGTTTTGTTTGTAAATCATCATAAATTATTTCAGCATCTGCAATTGTAGTTCCTGAAACCCAATCGTAATTGTTAGGTCTATTTGCAAGATATACTTCACCTTTTTTCCATAATTTGATGAATGTTGACTGTGTTAATGTTCTGTATTCTTCTGAATCCGTTCTATAGTAATTTACAAAATCACCACTAATTCCTAAATTTTTCATAATTAGAATCATTTCTGCTTCTAAATCGTCTAATGCATTTCTGCATAAATTTAGAAATTCACCTCGTTCTGTTTCTCTCATTCTAATTTTATGCTTTTTTTCAGTATAGAGTTCAACTGGTAATCCATTCCTGTCAATCCCTATTGGAAAATACACATTTTTTCCAGCCATTCTTGCTGTACGTGCTATCATATCTATTTGTGAATAATGCGCTGCTGCACCAATATGCCATGGTCTACCTGATGGATATGGTGGTGGTGTATCTATTGTAAAATTATTTTCTTCAGGTGTAAAATCATAAATTTTATCTTCTTCCCATTGCTTAAGAATATTTTTTTCTAATTCTGGATTCCATGCTTTTTCTGATATTTTAGGTTCCATTTTTTTTATCTTTCAATATTTGAAATTATGTGAGAACCTTTGTTATATCCTTCATAAATGTAAACTCCTACTGCTTCTACATTTTCAGGCATTTTTGGAGCTAATAATTTAATAATTTCACTTGAAAGATTTTCAACTGTAGCTTCTCCTTCTAAGAGATATGTTGTATGTTTTGGAACTTGCAAGTCAAACAATCCTTTTGGTCCATCAAAACTAATTTGATAATGTGACTCATCCTCTTTTTTTAAATATTTTCTATTAATGAAAAATTTATGATCAAATTCATTGATAACTTCTTTAATGATTTTTTTAGCAACTCCAAAATCAACTAATAAATTATTTTTCATTTGTCCTACAAGTTCCACCATTACTGATGAAGTGTGTCCGTGTAAGATTGAACATTTTTCAACTAATGGAAGTATATGTGCATAATCAAATGAGAATGATGCATCCTCTAAAAATATTGAACCTGTTTGTGGTGATTTATCATAAAATACTATGTCCTGTAATTCTTTAATTTGTGCAACATATTTTGCATGCCCAATAGCCATTATTTTTTCTTCAGGAAAATCTTCTTTGATTTGTTTATATTTTTCAATATCTGCATCATTGTCTATTACTTCGATAAACCCTTTAGCAGTTTTAAAATCGACTTTTACTTTATCCCCATTTTTTAATGTCATTTCATAATTATACTCATATTCATTTTCTAAAAATGCAAGCATTTGTGCTACTGTTAATTCTGTTCTTGTTTTAAGTAAATTACCTTTTTTGTCTATGTACTTAAAATCTGAATCTAAAATTGTAGGACTTGTAGCCATGTGAAGTTTTTTGACTTTGGATATAATATAAATTCTGTAATAACGTGCCTACTTGTTATTCTTTATAGTTAAAGTAAGGAATTTAGAATTTTGGCAAGATTAACGTCATTATTTGTAATACCGCCTGCTTCATGAGTTGTTAAATCGACAGTAATTCTATTGTAAACGTTAAACCACTCTGGATGATGATTCATCTTTTCAATTTCCATGGCAGCTCTAGTCATAAATCCAAATGCTTGATTGAAATTATCAAATTGAAATTCTTTGTGTAATTTATCATCTTTTACATTCCATCCTGATAATTTTTTTAATTCTTCATCTATATCCGATTCTGATAATCTCATCATATTGTATTGTTGATATTACTAGATTAAAAGATTGATAAATTAATAATTTTACCAGAGATTACCTTGTATTTCTAAAATTAATTTTATGTCTTTTGAAATAGTATCTAATGTGTGTAAATCATAATTAGCATTTGTAAAATCTATTGATGCAAAAGTAGCACCCTCAAAATTTGTATGTCTTAAATTTACGCCACTTAGATTTGTATTTCTTAAATCTGCATTTCTTAAATCTGCATAAAATAAATCGGCTCCACTAATATTAGCATTTGTCAAATCAACTCCATACAAGTCAGTATCCCAAAGTTTTGCATTTACAAGTTTAGCATTTTGTAAATCAGCTCCTCTAAGTTTTACATTAAATAATATTGTATCACTTAAATCGGCTCCACTTAAATCGGCTCCACTTAAATTCGCATTATGAATATCTCTATTTTTAAGATCTACTCCCTTCAAATTAGTATTTGATAAGTTTCTTCCAATTAATTCTTCATAATCAAAATTAACTTTTGACAAATTTCTTTTCTTGAAAATATCTCCAGGCTCCATTATTTCTCAGTAAATTGTTTCATTATTATCATGTTTATGACTATTTTCTCTTTATCACACATATTTTATGGAAATATATGTAAAATTAATTCTACAATTTAATGTGAGTAGTATGGATTTGATTAATGAAGAATTATTAGATAATATCAAAAATTCTATTTCTGAAATAGTTCCAAAAAGGAAAATAGGAATTGCTTTTTCTGGTGGCGTTGATAGT
Organism: Candidatus Nitrosopumilus sp.; assembly: GCA_028448965.1. Lineage (GTDB taxonomy): Archaea > Thermoproteota > Nitrososphaeria > Nitrososphaerales > Nitrosopumilaceae > Nitrosopumilus. The sequence goes on along the minus strand of JAONQT010000007.1, from coordinate 23,185 downwards.
ACATTAATTTCCAAAATTTGTACAGATATGGGCTTTGATGTTGTTTTACTAACTATTGGTTTTTCTGAATCTCATGATATTATATTTTCTAAAGAAGTAAACGAATATCTAAATTATTCTCATCACATTTTAGAAATTGATCCTGAAACATTTCCTAAAATTAGTTTTGATATTCATAAAGTGATCGATAATGATAATTTATCTTGGAATGAAAACTGTATTGCTTTTCATTATGTATCTAAACTTGCAAAAAGTTTGAATCTTGATACTGTGATCACTGGTAACGGTATCGATGAATTATTTTGTGGATATAATGCATATCGTGAAGCTTTTTCTGGTGGTCAAAATAAAATTAATGAATTAATGGATTTCAAATTAGATAATGAATTAAAAATGATGAATGCTGTAAATCTGGTTGCTTCAGAGTTTAACGTAAAAATATTGCAACCATTACTCTCTGCTAAATTCATTAAATATGCAAAAACTGTTCCTATTTCTGAAAAAATTCATAGTTCTGATGATCTATATCGTAAACATATCATTCGTAAACTAGCTAGTGAAGTTAATGTTCCAGAAATTTCTTGTAGTAAAAGAAAAAAAGCACTTCAATATGGTTCTAAAATTCATAAATTCTTACTAAAAACTAGATAAATTTTTTTACTGTTTTCTGAACTGATTTTTCTACATTACTAATAATTTTAGGTGATGCTCCAAGATGTTTTTCTGGTGAGAAAATTGCATTAATTTCTTTATTTGTTAATTTTGAATAGAATGCTTTATCATTTTTAATTGCATCTTCGTACAACATTCCTTTGTCATTTGCCTCAAATGCAACTCTTTGTACATCTCTATATGCTACAAATCTTGGAATGCCTTTTTTGATTAATGCTTCTAAAACAAATTCTGCAAAGATTTGTCCTTTTGTGATGTATAGATTATCTACAATTCTTTTTTCATTTACCATTAAGTTTGAAATAATTCTAGTCATGGTTTCTAACATTTCATCAACTAAGATGGATACTGTGGGAATTACAAATCTTTCATTAGCTGAATTTGAAAGATCACGTTCGTGCCATAATGGAATATTTTCAAAAGATATTGCAACCTGACTTCTTACTAGTTTAGATAATGATGATACTCGCTCACTCTTTATTGGATTTCTTTTGACAGGAACTGCACTACTTCCCATTTGACCTTTTTTAAATTGCTCTGCAACCTCTCCTATCTCTGTTCTTTGTAAATTTCTAATCTCTATTGCAATTTTTTCTAATGTTGCACCAATTAATGCTAATTCAAATACATATTCTGCATATCTTTCTCTAGGTACAACTTGTGTTGTTACTTCTGCTGGAAATAATTTTAATCTTTTTGCAGCTCTATTTTGCACTTCAAGTGATTTTGCGCCCATCAAAGAACCTGTTCCAACAACTCCTAATGTTTTGCAAATCAAAATTCTTTTCTTAATTTCTTCAATTCGTTCTACATGTTTTGCCATTTCTGCAGCCCAATTTGCAAATTTTAATCCAAATGAAATAATGCTTGCATGTTGTCCGTGAGTTCTACCCACTGCTGGAATCTTTGCATATTTTATAGATTTTTTTGCAAGAATTAATGCCATTTTTGCAACCTTAGGTTCAATAATTTGTAATGCATCTCTCATTTGCATGGAATTACTTGTATCTACTAAATCATTACTTGTTAGACCATAATGGATCCAAGGTCTTGCACTTTTAGAACACTTTTCACTAAGTGACTCTACTAGTGCAGCTGTATCGTGATCACTTTTTGCTTCTAACTGTTTGATTCTTTTTGCAGTAATTTTTCCTGACATTGCTGCTCTGTGAATTTCTTTGCCTACACTTTTTGAAATAATTCCTATTTCACTTTGAGAAATTGCAGCAGCTCCTTCAATTTCTAATTGATAATCTACTTTCTTTTGTTCACTGAAAATTTCCATCATTTCTTTGGTGCCATAACGACCATTATCAATAGGTAAAATTGCCAACATCATGATATTTCTATATTAGAAAATAAATCTATCTAGATTTACTCTTAATTTTATAAGAAATTGATTTGTTTTTCTATTATTATTGCTTTATCCTACATAATTTAATTTGAATTTTTATTAATTTAATTTTTTTTGGAATGTTTATGATGATTTAAATTGGATTGAAAGAAAATTCTACCGATACTTATGTCATCAAGCATCCCAAAAAAAATTGGAGAAAATCAATATGAAATTGAAGCTGATTCTAATCTCGGAATGAAAGTACCTGTTAGAATTTATGCTAATGAAACATTACTTCAAAAAATGTTATCTGACAGAACTATTATGCAGGCTCGAAATGTTGCTTCTATTCCAGGAATTGTTAGTCATAGCGTTGTTTTACCTGATGGTCATGAAGGATATGGTTTCCCTGTAGGTGGAGTTGCAGCTATGGATGCTGAAGAAGGTATGATTAGTCCAGGTGGAGTTGGTTATGATATTAATTGTGGAGTGAGACTACTTCGTTCAAATTTAACTGAACAAACAGTTCGTTCAAAATTAAAAGATCTAGTTAATGATTTGTTTAGCTCTATTCCTTCTGGAGTTGGTTCTAAAGGCGCAGTTAGACTTACTAATTCAGAACTTGATGAAGTTTTAGTAAATGGTGTTAATTGGGCAATTGATCATGGATATGGTTCATCAAATGATTCTGATGTTTGTGAAGAAAATGGTAAAATACCTGGTGCTGATCCAAACAAAGTTTCTGATAAAGCTAGAAAAAGAGGAGCTCCTCAACTTGGAAGTCTTGGTTCTGGAAATCATTTTCTTGAAATTCAAAAAGTTGCAGAAATACATGATGAAGAAGCTGCAAATAGAATGGGAATTAAAGAAGGAACAATTACAGTTTTAATTCATTGTGGGTCTAGAGGATTTGGCCATCAGGTTTGTAGTGATTATCTTCGCGTTGCAGAACAAGCTATGGAAAAATATAACATTAATTTGCCTGATAGAGAACTTGCATGTGTTCCAAATAATTCTGAAGAGGGTGAATCTTATAGGAAAGCAATGTTTGCTGCATTAAATTTTGCATGGAGTAATAGACAAATGATTACTCATTGGACTAGGAAATCATTTGAACGTGTATTCAATCAAACAGAATCTGATTTAGATATGAAATTAGTTTATGATGTTGCACATAATATTGCAAAGGTGGAGAAGCATAAGGTTGGTGGAGAAGAACGAAAATTAGTTGTTCATAGAAAAGGTGCAACTAGAGCATTTCCATCAAATCGAGATGAAATCCCATCTAAATACAGAGATTTAGGTCAACCTGTTTTAGTTCCTGGTTCTATGGGTACTTCAAGTTGGATTTTACTTGGAAAACCTAATTCTATGGATTTGAGTTTTGGCTCTACTGCTCATGGCGCTGGAAGAACTATGTCTAGATCAAAGGCTAGACGAAATTATACTGAAGATTATGTAAAAAAATCTCTTAGTGATAAAGGAATATTCATCAAAGCTTTAACTCGAGATGGTGTTGTAGAAGAGACCCCTGAGGCTTACAAAGATGTTGACGCTGTAGTTAATGTTTCACATAATTTGGGAATTGCTAGCAAAGTTGCAAAATTAGTACCTATAGGTGTGATTAAAGGTTGAGTGAAGATGATTCTGAACTTCAAAGATTACAAGCTAAACGTTTAGCTGAAATGCAAAAAAATATTTCTTCACGAGAAATTGCTGAAGAAACATCAGAATCAACCAAACCAACTCAAGAAGAAATTGTTAATCCTCGAGATGCATTAATAAAACAATTAGGGTTTAGAGGATTGGAAGTTTTAACAAATGCTGAATCTCAATTTCCAAATGAAACTAAAATAGTAATTGATAAGCTATATGAATTAATTAAAACTGGTGAAATTACTGAAATTTTTGATGGCGGTAAATTATTGGGATTGTTCCGTTCAATTGGATTAAACATAAAGATGGATACAAAAATTAACATCCAACAAGATGGAAAATTTGTTTCTTTAACTGATAAACTTAGTAACAAATCAGATGGTGTAGAATGAGTATAACTTTAGAAATTGGAACAAAATATTATCTTGATGATCTACTATGTATAAAAAAACATCTTTCCCATATGGAAAGTCTTCTGAATTGTTATTCAAGCTATTCTATTAGTGAACCTTCTTCAAAATTTGGTTGGACATTTTTTAAATTAGAATTTAAATCCAATCTTCAAATTAGCATATCTGAAGAATTTTCTGATATACTTGCAAAATATCAATTAAATGATGAAGCAGGAAAATTTACTAAATTTATGAGTGATTATTTTGTTGCTCGAGGTTGTAATGTAAAAGTAAAATCTGTTACCTAAACTCTTCTTCCTCTTTTTCCACCTTTCTTTCTGGTGGTATCATGAGGAATTGGTGTTACATCATCAATTCTTCCAATTTTAAATCCTCCTCTTGCTAATGCTCTGATAGCTGCTTGTGCACCTGGACCCGGAACTCTTGAACCAACTCCCCCTACTGCACGAACTCTAATATGAAATCCTGTAAATCCTTTTGTTCTTGTAGCTTCAACAACTGCATTTGCAGCTTTCATTGCAGCAAATGGTGATGATTCGTATCTATCTGCATTAACATGAATTCCACCTGAACTGATGGCAACTGTTTCACCACCTGTAAGATCTGTCATATGGATAATTGTATTATTATAACTGCTGAAAATATGAGCAATACCCCATTTTTCTGGACCTTCTTTTTTAGTCTCTGGTTGATTTTTTGTTTCAACAACTGCCTCAGTTTCTTGTTTTTCAACAACTGCCTCAGTTTCTTGTTTTTCAACAACTGCCTCAGTTATTTCAACTGGTGCTTCTACTTCGGCTTCAATTTCTGACAATGCTTACCAGATCTTAAAGGGTTTAAAAAACATTGATTTCATTAAATCATTTCAATTTGGTCACTTGGCTTAAAATTCTTCATTATTCATATACTGTAAACTACTGAATATTTTTGATGGCTTCAATTATTTTATTGGTAATTGTAGTTGCTGTTGTTGTTGCGTTGGCAGGTTCTGTGTTAATTCAATCTTTAACATCGATCAATGATGTAATTTTATCACCATTAGAAAAAAAATGTCAAGAAATTGCTAATGAGGGATATAAGATTCATACACTTTATCCTACTTCAAATCCTGATGAACTTTTAGAAGATGATATGAAACGATTATTGTATCTTGATGATTTATGGATAAAAGAATGTGTTTCAGTTTTATCTTCTGAATCCATTATTAATATTGTAAATAATGTTGAAAGGGATATTTCTTACGGCGAATAATTATTTAAAATGTTTCCATCCTAAATCTTTCAATATATTTTTTTTATTATTCTTTTCTAGATAAACACCATTCCCTAATTCCACATAACCAATTTCAATAATTGGAGTTTTTAAGATTTTTGCATTTTTAATTATTATTTTTTTATGTTTTGCAGGTATTGTAAAAATAAATTCATACTCCTCACCTCCATGAAATACTGCTGAATGCAAATTCATTTTTTGTTTTTTTAAATAAATTTCTAAATCTATGTTTAATGGTATTTTATTAATAATGAATTTTTTTCTACTTTGTTTTGACATTTCATTTAAAGTAGTTGATAATCCATCACTTGAATCCATTGATGATGTAAAATATTTTTTATTTTTTAAACCATAACTGAGCCTTGGTTTTGGATTTGTTACTGATTCCAGTGATTTTTTTATTAAATTATTTTTCTTTTTCTTATTGTTCAATAATATATCTAATCCTACAGATGTGTAACCAAATGGACCTGTTGCAAATATCAAATCCCCTTTATGTGATCCTTTTCTAGTAACAATTTTGTTTGAATTTCCAAAAATACAAACATTAAACACAATTTCCTTACCTTCATTTGTATCTCCCCCAATTATTGAAATTTCATATTCTTTAGATGCTTTTTTAAATCCATTTGCAATATTGTCTATCTGCTTTTGTGAAATTGATTTTGGTAAATTTATTGAAATCATTCCATATTTTGGTTTGATTCCTTTAGATGCAAAATCACTCACACAAGCAATTATACTTTTTCGTGCTGCATCTGATAATTTCATTCTTTGTGGAATATCTGTACTTTGTACCATTGTATCTGTTTTAGCTATAATCTTTGTTTTTCCTAACGTGAATATCTCTACATCTTCTGAAACAAATTTTTTATTTCCTAATTTTGTTTGGAAAATATTTATTATTTTATTTTCATCTAACTTTATCATAATTTTCTTTCACCATTTCTACCATGTTACTAATTATAATTTTACATTTTTCTTTATTATTCGATTCACCAGAAATTCTAATAATATCTTCTGTATTTGATTTTCTAATCAAAATCCATGTGTCTTCATCTATTATTGCTTTAATTCCATCAAGCATATCTACATCTGAATATTTTTTTATTAAATTATTTTTTATATTTTCAATTATTTTATCATGATACTTTGAATCAACTTCTACTTTTTCTCTAATTTGAAAATAACTTTTCATATAGTTTAAAATTTCAGAAAATTTTGAATTTTCTAACATTGATGATATTAAAGCACTTGTTAGAATTCCTTCTCTACAATAATTAAATTCTGGTAAAATAAATCCTGCACTACTTCCTTCACCACCAGCTTGAGAATTATTTTTTATCATCTCTTCTATTACATTTGCTTCTCCTACTTTTGATCTTACAACTATACCTCCTTTTTCTTTGATGAATTTTTCAATTGATACACTTGTATCTATACTTAAGACAAATTTTTTGTACCCTAACTCTAATGATTTTACAATTCCTAAACCTAATGTCACATCTGGAGTTTGTTTTTTACCTTTTATGACAACTACTAATCGATCTCCATCAAGATCAAATGCAAATCCAATATCTTTATTATTTGAAATATTACTTAATTGAATTAATTCATTTGAAGTAGGATCTGGACCTCTTGAACAATTTGCCAGTTCTTCATTTATTATTTCAATATCACATCCAATACTTTTCAATAAATTTACCGCAAAATCTTTTGCTGCTCCTCCTCCATTATCTATTACAATTTTTGGAGAATTTTCTACATTACCTATAATTTTTCTAGCATCTTCAATGTATGTTGATTTTATTTTCTTTATTTTCCCTATTCTTGATTGAAAAATTTTTTGTTGATTTATTATTTGGGGAAGTTCTTTTTCATTAATTCCTCTTCCATCTAAAATAAACTTCATTCCATTCCATTCTATTGGATTATGCGATGAAGAAACTACAATACCTGCACCATATTTTCTTGCTTCTCTAAAGACTACTGGAGTTGGCACTATTCCTAAATCAAAAACATCTATTCCATTCTTCATTAGAACTGCACTTATTGTTTCTTGAATCATTTTTCCAGAAGGTCTTGTATCTCTTCCAACTACACATTTTTTTGATTTAATTAATGATGAAAAATTATTAGTAAATTCAATCACATCTTTTAAACCTAAATCCTTTCCAAATATTCCTCTAATTCCAGAAATTGTTTTTTTCAATTACCCAAATTCGGTAAGGCTTTTTATTAACTCTGATGGATTTATTCAAAAGTGCCTTGGTAGCTCAGCCTGGTAGAGCACCTGATTCGTAATCAGTAGGTCGCGGGTTCAGATCCCGTTCAAGGCTTTTATTTTATATTTTTAAAATTATTTAGAAACTTATTATATTATTATTCAAGACTTTCAATGTCTTCTTCTAGCTCTTTACCTAAGCCTATCCACCATTGTTTTGTTTGCGCTGTCATTATCCCTTTTACTTTCTTAAATGCTCCTTAATAGATCTGTCGGTTGATAATTAATTGATCATTTCATAATTTTTTGTAAAATTATTTTTAATCTTGACCTGCTTGTTTTCTTTTTCTTTTTCTGTATATGATTATGATCAGTGTCCCACCTGCACATCCCCAAAAATATGGATTACTTGCGCCCATTGGAATTCCAATTGATTGAAGTGATCCAACAAATCCTAAAATCATAATTGCTACAAATCCTAATCCTATCATTTCTAGCATTTTTATCATTGTTTTTCTATCTTCTTGTCTAGAATCAAAAAGATATATGGTTTTGTAAAATAGGTAATGTATGGATAAGTATCTTACAATCATTTTGATTTTTATGGTTGTAGGAATTCCTATTGCCTGGATTTCACCAATGACTGGAGAAATGCGTGATCCGCCTCTTTATCTACTATTTTATGGTTCTATAGGGGGTATCATTTTCATTCTTTTCTATGGTGGTTACAAGGACAAAAAAGAAAGACAAAAAATTAATGCAAAAAGAAAAAGATCTAAAAAGTAGATTTTAAAGTTCTAAACCAAATGATTCTGCAATACTTGAAAAATTAACATATGAATCCAAATATTGTCTTCCTTTAGAAGTTATGACAAAAGTATTTTTTCCATCATATTCAATTTTGTTAATTAAACCGGCTCCTGTTAAATTATCTAGAAATTTAGATAATCTTGAATGTGATAAATTTGCCTTTGTTAGAAGGGATGTAGTTTTGATACCTTCTTGGCCTGATAATTGGGTAACAGTCAACAGATCTGCAACAATTTGCATACTAGTTCTATAAGTTACCATGTGGTCTATAATTTCAAACTCCGATATAAGGGTATTACAATAAATTCAGATCAGATAAATAAGCTCCAACTATATTTTGGTACAGTGTCATCTCAATCTCCCATTCCTTGGTTTGATGACTTTGCAGGTGTTGCATATCGTTATTATGATCTTAGAATGAATGTTGTCCCATTAATTACTGATAGAAAACAATCTGCTTCACTGTGGCATGATTCTATTCATTGGTGGGTGGATCCATCAATCAAAATTCGTTTTGTAGAAATGGAAAATGATTATTGGTTCATTATGGGATCAGATTCACAAAAACCTGATACCAATTTAGCTTTTTTCAAAATATTACCAAAATCTGAACACTATGAGCGATTTAAAGCAGGACATGGTGGTGAAGCATATCTCCGATTGGGTGTATATAAAAAAAAATCTCTTAGTGATGCCAAAAAAAGTGATTTATGCACTTGCAATCATGAGGCTGAAGATCATGATGAAGGTGATAATGATGTTTGTTTATTCAATGATTGTAGTTGTAAAGTATTTTCTAGTTTTCAGGTAAATCTTTTAAAAAGAAAAAAAACAATTACTGATATTAAATTTTTAGAGGAGAAAGATGTAAAAGATGATCCTCTAGTTTGGAATTGTTTTTCAGTAAATAAATATTCAAAAACAGAATAAAATTAATCTAAATCTAAATTTACTCTGGTATGTTCTCCAGGATAATGAGTATGAACTTTTTTTGAATAACATTTTCCACACATGGTTCCTTTAATTCCCCATTCTTCCATTGGATTGTAACGCAGTTGAACTTTTTCGTTACAAATTGCACATTTTTCTTTTAATGCCAAGATATTTTTTTCTACTTTTTATCGATATAAAAAACATACTAGATTAATCCTAATTGAGAAAATTATGTTAAATAATACTTATTTCTGATAAAATTAGGTAGCTAGTTTAACCAATGTAAACCTCCTGCAAGATTTTTACTTGGTTAGACTACTGCCTTTTTAATTAAAATAAGCTATTTGCTATCTTTTTTAGAGATATAATTTCATCTTCCTCTTGTCTAATTTTCTTATCTATAACTCGAAGCATTGTATCGTTCCAAACATGTTGGGAGAAAAAATTATGTTTTGTGTTAGCTAATTCAATTTCATCATCAACCACAGTATCATCAAGAAATTTTGTCACAATTACATCTGTAATTTTTAAAATTCTATTATTTAGTTTAAAACTACGAAATATTGGTTCCAATTTTCTTATATCTGATTTAAAATCCCCTTTTGACTCTAGAATTTTTTTATGTAATATTCTGAAATAAACTGCTACAAAGAATAATGTTGCATATCTTTTTGTTTTATGTCCTCCTTGTTTTCCATATTTCAATGATTTTTTTGCAAATTCTTTTACAAGATATGGATATAGTATAATTCTATAATCATCCTTAAGACTTTCATTAAAGATTTGATCATATTTGCTTCCTCGTGGAAGAAATTGTGATGGAGAACTATATGATTCAGTTGGTCTTTGTTCAATACCTGCTACTAGTGATTGAATTGCATCTTTAGCAACAATTACTTTTTTATGATTATCTGGAAGATAATTATTGTAAGCTATATCCCCACCATATTCTAATTGTTTTGATTTTGTTTTTGTATCAAATGAGCCTGCTTGAATTTCATAACAATATCCACAGTTTTTTAATTGTGATTTAATTGATTTATGAAAATCCATTAATGAAACTAAATCTTTCCCTCTAACTGAATTTTGAGAATTTCTATATTTTGTAATATTATTTTGTTCTTGTTCGTCATCAGCTTTGATTATGGTTACTGTCATTGATCCATCCATATTTTTTGTTCTCTTTGAATGATCTAAAATTGAATTTGATGTTTGTGCTCCATTAACAATTTGTGGGGCAAAAAGCTCAATCATATTTTCTCCTAGTTCTGTAAAATCACTAACTACTATTGTAATTCCATTATTATAAAAAAAGAATTTTCCTGGGTTTGTTTGTAAAGTATCTCGTAATCCCTTGTTAACTGTAGTTTTAAATTGCATCCATTGTCTGATATTTGATTCAAAAACATAGTCTTTGTTTTTACTTACAAACTCTGTTAATTCACGTAGTTTTAAAATTCCTAAAATAGTATTTTCATGTCTAAGCATTCTTTCAAGTTTAATAGATGATTTTTTTCCTGCTGCTGGTTTTTTTATTCTATCCCATAATTTTTGAATAATTTTTTCTTCATCTATAATCTCTACTACTTCATCTTGATAATCTACTTTTTGATCAGTAACATAACAACATTTTATTTTTAGATTTTTTTCTTTAATTTTTGTAACAAGTTGAGCTAATTCTGGTCTCATTTTTGTTATATCTTTTGTAAGTAATCTTTTTGCATCTTCTTTGAATTTAGCAATTGCTTCTAGTGAATGTGATGTGCCATATTTCGATTGAAACAATCTAACTGTATTATCTGAAAAATCAACTGGTAGATATGCGTCAATTCCCAGATCATTTGCTCCATCTACAATTGCATCTGCTGCATCATCTTCCGTAGCCTCAAAAACTCTTGTTAAAATCCACTGAAGGAAATTATTTCCTTTTTCTACTTCATTTTTTGAATCTTCTGCATATTCATGTACACTTTCTCTGATATTTTCTGCAAAACCTTCTAGAGGCGGACTAGAATTTTTTTGTACTAATAGAGTATGTGAACCTGGTATGTATTCTAACAGACCATTTGGATTTTGTGACAACAGTTTTTGTAATGTATTATATATTTAGACAGTTAGGTAACTGTGTAATAACTCTCTAATGGATGTGAAATGAATTGATAAAAAAAATAATTACAATTGCAATAATTTTGGGTATATCTATTTCCATAATTGGTTTATCTTTATTTGGTTATTCTTCTGAAGAAATTAATTCTGAAGAAACTAAGACTAAAGTTGAAGAAATTGTCAAGGCTGATGTAATAATACCAATCAAAGTATCACGTCCAGGTTGTGATATTGAAGATATTTGTTATATTCCCTCCAACATTATTGTTGAAAAAGGAAAATCTGTTACTTGGATAAATGAGGATTCTTCTTTTCATAGTGTTACTTCTGGATTTTATCCTGAACCTAGTGGACTTTTTGATAGTGGTCATTTAGATCCGTATCAATCCTACACCTTATCTTTTGACGAGTATGGTGTTTATGATTATTTTTGTACACTTCATCCTTGGATGAAAGCTCAAGTTATTGTAGAGTAAAGGTACCCGAGGGAGTCGAACCCCCTTGTATAAGCTTTGCAGGCTCACGCATAACCGTTCTGCCAGAGTACCGTTTTGAAAAAAACGAAATGAACAATTAAACTCTTTAGATTAGAATTTGTTAAATGATTTTGAAGCCAATTTTACATCTTCACCTTTAATTGTTTTTCTACCTGCATGTGATGCCATATCGACTGCATTTTTTGCAATACTATCTGCAACATCTTCTATCACCCTTCTTAATTCATCTGCTGATTCATCACTAACTCTCTCTGCACCTGCTTTTTTTAAAATCCTATACATTGCAGATAGTCCTAACTCTGATGATTTCATAACATTTGTTTCAGTTTTTTGTGAAAAAACCTAACGAGTGAAAAAATATTACTAAGGAATCGATTTATACAGACTATATTGAGAACTAATTAGAAAATGCCTTGGTCTTTTGATTCTCATATTCATTTATCTGATTCTACATATCTTCCTGAAATTAATTTCATATTAAATCAAATGAAATTTCTTAAAATTAAAGCATGTTGTGTTTCTATGAATATTGAAAATTCCTTAGAAACTTTATCTTTATCAAAACAAAGTAATCTTGTTTTACCTTTTATTGGAATTCATCCTGAATGTGCAAATGATGATCTTGAAAAAATTAATAATTTAATAGAATTAAATCAAAATAATATTTCAGGAATTGGAGAAATTGGATTGGATCCTACTTATTGTAAAAATATTGATGATACTAAAAGACAAATTCAAGTTTTTGAATCATTACTTTCATCTGCTGAAAAATTTCATAAACCTATATCCATTCATTCTAGAAAAAGTCTTGATGATATTTTTGAAATAATGACTTCATATGATACTAAACATGCTTTACTACATTGGTTTGATGGAAGTAAAAAACAACTTCAAAAAGCAATGGATATGAATTTCTATGTATCTTTTGGCCCTGTAATGATTTATGCTAATGATAAACAGACTTTATTATCAAAAGCTGATGAATCAAAAATTCTTGTTGAGACTGATGGACCAGTTAGATTTTCTAGATGTTTTGAAATGAAATCTGCACAAATCAGCTTTATCCCAAGTGTTATTTTTTGTGCCTCTAAAATTCTTGAAAAAACATTTGATGATATGTCATTATTGCTAGAAGAAAATACAAATCGTTTTCTTGGAATATAGGTATAAAATACCCCCTACGTTAATTTGTTCGTGGATAGAATAAAACGTCTTTCGTTTGAAGTATTAGCTGACCATAAATCTAAATTTGGTGAAGACTTTGTTGAAAATAAAAAAGCATTAAACCAAGTTTCTATCGTTCGTTCTAAAGGCCTAAAAAATAAGGTTGCTGGCTATATTACAAGATTTATCAAAAAAGAAATTCGTGAAGAAAAATTGAAACAGGATAGAAGTAGTTATGATTCATCAAGTACTGAAGAACAAGAATCTACCTTAGACATAACAGAATCTGAGGAAATTTCCGAAACAGTTGAAGAAATTACTTTAACAAATGACGAAGTTAAAACCATTGTTCCATCAACTAAATCTGTTGAAGAAAAAACTGAATAATTAATTAAATATTAATTTCTAAATTAGATAATGATATGATAACTATAAAATTAATTGGCGGTGCAAAAAAATCTTTTAATTCTGATCAATTACAAATTAAAAAATCTGATATTTCTATCCATGAATTACTTGAATTATTATCCAAAATAAAACCTGATGACACTTCTAATCTTGATGTTGAAAATATTTTGATTGCCATTAATGGTTCAGATTCCTCTTCAATGAATGGAAAAGATACCATTGTTCGTAATAATGACATTGTAAGTATTATCCCTGTTATTCATGGTGGTTTACCTAAAAAATTAATTTTTGAAATTGAAAAAAAACAAATTCAAATAGTAGAAATTCGTGGTCAAAAGAAAGTTGATATATACTTTATTGATAATTTGAGAAAAAAATACCCAAAAATTAAATTTCAAGCTATATCTAGTAATTTTATTCTTAATGTAACACATTTAAAAAAAATTTTATATCTTTCAATTAACGCTGAAAATAATAATAATTTATTATCTAATAAAATTGAAACTGATATTTTAATGCGTTTTGGATTAACATTACAAATTTCTAATGCAATTTCATCAGCAGGTATGAAACCTTCTACTAATTTTATTTTAATTGCAATTGGAAATAAAAATTATCTTAATTTATTATATTCTGAATTATCTGATTCTTGTGTAAATTTATTCTTAAAAAATAATAATTTATTTTTAAAAAAATATTTTAATATTTCAAAAAAACATATTGATACTGTATATTCTAAAAACTCTTTGGAAGATATTTTGGTAGAAAAAGCATCAATTCTAATCTGACATACTACGTTTAGTTTTTTCAAGACTTAGTATATCTGATTTTTTTAATATTGAAATTCCTGTAACTATTCCTAGTACTTCAATTAAAATAACTTTATCTGGAAAATCTAATGATACTTTATTTTTTATTCCATTTGCTATCTTTGTAATTATTTCTTTACTTGAAATATCTGAATTTCTTTTTTCAATTAATATTCTGTATGACTCATTTTCTTCAATTTGGTTTGACATATTGGAAATTGTTTTTTCAATTTCTTTTATGCTTGTTTCAACTACTCTTTGAATTGGGATTATTCTTAGACAATATCTAATACTCCAGGGTTCGTCTAGTACCCTTTCTTTCATTTTTCTAACTACTTCAATTGGATTTAATTTTGTTTCAACCGTAATTATTCCAGACATACTACTTACTGTAATTTTAACATCTGAATCCCCCAATTCATCTAAAATATCTATTAATTCATCTTCAGTATCCTCTTCCAAATGTCTGGAACAGGTGACTATCAAATTCATCATAAGTTGATATCCTCTATTTTTAATACTCCTTCTCTAATAATTTTGATCTCTTTATTTTCTATTTCAATTATTGTAGATTCACCTTTACTTGTAATTATTCCTCCATTAAGAAACATATCATAATTTTTAACATTCTTTATACAATCATTTGGATTTGTATATGATGAATTTCCAGAAATATTTGCACTAGTTCCAACTAATAATCTACATTTTTCTAATAATTTTAAAGTACATTTGGAATCTGGAATTCTTACTGCAATTTTATTTTCTAAGTCTAATGATTCTTTTAATTTTTGATCTGTTAATTCTAAAATTAATGTTAATGGACCTGGCCAATATTTTTCTATAATTTTTTCAGTAAATTCATCAACTACTGCTATTTCTTTTACAATCTTTAATGAATGTGCTAATACTGGTAATGATTTTAATTTTGTTCTTGATTTAATTTCATAAATTTTTTTCACTGCACTTTCGTTGTATGGATTACATCCTATTCCATACACTGTATCTGTTGGAAATATTACAATTCCTCCTTTTTCAATAATTTCAACTATTCTTTCAATTCCTTTATCATCACAATTTACTTCCAATATCTCTATGATGATCTTTTCTTTAATTATTATTTTGTTTTAACTAACTTTTTATCTTCATCTCTTGTACTAATGAGAGATGTCCTCTACACCTAATTTTGACGATAATGGATTTGAAGATGATTTTGATGATAATTTTGATGAAACTGAGAATTAAATATTTAAACCAAAATTATCTGCAAATTTTGTAAATGAATTATATGCTTGAAGAAACTCTCTACCTGATTGACTAATTTTATATCTGTTTGAACCTTGTGAATCAGCTTGTTCTAACAATCCTTGTGATACTAGTGTTTTCAAAAGCGTAGAAATTCTTGAATGAGAAATATTTGCTTTTCTAATTAGATACGTTACTGTTGCTCCATTTTCATCTTGAAGATCATCTCTAGTGGTAGATAAAATATCTCCAATTATTTTCATTTGTGTTCTATATTCTCCCATTTTCTTGATTTTTTATTCTTAAATCAATATGAGAGGCAATTGATATTTTCATGTATACTAAAAAGATAAAAGAATTTGACAACTCTTAACTTTTGAGCCTAGTTTAGATTTTATCTAAGTCATCATCAAATTTTATCTTCTTTAATGGGACTTTACTAACTGGAATGAACAATGCAATTAATCCTGCAATTTTGATTGTCATTGATATTGTATATAGAATTGATTCTGGAAATACAAAAGAATACCATCCCAAAAATTCTC
Source organism: Candidatus Nitrosopumilus sp. (assembly GCA_028448965.1). Taxonomy (GTDB): domain Archaea; phylum Thermoproteota; class Nitrososphaeria; order Nitrososphaerales; family Nitrosopumilaceae; genus Nitrosopumilus. Next base: position 7,098 of record JAONQT010000007.1, on the reverse strand, counting down.
CAAATGCTAAAAGCCCCAATCCCAATGCTACTGAAATTGCACCTTTATTTTTATTATCTCTATATGATAACATTGTTTCAATTGCACCATATACTAATAAAATAAATGAAACTGATCTGAAAATATGTTCCAATTGAACAGTTGATACTAAGAAGAATGGTAAAATTCCCACTGATCTAAAATAATTAGATTTTGGAAAGAATGACTTTATGCTATGGGAAAATGCAATAAAAAAATATCCTACAGTTTGAATTACGATTCCTACCGTTTGTATCCATCTTTCTATACTTCCTGATTTTATTATAAAATCTTCTACCATATATCCTGACCAAATAACAAAAAATCCTAAACTTATTGAAACAAATGCAATTGTTAATCTAAATAATGTTGGACTACCTGTATTTCTAAATCCAATGTATGACATTAATCCTATGGCAAGTCCCACTAAAAACCCAACAAGATTAAGTATATTTTCTAATAAAAATTCCAATTATAATTAGTAATTTCTTAAAGTAATTATTTTAATCTGCTGAATCATTTTACTATTTTGTTAATCCCATTCATCCAATGAACCTGCTGTATGACCTTCTGTACTACCTGTATAATCTCCTAAAATATCTGAATATTTGGGTTGATTATGAGCTATAAATTTTACATATTCTCCATAACTCATATCCAAATCACACGAACCACATTTAACTAATGAATAATCCATAGCCATTTCTGCATCTTCATTACATTTTGGACATTTGATCTTCATATTCTATTTTATTCTTCATGAATTATTATTACTTTACATCAAAAAAAGATAAAAGGAGCCATTTCTTGCTGGTTTCTATGAGTCGTACTTGCACTAAATGTAAAAATTCTATTCCAGATACTGAACAACTAGGAGTAATTAATGAAAAATATCCAACTTGTACAAAGTGTTGGGCTGAATGGAAAGAATATCAAATTATGGTAATGAATGAAATGAAATTAGATATGTCAATGGCTGATCATCGTAAATTACTAAAAAAACATGAAAAAATATTTGTTGGTGTTTTATCTCAAGAAGGTGAAATAATTGATTATTCAAATGAGGATAATCGAAAACCTGACGAACCACAAATCAACTAAATCTTTAAATGATTTTTGGCATTATTTGGTATCATAATTAGAATTTTCTTTCTTTCTTCAGCATTAAGATTTCCAATTATTTTTTTAATTGTATTTGATATGGTTTCTTTTTCATTTTCCTCTAATTCTAAAAATACTTCTAAAATCCCATCTAAATTAAATGAGATTAATTTTTCTGGAGATGCTAATGATTGTGTAATGTATGCTAAAAACATCCCTTCTCTGTGCTCTTCTGATAGATTTGCTATAATTTTTAACCATGATTTAAATAATTTAGAAAAGTTCAGAAATGGAATAGTTGGACCTGCTTCTAATGCATTGTTAATGATTTCTTTTTTATCTAATTCATCCTTTGAAAAAAACTCAATCATTCTTTTTTTTAAAATTGGTGTTCTCAGAAAATCTGGTAGACTAGCTAAATTAACTATAATATTTCCAGCAAAATTATCTTCAGACATCGATCTAATCTAATTTTGCTTGAATATAAAATACTGTAGTAATACTTTAGCTTAAATAAACGAAATAGGTGTTTAACATTATGACATCAACTGTTGTTGTTGGAGGATTTTTTGGAGATGAAGGTAAAGGAAAAATTATTTCATATTTAGCAATTAAGGATGATCCTAAAATTATAGTTCGTGGTGGTGCTGGACCTAATGCAGGTCATACTATCATGGATGGTGATAAAGTATACAAAGTTAGAATGCTTCCAAGTGGATTTCTAAATAAAAATGCTAAAGTTATGATTGGACCTGGTGTTGTAATTAATCCTAAAGTACTTCATAAGGAAATTCAAGATTTTGATGCATCTGGTCGTGTATTTATTGATAAACACTGTGGAATAATTGAAGAATCGCATTTGATAAGAGATTCTAAAGGTGAATTAAAAGAAAAAATTGGTAGTACTGGTTCTGGAACTGGTCCGGCAAATTCTGATAGAGCAATGCGTATTTTAAAAATGGCAAAAGATTTTGATTCATTATCATCATTAATTGTTGATGTCCCTCAGGAGATAAATTCAGTATTAGATGCAAATCAGAATATTCTAGTTGAAGGAACTCAAGGAACATTTCTTTCTTTATGGCATGGAACGTATCCTTTTGTAACTTCAAAAGATGTAACTGCTTCTGGAATTTGCGCTGATGTTGGTTTAGGTCCTACAAAAGTTGATGAAGTGATTGTTGTTTTCAAATCTTATGTTACTCGTGTTGGAACTGGTCCTTTAGATAAAGAACTATCCTTGGAAGATGCAGAAAAGAAAAATTGGTCTGAATTTGGAACTGTTACAGGTCGTCAAAGACGTGCAGCTGATTTTGATTTTGATTTAGCTAAGCGTGCAATCATGCTTAATGGTGCAACACAAATTTCAATTACAAAACTAGATGTTCTTTTTACTGATTGCGCTGGAAAAACTTCTTATGATGAATTATCTGTTGATGCTAAATCATTTATCAAAAATATTGAAAATAAATTAAACACGCCTGTAACAATTATTGGCACTGGTCCTGCAATCAATGATGTTGTTGATAGAAGAAACTAGGCTCCAATTTTTTGGATAAGTTTAATTTGATAATATGTTGCAAATCTTTGTGGACAAATTAGAAACCCCTGTTGTTGATAAATTACCTCGTTACATACAAGTTCATTCAACTTTAGAATTTACAAGATTAGTTTGTGCACTTGAACGTGCACCTCGTGTATCTTTTTCTCATAATCATGATGGTAAAAAAATTCTGTCTGTACAAATGGATGTTTTACAGAAAAAACCAATTGTTTACTACACTCCTTTAGAAAGTAGTGGAGATTACCTTTGTTATGGATTAAAATCTGGAAAAGAGGAATCTAATATTGTAGATTCGACTTCTGATTCTAGTAAACTTTATTCACCAATTATTAGAATTAAGTCTCTTCCAAAAACACTACAACCTGGTAATGGAACTCTTGATAGATATCAACCAATTGAATTAGAAGATCTTTCTAGTCTTGCAAAACTTACATGGGGTTTTGATGATGTTCCTTTCCCTCTATTTTTATTCCCACATAAGAACAAATGGCTTCTTGGTGTTTTTATGAATTTTAATGATGAAGGAACTTCTTACTTTTGTCATGTAGTTTTGAATAGCGATCCTGGAAACCCATTTGTAAAATTTTCTACAACAAATGGAATTGAACCAACTTTTGTTCCAAATCCATCTGAACATGGATATTCTTACATCAAAATAATAAAATTGAAGGACACTCACCCACTAGTTGATTATGGCCACCTTCAAAACTAGACTTTCTCAGATTTCAAAAAGCAATGGTAAGGTAATCCTTGCTAATGACTATGATTCTTCAGAAAAAAATTTACAAAATAAGACAATTCAAAATATTAAAAAACTAAATCCATATCTTTGTGGAATAAAACTAAATTTCCATCTACTTCTTCCCTTAAGTGCTGAAGAAATTATTAAAATCAATAAAATAGCACATGATTACGGATTACAAACTATTGCTGATATCAAACTAAATGATATTGGAAACACTAATCGTGTGACAACTGAACATTTATGGAATTTGGGATTTGATGCAGTAATAGCAAATCCTATCATGGGATTAGATAGTTTGAAGAATTTAGTAAAATCATCTCACAAAGAACAGAAAGGTGTTATTACTTTATGTCACATGAGTGCTCCTGAGGCTAAATTATCTTATGATATGGAAATTAAAATGGGTAAAAAACAACAATTGTACCAATTATTTTTGAATTGGGCACTAACTGCAAAAGTTGATGGTATTGTAGTTGGTGCAACATTTCCAAAAATTATACAATATTGCTCTAAACAAGCAGGAAAAAATCTAAGTATTTTTTCACCTGGTGTTGGTACTCAAGGTGGAAATGCATCAGAAGTAATTTCATCTGGCACTAATTATTTAATTGTAGGTAGAACTATTTTGAATGCTAAAAATCCTATTACAATAGCAAAAGAATTACACTCACAAAGTATTAGAAAGTAATTTTTCTGCTTTTGTTAGTACTGTTTTTGCATTATCAAATGTTGTTTTTTCCATTGATGAATTATAGTCCATCCATGCATACCCACTATGTTCATGTGAAATTTTAATCTCTTTAGTTTTTGTTTCAGCTAAAAAGAATACCACTTTTTTTTGAACTAATTCCCCTTGATATTTGAAATTATATGCAATCCATTCTTCAAAATTTTCTGTGAATGTTATATCTGTAATACCTGTTTCTTCTCTAGTTTCTCTAATTGCTGTTTCATGAGTTGATTCACCTTTTTCCATTTTACCTTTTACAAAATCCCAATGACCTGATGGATAATGTAATAATAAAAATAACCTTTTGGATTCTTCTTTTCTAAATATTACAATCCCTGCAGATGTTTCTTCTATCATTTTCCTAATCTTCTCTTCCTTTCCTGAAATGTTCTGATGGCTCTCATTAAATCAATCTTTCTAAACTCTGGCCAAAAAATATCCATAAAAATTAATTCACTATATGCACTTTGCCACATTAAAAATCCACTTAGTCTTTTTTCACCTGATGTGCGTAAAATCATATCTGGCTCTGATTGTGGTAAATGTGATGTATATAGATTTGATTCAATCTCTTTTTTTGTAATCTCCTCTACTTTTAAATCTCCATCCTTAATTTTTTCTCCAATTTTCTTTACAGCATCCACCAATTCATACTGACCACCATAAGCTAATGCAATATTTAGAAAATAATTATCATAGTTTTTTGTTACATTATCTAATCGTAGTAATACTTCTTTGATTGATTCAGGTAATAGCTCAATTCTTCCTATTGCTTTAACTCTCATTTCACATCTGTGGATTCTAGGATCATTGTATAATTTTTCTAATCTCATTCGAATTAATTCAAAAAGATCTTCCAGTTCATTATCTTTCCTATCTAAATTTTCTGCTGATAATGCATAAAGTGTAACAATTTTTATATTAAATTCTTCGCACCAATCAAGTAAATTTTCAACAGCGTCTGCTCCCTTCCAATGTCCTTTTTTATTAATTGCTAAATGTCGTTTAGCCCATCTTCTATTTCCATCTAAAATTAATGCAATATGATTGGGAATATCTCCAGTTTTAATTTCATTCTCTAATTTTTTACCATATATTTTGTATAATCCTGACAATTGCAAAACTACGTCTTTTATTTTACTCATTTTCCTTTGAAAATTTATGAATGTTTGATGATATCAGTGTTTTTTAAAATTCTTATAAAAATTAAAGAATTTAGTCTGAAACCATTTCTTGATCTTTTTGTTTTCTATATTTCTTAAAGAGAATTGTAGCTGAAACTAATGTTACTGCTAATCCTCCTAATAATGGTGGAATTAATGTGAATGAACTCTCGTCAAATATCATTATGTTGGTAAACTGTGCAATAATTGGATATAATGAAATTAAAACAATTATTCTTAAAATGTCACTGATTTGTCTAGGAATCCCTCCTATCCAATTACTTAGTAATGTCCCAGCAAATATAGCTCCTAGACCAATCCATAAAATTGGTAATGAACCTCCTACAAACTGTCCTATTCCTATTTGATTTGACATACTTTCAATGACTCCTCCATTTGATTCAATTATTTCTGAATCAATTGTACTAATTCCAGCTGGTACTGATGATAGAATTAACAATACTCCTGTAACCATTGTGAACATCCTGATAAAACCTGTCGGTGTAGGTTTTGACCAGCTTGACCATGCTCTATCTATGTCAAATGCTCTGATTAAAAATGCTCCACCTAAAATACTTACAAGAACTGCAAATATTTCTGCAGTATATCCAAAAACAGTTGCAATACCTCCTATTAACAAAAGAATTCCTGGGACTCCTAAAAAGAATTTTGAATATTTTGTATCATAAGCAAGCATTTTTAGATATTTTCCAAAAACTGCATAAGAATACTCTACACTTCTACTCACTTTCATTACTACCCGTTGCACTGACACAACTGGTAAAACATTTTGAATAACTGGAATTACACTTTCATCATCTTCTCCATCAGAAACAATTACTGCCCCATTTGCTTGAAATTTTTCTAATATCATTTTTGCTTCACGTAGTATTTTTTCATCTGCTTGTACTCCTCTATTTTTAACACCTGTAATAGTGGCTACTTCAACTTGGTAACCTTTACTGATTAAATCTTCATATGTTTTAATTGCTGCAAATATTGAATTAGAATCTGCATCCTCTGGATCCTCTAATGCTAATCTTTGTGCTGCCTCTATACATGCATCTCTTCCTATTACTGGAGTACTGATTCCTGTTTTTTCTCCTACATCGTCATCTCTATCTACACAAATTACTACTAATTTGTTAGCTGTTGATTTACTAACATCTTTTTGTACTTTACTAGATCTTTGTGACATTATAATTCATTAGATACAATTAGTTTTTAATGATTTCCAACAATTATGATTAGTAAAATTCGGTCTTGAGCCTAGGGTCTTAACTCATTTGATTTTTTGATGTATTCTATAGATTCTGCTTTAATTGATTCTATTTTATTCACTGTCTGTAAAATTTCTTCATCTAAACTTCTATTTTCAATTTGATTTGCTAATACTTTAGTTTCTAAAATATACTCATTAAATTTCTTCATTCCATTCATGTAGCTGATGTAACTTTCTTGCCATTGTTCTGAAGGCTTTGAAGTTATAAATTCACTAATTTGTGTAGTCACCTGTGATGATGTTACCTCTGTAATTGTAATGTAGTCTATTGGTGAAATCTTTCCATCTTGAAGATTCTGGTACTCAATATCTATTGATTCTTGTAAAACTTCATGGATGTTTTTTACTCCATTAAGATATCCTTCGTAATCTGTTACTATGAAAGTTGTATCATTTTCTTGTGGGATTACCCATAATAGGAAACTGGCACCTGTAATTGCTGCTAAAATTATTGCTGTAATCATAATTCCTTTTTTTGATGCCATTTTCTATTTT
>JAONQT010000006.1 GCA_028448965.1 Candidatus Nitrosopumilus sp. | reverse complement strand
CATGTATTAGCAGATTTTCAAAATCTTAGTAAAAAAACACAATCTAATATTGAATATGGTGTTAATTCTAAAATTAATGAATTTATGTTGGATTTTATCAAAATTTATGATGATTTTATACGAGCTAAAGAAGTAATATCTGAAAGTAAAATTAATGCAGATGGTTTAAATTCGATTTTAAAAAACATGGAATCACTAATGCAAAAATATAATGTTACACCTATTGAGGCATTAGGTGAAATTTTTGATCCAAATTTCCATGAGGCTATTTCTATAATCTCTGATCCTACTTTAGATGATAATACAATCACTAAAGAGATCAGGAAGGGATATATTTCTCATGAGAAGACCATAAGACCTACGCTAGTAGAAATTTCAAAAAAAGAGGATAATGATAAAAATGACTAAAATTATTGGTATTGACTTAGGAACAAGTAATTCTGCAGCAGCAGTTGTAATGGGTGGAAAACCAACTATTATTCCAGCTGCTGAGGGAGCAACTGTTGGTGGTAAAGCATTTCCATCTGTTGTTGCATTTAGTAAGGATGGTGAACTTTTAGTTGGTGAGCCTGCTAGAAGACAAGCTGTTACAAATCCAGATAATACTATTGTCGCTGCTAAAAGAAAAATGGGTTCTGATGAAACTTTTAAAATTTTAGATAAACAATACAAACCTCAACAAATTTCTGCATTTATTCTTCAAAAAATTAAAAAAGATGCAGAAGCATTTGTTGGCGAACCAATTGAAAAAGTAGTAATTACAGTTCCTGCATATTTTGATGATAATCAACGTCAAGCTACTAAAGATGCTGGAACTATTGCTGGTCTTGATGTTGTTAGAATTATTAATGAACCAACTGCTGCATCCTTGGCATTTGGATTAGATAAAGCTAAACAAGATATGAAAATACTCGTTTTTGATTTTGGTGGTGGTACATTAGATGTCACTATAATGGAAATGGGTGGTGGTGTCTTTGAAGTACTTAGTACATCTGGAGATACTAAATTAGGTGGAACGGATATGGATAAAGTTCTAATTGATTATGTTGTAGATGAATTTAAGAAAAAGGAGGGTGTTGATTTAACTTCTGATTCAACTGCAATGACAAGAATTAGAGAGGCTTGTGAAAAAGCAAAAATTGAATTATCCACAGTTATGGAAACTGATATAAATTTACCATTTATTGCACATGATCCTTCTGCAGGTGCTAAAAATCTTGAATTAAGAATTACAAGAGCTAAATTAGATGAATTAATTGGACCAATTGTTGATAGATGTAAGCCTTCAATAATAAAAGCATTAGAAGATGCAAAATTATCAAATTCTGATATTAATAAAATTGTCATGGTAGGTGGACCAACAAGAATTCCTTTAGTCAAAAAATTTGTTAGTGAAGTTGTTGGACAAGAAACTGAATCTGGTGTTGATCCTATGGAAGCGGTTGCAATGGGTGCTGCAATTCAGGCAGGAATCATTGCTGGTGATGTAACCAGTGATATTGTTTTACTAGATGTAACACCTTTAACATTAGGAATTGAAACATTAGGTGGTGTAAGGGAACCACTAATTGAAAGAAATACAACTATTCCAACTTCTAAAGGTAAAGTTTTCACAACAGCTGCTGATAATCAAACAGCTGTAACTATTCATGTTGTTCAAGGAGAAAGACCAATGGCAACTGATAACGTTTCATTAGGAAGTTTCAATCTTACCGATTTACCACCCGCTCCAAGAGGAGTTCCACAAATAGAAGTTAAATTTGATATTGATGCAAATGGAATTATCAATGTTACAGCAAAAGATCTTGGTACACAAAAAGAAGCAAAAATTACTATTGAATCTAATTCAAAATTATCTCCAGAAGAAATTGAAAAATTAAAAGAAGATGCTGAAAAGTTTTCTGATGAAGATAAAATTAAGAAAGAAAAAATTGATATTAAAAACGAAGCTGAGAGTTATATCTATACTACTGAAAAATTAGTAAATCATGATTTAAAAGATAAAATTTCACAAGAACAAGGAATTAAAATTACTGATGCAGTAAAAGAAGTGAAAGAAGTTTTGGATAAAGAACCATCTGAATTAAAACCTAAGCTTGAAGCACTTCAAACTTTAGTTAACGAAGTAACTACAGAACTTTACAAAAATGCTACACCACCTCCAGGTACAGATGGACAACAAGGTACAGATGGACAACAAGGTACAGATGGACAACAAGGTACAGATGGACAAACTACCAAATCAGACTCAACTGAAGAAACTAAAACTAACTAATTTTTTCGAATTTAATCATTTATAGTGTAATTATAATGAACAAATAACTCATGAGTGCAAAACGTGATTATTATGAAGTTTTAGGGGTTACAAAAACTTCTTCTTCAGATGAAATAAAAAATCAATATCGAAAATTAGCATTAAAATTTCATCCTGATCGTAATCAATCTGCAGATGCTGGAGAACATTTCAAAGAAATTTCTGAAGCATATGCTGTTCTTTCAGATTCTGAAAAAAAACAAACCTATGATCAACATGGTCATGCAGGAGTGGATGGTAGATACAGCAGTGAAGATATTTTTCAAGGAGGCGGTGGTGGTTTTAATGATATTTTTGAATCAATTTTTGGCCGTGGTGGAGCTGGAGGTTTTACCCAACAACAACAACGTGGATCTGATCTTCTTTACCAAACAACAGTAACATTAGAAGATGTGTTACATGGGAAAAAAATGGAAATTAATTTACAAAAACAGATTAAATGTGATAATTGTCAGGGTTCTGGTTGTAAACCTGGTACTAATAAAAAAACATGTACAACATGCAACGGTCAAGGAGAAGTAAGACAAACTCGTAATATGGGATTTGCTTCATTTGTAACTGCTGCACCATGTCCTAGTTGTAGGGGTGAAGGTTTTATGATCGAAACACCATGTAGTAATTGTAAAGGACAAGGACGAGTTAAAGGAACTAAAAAAGTTGATTTTGAAATTCCACCTGGAATAGATTCAGGTGACTATATTGTTTCTAATGAAGGAAATGAAATTCCAGATGGAATAAATGGAGATTTAGTAATTCGAGTTAAAGTACAACCTCATAGATATTTCAATAGAGATGGAAAAGATATTTTCTATGATCAAGATATTTCTATGATTGATGCTGCGTTAGGTTGTGAAATTAGTGTTCCAACTTTACAAGGAAATGAAAAAATTAAAGTTGATTCTGGAAGTCAACCTAATACAATAATAAAATTAAAAGGAAAAGGAGTTTCTCATATCAATTCAAGAGGAACTGGAGATCAGTATATTCGAATGGTCGTAAATATTCCTAAAAAACTCAATAAACATCAAAAAAACCTTTTAGATGAATTTCAAAAAACTTCTGATTAGTTGATAATAATGAAAATTGCATTAGATGTTGATGGAGTTCTTGCAGACGTAATAGAATCTTGGATAAATTATAGTAATTCAATTAGACCACATATTTCTAAAAATCAAGTTACTAATTGGGAATTTTGGAAAAAATTTGACATTAATCCATTTGATTTTTATTCCGAACTAAGTTCTTGTTGGAAAAATTGGAAATCCATTCCTACTACACAAAAGAATTTATCAGATATTACAAAAAATCTTTCAATTCTTGGTCAAGTAGATATTGTAACTGCTAGAGAACGTTCCACTGATTCTTTTGTAAAAAATTGGTTAAACTATCATGATATTTCATATAATAATTATGTATCAGTAATTGATGGTCCAATGAAAGCTGATTTAGATTATGATATATTTATTGATGATTCACCTTTGAATGCAATAAAATTTCTTGAAAATAATAAAAAAGTGATTTTATATTCACAACCCTGGAATCAGCATATTTCTAATGATAAATTATTTAGAATTTCAAATCTTTCTGAAGCAATTGAAATAATCAAATCATATTAATTTTTTACAAACTTTCTAATGTTTATTTGATGTCCATTTCTAACATGAGTTACATGGCTTGTTTTCATTAATTCGGCAATCTTATCTTCACTGTAAAATTTTATGTTATAGCGTCCAATTACTTTTTTACAACTTGTACAATAAATTTCTCTAAATTCCATTTTATCACTTAATCAATTTAATATTTAATTTTCTTGTATAATAAAGAAGTTATTTTTAAATTCATAATTCGGGAATTACTCGACATAATTACCATGATATCATATTCAGATTCTTGTTTTTTAGAAATTTGTGGTTTAAATTCCATTCCTGGTAGTTTTAGTTAATTATCTTCTAATTTTTTTTTAATATTTTTTAAAAGAAGTTTGTTTATTATTTCACCAGAGGCTTTACCTCTAAGTTCTTTCATTACAATTCCCATTAATGGTCCCATTGCTCTCTCTTTTTGATTTTTAATAATTTCTTGATTTTTATCTACTATTTCTTTGATAATTTCATCCAAATCTTCTTCATTAATGGATTCAATTGAAGTATTTTTCATGGCTTCCTCTACACTCTTTGATTTTTTTGACATTATATTTTCAAATATTATTTCAAATGATTCTTTTGCAATTTCACCTTTTTCTAATAATTTAAATAATTTAAAAATATCTTCATTTTTTAATAAATCTGAATCTAATCCTTTTCTTTCTAAGTTTGTAATTGTTGAGCAAAGAATTGATGCAACAAATGTTGGATTTGTTTTAATTTTTTCAATTATATTCTCAAATAATTCAATATATTTAGAATCAAAAATTTGTTCTGCAAGCTGTGAATTCATTTCATATTTTATTTCTATTTCTTTAATTGACTCATCCCATAATTTTGGAATATTTTTTTCTGCATCCATTAATTCATCTTTACTAATAATTATTGGAGGAATGTCTGTTTCTGGATACATTCGTGCAGCTCCTGGTCTTGGTCTAAGAAATTTTGTTTCACCAGATTGAGTAGCTAATCTTGTATCGATTGGTATGCCCTGATTTTTGATATGCTCTATTCTTAAAATAATTTGATCTATTATTGTATGAATTTTTTCTTCAGGAGATGCTAAAATTAAAAATGCATCATTTTCATTAATTTTTAAAAAATTCTTTAATTCTTCTAAATCTGACTGTTCTATACCATAGTTTGGTAGTTCATCTGAATGAAAAACTCCACCAATTCCAAAAAATCTTACTAATTCAGCTACTTCTTTTCCTAATCTGATACCTTCATAGGGTAAATATCCAAATATTCCAGCCATATTCTTAAAAGAAACAGCTAATATCTTCTGATTTTTCTTTATAGCATTTTGAATAATTTTTGAATTACATTTTGTAAATAATTCTGTAATATCTTTTTTATTTTCATTATCAAATGACCAATTACTTTCTTGTATTTTTTTTGAAATTTTTAATAGCCCATGTTGTCTTTTTGCTTCATATTCTACAACTTTTTCTAATTGATCTAATTGTTGAACTCCTTTAACTTCAATTACAACTCCTTTTCCATCTCTAATTGATACATTAACATCTTGTCGGATTGATCCTAACCCTCTTTTTACTTTTTTTGTACTTCTCAAAATTCTCCCTAAGGATAATGCTATTTTTTTAATTTCTGTTGAATCTACTTCAAAAGGATCTGTTGCAATTTCAACTAATGGAACACCTAAACGTTCTAATCCAAATTTTCTAATACTACCCTCTTCTCCTAAAATTTTTGCTGCATCTTCTTCTAAACAAATTGATTGAATTCCAATTTTTGTTTCCCCTGAATTATAAAATCCACCTTGTGAAATTAGCATTGTACGTTGAAATCCAGTTGTATTTGAACCATCAATTACAGTTTTTCTCATAGGATAAATCTCACTAAAAATATTTGATTTTAATGCAGCAGCAATAATTAATGCAATCTTTCTTGCATCTTTATCTAATTCATGTGGTGGTTCTTCATCTTGTTCAACCAAACAGCTACTTTCTTCATTTGCATAATACATGATAGTTTTTGATTTTTTACTTTCAAATAATGCAGCAGGATCAAATTCACCTAATTCACTTTTAGAAACTCGTAATTTTCTTTGAAATTTAAGAGAGTAATCCTCTGATTCAATTGGAGAACAATTACAAAATAATTTTTTATTAGTTTTGAGCTGTTGATGAATTTCCAAGCCTACTTTTACACCTACATCTTTTATTGAAAATTTTTCCATATTAGCACCTATTATGTTGTAAATTCTGATGCAATTTGTTTAAGCATATTTTTTTTAATTTCATCATATTTTTCAGTATTTCCTGTTACCCACATTGCTTTAACTAATGCAATTTCTGGAATCATATTTTCAAGTGGAATTATTCCTAGATTTAATAGATCTCTACCACTTTCATATACTGTCATTCTTACCCTACCATCAATACATTGTGAAGTCATTCCCATGAAAATTCCTTTTTCATTTGCTATTTTTACTACTGGATACATATTCTCTCCAATATGCCCTAACCCTGTACCTTCAAAAATTATTGCTTTACATCCTAAATCTATTATATTTTTTAACAAATTTGGATTATATCCTGGGTAATATTTTACTAAAGCAACTTTTTCATTTATTTTTATTTTAGGATCAAATTTATTTACTGTAAAAAATTCTGTTTTAATATTTTTATGAATTTCATTATTTACAATTAAAAATGCTGGATCATTACCTACTGTTTGAAATGCTCCTCTTTTACTAGTATGATTTTTTCTTACACGTGTACCAATATGACATGCAATTGTTTCATCATTTTCATCTTGATGCATTGCTATGTAGATTCCATTTGTTTTAGATTCAATAAGAAATTTTATTGCTCCGATTAAATTTAATGCTGCATCTGATGATGCACGATCTGATGATCTTTGTGATCCAACTAATGCTATAGGTATTGGAAAACCTGCCAGTGAAAAAGAAAGATATGATGAAGTATAATGCATAGTATCTGTTCCATGAGCAATAATTATTCCGGCATAATTTGATTGACTATATTTTTTTATTGTCTCAGCAATTTTTAACCAATGTTTAGGCATAATGTTTTCAGAATATTCTGAAAATAGTACTTTTGTGTCAATGTTTGCGATTTCACCAAGTTCTGGAACTGATGAATTTAATTCCTCGGCTGTTAATACTGGTGTAACAGCACCTGTTCTGTAATCAATTTTACTTGCAATTGTACCTCCAGTTGATAATAATAAAATATTTGGTAGATTATCATTTTTTTCAACTTCTTGATTTTTCTCAATTTTTTTCCCTATTGATACCTTTTTCTCAATTTTTATAATTTTGTTAATTTCTAGACCTATGTTATATCCACTTTTTAATTTTAAAACAATATGTTTATCATCACTGTGTTCATATCTTGGCATTACTATTCCTGAATATGTAATATCCGCCAAAATTTTTACAGAATCACCAACTAAAATTTTATTTGTTTTAAGAAATTCTAATGAATTTCCATTGTATCCTGTATATTCTGACATTTATGAGAATTAGATTTACTATTTTATTAAAACTACCTGTAATAGGAAGCTACTAGTTTTTCGCCCAACTTTAGGTCTTTTTGCTCTCTAACTTTCTTAACTGCTTCTTCAAAATGCTTCATTGTAACTTTAGCATCAATAGTGGTTTTCTCAATATCTTTTACATCTGGATGTGAATCTAAGAATTCATGTATTACTAATGATACTGCAGTATTAGCAATAGATGCTGTATCTGCACCACTAAGTCCATCAGTTATTTCTGAAAGTTTTTCAAAGTCAACATGTTTTGGATCACTTGCTTCGGTAATTGTTGGTATTTTTTCTGCATTTATCTTCAAAATACTCTTTCTACTTTCTTTATCTGGAAGTGGAATTTGAATAATTTTATCAAATCTTCCTGGTCTTAATAATGCTGGATCAATCATATCTGCTCTATTTGTTGCAGCTAAAACTATAACTCCATGCATATTTTCCATACCATCTAATTCAGTAAGTAATTGACTAACAACTCTTTCAGTAACTGCGGTTTCTCCACCTGCTCCTCTAATTGGTGCAATTGAATCAATTTCATCAAAGAATACTACACAAGGAGCTGATTGTCTTGCTCTTTTGAAAATTTCTCTAATTCCTCTTTCTGATTCACCTACCCATTTTGATAGTAGTTCAGGTCCTCTCACTGAAATGAAATTTGCTTCGCTTTGTGTTGCTACTGCTTTTGCAAGTAAAGTTTTTCCAGTTCCACTTGGACCATGAAGCAAGATACCTCTTGGCATATTATGTCCTAGTTTATCGTACAACCCTGGATATTTCATTGGCCATTCTACTGCTTCTTGCAATTCTCGTTTAACATCTTCTAAACCTCCAACCTCTTCCCATTTTATGTCTGGATTTTCAATGAATACTTCTCTCATTCCAGATGGAGTAACTTCAATCAATGCTTTTGTAAAATCATCATGATTTACAATTAATTTATCTAATGTTTCAGGTGGAAGTTTTTCTTCTTCTAAATTAAGTTCTGGTAATAATCTTCTCAAACATTTCATTGCTGCTTCTTTACAGAGATATTCTAAATCTGCACCAACATATCCGTGACTAACTGAAGCAATTTTATCAATATCTACTGGATATTCTTGCTCGTCTGCTGCTAAAGGCATATTTCTACTATGAATTGCAAGAATGTCTTTTCTTCCTTTTTTATCTGGAACTTTAATCTCAATTTCTCTATCAAATCTACCTGGTCTTCTAAGTGCAGGATCAATTGCATTTGGTCTATTTGTTGCTGCAATTACAATAACTTTTCCTCTTCCTTCTAATCCATCCATTAATGATAACATTTGTGATACTACTCTACGTTCTACTTCTCCTGTAACTTCTTCTCTTTTTGGTGCAATTGAATCAATTTCATCTACGAAAATTATTGATGGTGCTTTTTCTCTTGCCTCTTTAAAAATTTCTCTTAATCTAGCTTCACTTTCACCATAAAACTTACTCATTATTTCTGGACCTGATATACTAATGAAATGTGCTTGACTTTCATTTGCTACTGCTTTTGCAAGTAAAGTTTTTCCAGTTCCTGGTGGACCATAAAGTAAAACACCTTTTGGAGCTTCAATACCCAACTTTTCAAAAATTTCAGGATGTCTTAATGGAAGTTCAATCATCTCTCTTACTTTTTTAATTTCATTATGTATGCCACCAATATCTTCATAGGTAACTTGAGGAACACCACGTAGTGTTTCACCTTTTTCTGCAATATGGAAAACTGTTTTTTGTGTAATCAAAACTGCATCAGCTGCTGGTGTTACACCAATTACTTGGAATGTTAAACGTCCACCAAAGTATGGAACCATTACATTGTCACCTTTGATTAATGGGACACTTTCTAATGCATCTGCAAGATATCTTTCATCTATTGGAGGAATTGCTTCTAATGGTGCAACTACTACTTTTTCAGCAGCAACTGCTTTAATTTTTCTAACTGAAATTGTATCACCAATTGCTATACCTGAATTATTTCTACCAAGTCCATCAATTCTGATTATTCCTTTACCCTCATCAGATGGATAAAGTGGAAGACATTTTGCTACTGTTCTTCTTTTACCTTTAATTTCAATAACATCACCTGTTGATGCATTTAGAGTATCCATTGAATCATAATCAATTCTTGCTACCCCTCTTCCGACATCTCTTGTATATGCTTCAAGAACTTTGAGAGAAAGTGCATTTTGACTCATATACAAAGAACCTCTAATCTAATTTTTATACCTTTGTGGTAATTCTTTCATATTATAATACATACCAAAGCTTAAAATTCTCTTTTCAATTGGAAACGATCAACTTGGGTAAAAGACCATTAGTACGTAGACGAGGCCGTGGAGGTAATCAATTTAGATCAACTTCTACTGGTAAAGTAGGAAAAACTGCTACTTATCCACGTTTTCCACTTGCAGAAAATCATACTGGTGAAATTATAGATCTAATTCATGAGCGTGGAAGAGAAGCACCGCTATCTAAAGTTAGATTTGAAGATGGTTCTGTTTCATTTATTCCAGCAGTTCTTGGAACTAAAGTAGGCGAATCCTTAGAATTTGGCTTAAAATCAAAAATTGAAAAAGGAAATGTGATTAGTGTTCAAAATATTCCTGATGGAACTATTGTTTGTAATATTGAAAGACATTTTGGAGACGGTGGCGCCATAGTAAAATCTGCAGGAACTGATGCAACTATTTTCTCTCACGGTGATGATGGTGTTACAATTAAACTTCCTTCTGGTAAATTTGCAACTCTTAATCCAAAAAATAGAGCTATGATTGGTACTCTTTCTGGTGGAGGAGCAACTGAACGTCACTTTATGAGTGCCGGTAACAAATGGCGTAGTTTTAAAGCTAAAGGAAAGAAATATCCAATTGTTAGAGGTGTTGCACAAGCAGCATATGTTCACCCACACGGTGGTGGTAGACATCAACACGTTGGACAAAGTTCTACTGTATCTAGAGATGCACCTCCTGGCGCAAAGGTCGGAAGTATTGCTGCCAGAAAAACTGGTAGAGCTAGAATTAAAGAAAGAAAGTAGTTTTTCTTTAAAGCTAAAATTGATTAATAAGTTTCTCAAATTTTCTATCAATGTCTAATCAATGTATAAGACTTTTTGTAACAGGTAGAGTACAAGGAGTTTTTTTTCGTCAGAGTCTAAAAGCTAAATCTATACAAAATAATATTTTTGGATGGGTAAAAAATCTTCAAGATGGTCGTGTTGAATGCCTTTTAGAAGGTACTGAAGAAAATATTTCTATACTTGTAAAATGGGCTCATGATGGTCCTGCAAATGCAATAGTTGAAAATGTTGAAATTCATAATGAAAAATTTGATAATAAATTTACAAAATTTGATGTTTTGTATTAATGGATATTTTCATATGCTATTTTGAATAATTCAGTAAATTCTGAAATTTGTTGATCTTTTTTAATTTGAATAGTTTGGATTGGGTCTTTTCTACTTTTTTGAATTTTAATTATTACACCTTCTTTTTCTGGTTGTACATCAAGAAACCATCTAAATGTCATTGATTTACAAAAAACAACTCTATGCATTCTAACATCTTCTAAGACATTTTCACCTAAATTGAAGCAGAATTCTCTAATTGAATCAAACATAGGTAACACTGATACTGGAATTTGTTTTTTAAAATCTTCATAATTTCTTTTATTTCCAAATGAAATTAATCCATCCATAACCCTGCAAATTTAATTTTAATTATAAAGGTAGTAGATCCGTTGGTTCCAGTCTAGACGAATAGCCCCATTTCAAGGCGTACAAGATCCGCCACGTAGACGAGGAAGCGTGGATGCCCCATCTTAGGATTGCTCCCTCCCGGACCTCATCCCTTTCGATGGTTCGGTCTTAGAAGTTATTCCTTCGAATATTTCTAGTCCTGCAACCACCCGCCTCGGCGTGATTTCATTTCCGCACACCAAGCGGGAATTACCCATCTAGAGATTTACCCAACAGTTACTGATCTCTGCATATAGCCGGTTTCAGAATAGGGCACGGCTAGCACCCCAATCCTACCTACTACCATTTTTTCTAAGAAGGTATGTTATATTTGCATTAGGTTTGATTTGATTTTAATTTTAAAACCATGGTACAAACTGAGCATACATTACCTGTACATTCACTCCCACATTTTTCACAATTTGTTTTTACTTTAATATTTGAATCAGAATTTTTCATTACTTCAGAAACTTTGATTATAGATTGATAAAAATTATTTTTAATTCCACTCCGTTGAGTTTCTAACGAATTTAAAAATTCACGAATATCTGTTCTTATTCCTTCATTCATGTGTGGACATGGTTCCGATTGAAATGGCATATTATTTGTAAATGCATAAAAAACAATTTCAGATTCATAAATCTCACAAAATGGTTTTATTTTTCTTAGAGAATTTGTAGATGTATCTGGATTCATCCAACCTACTTTAGTTGTATCACCTGAGATCATATTTATGACAAATGTTTGTAATGTATCATCTAAATTATGACCTGTTGCAATTACATCTGCTCCAATATCTTTTGCAGCATAATCCATTGCACGTCTTCTAAACGTTCCACACATTGAACATGATGATGTTTTTTCATTTTCTCGTAAATCTAATGCTTCATCAAGTGTTAATTCAAAAAGGTCTTTGTAAGAATAAATTTTATATTCTACATTAAGTTGATTACAAACTTTTTTGACAATTTCTAATGCTTCATTTCTATACCCTGGAATCCCTTCATCAATTGTTATAACTTTAATTCTAAAACTATGTGTTAATGACATTTCATGAATAACTTTGAGTAATGCTAGTGAATCTTTCCCACCTGATACTGCAACTGCAACTAATTCATTATATTTAATCATTTTATATTTTGAAATAGTTTTAGCAGTTTTTTTTACAATGGATTTTGAAAAACATTGAGAACATAACTTCTCACCTGAATATTTTCTTGTATAAGCTGCTTGATTTTTACATCTATCACAGGTCATAAACTGAATAATTATTTTTCATTAATTATTCTTTAGGTAATTTAGATTGTAAACCAACCAGATTTCATATATGATAATGCAATATTGAGACCAAATAGTGCAAATGTGAATGCGTAAATTATCCACATTGTGGCTTTAACTGCTTTATCTGAAAATCTTTTATCAATAATGATATGAATAAATTTTCCACCATCTAGAATTGGTAATGGAAGCATGTTGATTATACCTATAAAAAATGAAATCATCCATAACCATAACAAGAACATTGAAACATTAGGATCATTCCACTCAATGAAATTCATTACAGGTGTATATGCAAATGAATTATCTCTCATAATTCCAATTAATCCCCGTTCAGGATCATCTGGTGCTGGCATAACTTCTAATCCAAAGTCTAATGGTTGACCATCTCTAAGAACAGACACACTAGCTATTTCTCCTGGATTCAAACTGGGAAAATCAGCTGGGCTAAAAATAGATATACCATTAATTGTAGTGATTATGTCATTTGCAAGTAATCCTGCTTGTTCAGCTCCTGAATTTTCTATAATTGAAAGTATCAAAACACCTTCTGGTAATTCGTAAAATATACTCAATAATGGTTCAGGTACTACCATTGCAAAGAATGGATTTGTTAATAATATGGCACCTAAAACAAGTGCAAATAATACATTTGATGTTGCACCTGCTCCAATTACTCTTAATTTTGAAATCTTTTTTGCTTTTTCAAATTCTTCTTCATCTGGTTCTACAAACCCTGCAAACATTGCAATAAAAATTGCAAACCCTCCTGTTTTAATTTTAATTTTTTCAAGTGCAGCAACAATTCCATGTCCTCCTTCATGCATTACAAGTACAATTGGAATTGAAAGTAAAAAGTAAGTAATAGCCGGTGCTGAAGTTAAAGTAATTCCTGGAATTAGTACAGTTAATTCATTAAATTCTGATTGTGCAACAAAAAAGTTTGAAACATTATTGAGTAAAAACCAAAATGCAAAACCCATCATAATAAAACCTGCGATTACACTAACATTTGCAAATACTTTGATACCTCGTTTTGTTCTTCCAAGAATTCGAATTAAAACATCATTGACACTTTTATTTTTGTAAACAAGACTATATGCCTTAATTTCAACACCATATTTTTCTAATTTTAGAGCTTTTGCAGTTACAAAAATAGCTACCCAAGCCATTAAGACGTAAATTATCGCATTTTCAGTAATAAAATCAAGTTCCAAACTAATTGTTAATTTTTTAAAGTACAGGCATTTATCGGTTACTATGAAACCTGTCTTGATTATCTCAACATATCCTAATAAAAAATCAATTCTAAAAATTGCTAATGATCTTGTAAAAACTAAGATTATAGCATGTGTGAATATTTCAAAAATTGATTCAGTTTATTCATGGAATGGTAAAATTCAAAATTCATCAGAATATATTGCAATATTCAAAACTATGACAAAAAATAAAATTAAACTCAAAAAAAAAATTGCTGAAACTCATCCATATGATATTCCAGAAATAGCAGAAATTGATGTTACTTCAATAAATAAAGATTATTTAAATTGGTTAATAAAATCAACAAATTAAGTTTCTAAAGAATATCGTAACAAAGAAACTATTCCACCTAATCCTGTAACTCTTAATCCAATGTCTGTAGATGAATCAACACTGTAAATTTTAACTCCTTTATTTTCAACATCATTTAGAAAATTCATTATCTCTTGTTCATTATTATCTTGAATCACTTTATCTGAAAATACTATTGATTCTACTGCTCCCAATTGATTTGCGTTCAAAGTTTCATCATAACCCATTGTAAATTTTTTACTTTTTTTATTTGCAAGAATCATTATTTCATCAATTATTGATGCAGCTTTTGCTAATTTACTATCTGACATTATTTCATGCATTGTTTGAGATTTTGTAAATGTATAAATTCCATCTTCTCCACCTGAATCAATTCCATCAACAACTTGAATTTTATACTTTTGTAATTTTTGAATATGATTTGCAAATCTTTTTTTTGTTTCACCAGGACCAAAAATTATTATCATATCTCCTTCTTTGAAAATAGAAGTTATTGCTTGATGTACATGCTCAAAAAACTTTTCAATATTGAAATTAGTTTTGTATCTCTTTCCACCAGACCCTGAATAAATATTTGGCATAAATTCTAAATGGGTTCCTCTTAATCTTGCAATTCCACAATCTGCAGTATCAATTGCAATTAAAACAAAACTTGTTTGATTGTTACTTGATTTCAAAAGTTTTTTTTCAACTGGTAGCCATTTTTTCTTTGAAATTGTTATTCCATCATTAAGTTGCAAAATAAATGAGTGATGAGAACCATGTGGTACTGATTCATTACTTGATTCAGAAATTACCCCTCCAATTCGTAATTTATCTAAAACTTCATCAAGAGAAATTTTTTCTACAGTTAATGCAATTCTAATTTTAATTCTTTCTCCTTTATCTGGTCTTGCATATTCTTTATCTTGTTTTAAAACTCTTGTTGTATCTCCGATCACTTTATCATTTTCTTTAATTATACGTCGTAAATTCAATAAATCTTCTGAATCTTCTGGAATAACTGAAATTAAATTTTCATCTATTATCTTTGTAATCATGATACTGTTATAATTTACAAAAAGTAAAGTGTTTATTTTGTTGTTTCAGTAGTTTTTTCTTCTTGTGATTTTTTCTTTAGATAACTTTCAACCCAATCTAAAGTAAGAACTCCTGATTCTGCTAAGTTTGTTAAAGAATTTGGGGAAGCTTCACCTGTTACTTTACCTTCCATTCTTCTTATTTGACGCCATTTTAGAGATGTGTTTCCACTTTTTGAATTATAAATAATTCCAAGTACATCTCTTGCATTCATAAATGTAATATCTCTAATTTTTTTTAACGTTACTTTATCTGCAGCTTCAACGTATATTGCACCCAAATTATCTTCTCTTTCTGCAAACACTTCTGAATCTTCCAAATAACTTCTTGGAGCATATGATTTACAGGTACTAGATATGATAAATCTTCTAAAACTTTCTAATGTTGATGGAGTGCTAATTGTGACCATTTTGCTTGACTAACTATTCGCCATTTATCAAGCTTCTTGAAAGACTCAATAGGAATATCTCTAAAATTTGGCTTGCAGGCTGTGATGATCCCTATCCTTCTGACTAGTGATGAGGATCTTGAGTTCTGAGCCTGCCTTATGATTTTAATGCTTGATTTGTATTGTTATTATGTGAAATTCTTAACTGATTATCTAACTTTTCAAGTTAAAAAACGAAGAGGGTTTGTTAACATTACTTCTGATATTTCAAAATTAGTATCAAAAAGTAAAATTCAGGAAGGTCTTTGTCTTGTTAATGCAATGCATATCACTGCAAGTGTTTTCATTAATGATAATGAAAGTGGATTACATCATGATTATGAAAAATGGCTAGAAGAATTAGCACCACATGAACCCATTGAACAATATGATCATAATAATACTGGTGAGGATAATGCAGATGCTCATTTAAAAAGACAGATTATGGGAAGAGAAGTTGTAGTTGCAATTACAAATGGACAATTAGATTTTGGTCCGTGGGAACAAATTTTCTATGGAGAATTTGATGGTAAAAGATTAAAAAGAGTTTTAGTTAAAATTATTGGAGAATAATATTTTATCCAAAATCTGCATCACGTTTCTGACTTTGTGATTCATTCTTTCTTGCAGCATCTCTAAATGCATCATCATGATTTTGAGGTCCGTGTTCACATTTTACACATGCAATTTTAAAACCATCTTCATTTTTCACATAGGTTTCACAACCACAAAAACATGCCATGTCAAATCTAATTCTTAATATGATATATCTTTTGGGATACTAGTTATTACAACATTCGCCCATTGGAATATCATGAGTATGTGGACATTTTCTTGGATGTCCTAACATTGTACATAATGCATCTGTAAATTGTTTATTCATATGATGTTCAATTCCACATACCATTTCTTCATCAATTGCTACTTTTAATGCACTATCCATCAAGACTTCTAATAATCGACTATTTCTCATCATACTAGAACCAATTCTTTCTCCTTCTTCTGTAAGATTTACTCCTGCTTTGTTATATTCAACAAGATTTTTACCATTTAATTTTTTTAACATTTGAACTACACTTGGCTGTCTTATGTTAAGCATTTTTGCAATTGTACTAATTTTAACATCTTCTCCTCTTTCTCTTATGTGCCAAATTGCTTTAAGATACATTTCAACATGTTCTGCTTCTGCAGTTCCAACAAACAATGTTTCTTCTTTGAGTATATCCATAACTATACCTTTTTTGAATCTTTTAATAAATATTCAAAATACTGACGTGCAAATCCTGCTAAACCTGTATGATCTGCCCAAATTGCAACAACTTCTGAAGAATTTTCACTTGCAATTTCTGGACCTAATAAAATTACAACATATCTTTTATCTGAAATTATTCCTCCTCCAAACAAACCTTTCTTAATTTTAACTTCTGCAACTCTTTTAATTGCTGTAATTGCTTCTTTACCTATTTTATCTGATGTAAGAATTGTAATTTTAACTCCTTTATCATGAAGTGCTCTTAATTTTGGTAACGCCTGTTTAACTAATTCTACACCAGCTTCAGGCAATGTGATCATTACTTCATCTCTACAACTTTCTACCATCTCTAAAATTTTAGCAGTAATGTTAACTGCTCCTGAAAGTACCCATATGTCTGGTCTTTCACTTGTTCCACTTTTTTCATACAAGGGAACTAATTCATTTAAAATAATATTTTGATTTTGTAAAAAATCACTTTCCATCTTTTGTTTTGTACTTTCCACTCCTGTAGATGGCGATTTTGCAAAATATTTTGTTGGTCTTGAATCATCTGAACCGATCCATCCTTTTTCTTCTAATGATCCTAATACTTCATAGATTTTTGAATATGGAACGCCTGATTTTTGACTAAGATCAGATGCTGTAACTTCTCCTGATTTTAGTAATGTAGAAAATGTTTTGATTTCATAACTAGTAAGACCAATTTTTTCTAAAGATTTTTTTGTTTTATCAGATATACTCATGCGATCTAATCGATCAGTTTTGATATTTAAACCCCTCACGCGTATCTACTAAATTCCACACGGGGGTTAGTATGTAACAAATTATATACTGTTTTTTGAAAACTCAATATACAGTCATGGCACTAATTCAGATTTCCAATCAATCAAGTAAAAATTTAGGTAAAAAATCTACTATCAGATTTACTCAAAGTATATGTCCTGATTGTAATATGATTTTAGATGCTGAAGTCTTTGAGCGAGATAGTCAAGTTTTCATGTCAAAAATTTGCCCAACTCATGGTGAGTGTGAGGAATTATACTTTGGTTCTTATGAAATGTACAAAAAATTCAGTACCTATTGGATGGATGGAAAAGGTGCACATTCTCCAAATGTAATGATTGACAAATGTTCTTGTCCAAATAATTGCGGTTTGTGTTCAAATCACTTATCTCACAGTGGATTAGCAAACATGATTGTAACTAATAGATGTGATTTAACATGTTGGTACTGCTTCTTTTATGTAAAGAAAGGCCTTGAAGGCGCTTACATGTATGAACCAGATCATACTCAAGTTAGAGGTATGATGAAAACTCTAAGAGCAGAAAGACCAATTCCAGGAAACTCTATGCAAATTACTGGCGGTGAACCAATGCTCAGAGAAGATATTGCTGATGTTATTCAAATTATGAAAGAAGAAGGTGTTGACCATATTCAAATGAATACTAATGGCATTAGACATGCAATGGATCCAGAAGCAGCAAGAGAAGTAAGACTTGCCGGATGTAATAACTTGTATCTTTCCTTTGATGGTGTAACTGCAAGAACAAATCCTAAAAATCATTGGGAAATTCCATATGCTCTTGATAGTTGTAGAAAAACAGGTACTACTGTAGTATTTGTTCCAACTGTAATCAAATCAATTAACGATCATGAACTAGGTGGAATTATTAGATATGCACAAAAGAATATGGATGTAGTTCACGCCGTTAACTTCCAACCAGTATCATTAACTGGAAGAATGGGTAAATCTGAACGTGAAAAATACAGAATTACAGTCCCTGACTGTGTTCAAAGAATTGAAGAACAAACAGATGGTCAAGTAACCGTTGATGATTGGTTCCCAGTTCCAAGTTGTATGCCACTAACTAATGTAATTGAAGCATTCTCAAGCAAACCAAAATATGAACTATCTATTCACTTTGCTTGTGGTGCAGGAACATACATCTTTGAAGATGCTGATACAAAGAAATTTGTTCCATTAACTAAATTCTGTGATATTCAAGGAATGTTAGAACTCTTTGAAGATAAAGCAGAAGAAATTCGTTCTGGTAAAAACAAATACTTTACAATGCTTGAAGTAGTAAGAAAACTAAAAGGCTTTGTTGATACTAAAAAACAACCAGCAGGATTAGATTTAGCAAAAATGTTTGGTAATATTCTCATGAAGAGATCATTTGATTCAGTTGGTTCATGGCACGTCAAAGGATTATTCCTTGGTATGATGCACTTCCAAGATAAATACAATGAAGATCTTGAAAGATTACAAAGATGTGATATTCACTATGTTACTCCAGATCTTAGAATAGTTCCATTCTGTGCATTTAATGTAATCCCAGAATGGTATAGAGACAGAATTCAAAAGAAATATTCTATTACTGTAGAAGAATGGGAAGAACGTGAAGGTGTAAAACTTGAAGACGGTCTTTATAGAGGTCTTATGAGACGTGGTGCAGGCGATGAACTTGCTGCTGGCTGTGCAAAAAGTCAGATGTTCCATGATGCATCTCAAGCAACAATGTAGTAAAATTTAATTCAAAAGAGTAATAACAGTTCAATCAATTTTTTATTTATTGATGAATAATACTACATTATTTCAAACTGCTTCTTTTAAGTTCAAATTACATCATCTTGCTGTAATTGGAATTTTGTTGCTATCTTTCTCAATATCTTATACAATAAAATCTCAAGGACTTGATTATGGAAATGAGTTAAATGAATTTGATCCATTTTTCAATTTTCGTGCTACTGGATATATTGTAGAAAATGGATTTTCTGAATATTTTGAATGGCATGATGACAAAAGTTGGTATCCTACAGGAAGAGATGTTTCAGCAACTTCTCAAACTATGCTTCACATAACCGCAGCTATAACTTATCAAATATTTGGTGGAAATTCAAGTCTATATGATTTTACTATACTTTTTCCATTAGTTGTTTCTTCATTATCTATATTTGTAATGTTTGCACTAGTTAGATTATTTGCAGGAACCACTGCAGGTTTAATTTCATCTTTACTAATTGCAATATCCCTTCCAATTGCTATAAGAGGAATGGCTGGATGGTTCAAATCTGAACCTTTAGGAATTTTTTATGGTTTACTTGGACTGTATTTCTTTTTGAGTGGAATAAAATCTGAAAATAAAAAAATCGCAATTTTAAAAATTATTTCTGGAGGTGTAATTATGACTTTTGGAATGGCTTCATGGGGGGGAAACCAATTTTTTATAATTCCAATTGGAATATTTATTCTTGTATTACCGTTTATTCGTAAAGATCATAAATTTTTAGTTTGGAGTATCCCATTATTTGTAGTAACATTTCTTATAACTGCAAGTCTTTTTGAAAGACCTGGATTATCATTTGTATTTGGTTTAGGAGGTTTTTCTTTAATTTTACCTACTGTTTTCCTAATAACTTGTATATTTATTCAAAAATTAAGCAAAGAGAAAAATAAAACAAGAAATGGATTAATTTTATTATTATTTATTATTGTGATTGGTTCATCTCTAATGATAATAAATGGAGATTCTAATTTTATTAATTTACCAAGTTATCGTTATCTAAATGCAATTAATCCATTCATGTTGACAATGGATCCATTAACTGATTCAGTTTCAGAACATGCAACTACTGATCTTTCATCATCTTTTATTTTTAATTCAATTTATATGATTTTTGCAGGAATTGGAATTTGGATAATTTTAAGTAAAAAAGTTATTCAAAGTGAAATTTTCATAAAAAAAGACATAATTGCATTTGTTCTAATTTTGGGAATCACTAGTGTGTATATCAGTTCTGCATTTGTAAGATTAGAATTATTCGCATCTTTATCATTAATTATTCTTGCATCAATTGGTTTATCTATTTTAACTAAAGAAATTTTTAAGATTAATTTTTCTGGTATGAAAAACTATGCATTCAAAATCTCATATGTAGTAATTATTTTTGTTCTATTTACCATTCCACTGGTATACCCTGAGTCTAGTAGTGGAAATTGGATTAGTGTTCTTGATATTCCTCCAACAATTCTAACTGGAGGAGGAAATATTGCAGCGCCTGGTAATGATTGGTTAGAAACTCTTGAATGGATGAAAAATAATACTCCTCAAGATGCAATTATTGCTTCGTGGTGGGATTACGGATATTGGATTACTACAATGTCTGATAGGATAACATTCGTTGATAATGCCACATTAATTGATTCAAGAATTAAACATATGGCAAAAATTTTTCTTAGTAATCCTGATGATGCATGGAATATGTTAAAAGAATGGGATGCTAATTATGTAGTTGTATTTGTTGCAGCTGAAAGATTAAACCATTATTCTAATTCAGGTGAGCGTTTGTATATACTTGGTACTGGTGGAGATGAAACTAAAGCACAATGGTTTATTCGAATAGCTGAATTACCAGTACAAAACTATTTGTTTTCTGATTTGTATACTGTAAATAATAATTTCTTCAATAATACATTATTAGGTCAAATGATTCCATATACTCCAATTGCATATTATGATCAAACATCTGGACAATCATATAATGAATTTAGACCTGGATTTTACCCTCTCTATGTTGAAGATGTAAAATATTTCTCTGATAGCGGTCCACTAAAATTAGTGCATTCATCACCTAGTTTTAGTAATGAGGAAAATGGACAAGTAAATCTTGTTTTTGTTTATGAAATTAATCAAAATTATGTTCCATCTAATATTCCATAATTTAATTATCTATATTTAATTAATTTATAAAATCTTAATTTTCTTAAAATTTATTTTTCTTGATGATAATTTAATCATATTTGTGCCTAAAAAATAATATTATTACAGAAGTTTTAATCCAATACCTTTTAAGCTTTACAATTAATTTTCTTTTGTGAAAATTCTAATAATTTCAACTACACAATCAGGAATTGGTGGAACAGCTAAACATGTACAAGGACTTACAAATTATTTAGAATCAAAAAATCATTTTGTAAAAATAATTTCATCAGATAATACATTTACAATTCCTATAAAAAAATTAAAAAATCCAAGTTTTATGTTATCTGCATTAATTAAAACAAAATTTAGTAAAAATTATGACATAATTCATGCCCATCATCCAATGGCCGCTCTTGCATTTAAAGGCAGTTCAGCTAAAAAAGTTGTAACATTTCATGGAATTTTTAGTAATCAAATTGGAATGTTACATGGGAAGACTGCACAAAATTTATCAAATAAATATGAAGAAAATGCATTAAATTGGGCAGATGCAATCACAACTGGATCCAAAGATTCCTTTAATTATTATTCAAATCAAGGACATCATCCACACTACATCCCAAATGCAATTGAGATTGATTCGTTACCTCTAGATATTAATCAAAAATATGAAAAACAAATTATCTTTGTAGGACGTTTATCAAAAGAAAAAGGAATTGAATCTTTAATTCGTTTATCCAAAATTTTGCCAAAAAACATACATCTAGTAATTGTTGGTTCTGGCCCTTTAGAAAATGAAGTAAAAAAAACTGCGAAAGATCATTCTAACATAGATTTTTTGGGATATTTACCAAAAAATGAAGTTATACCATTAATTCGTGGTTCTTTTGCTTTAATTCAACCATCTCTTGCTGAAGGAATTAGTACTACTATGTTAGAAGCCATGGCTTGTGGAATTCCAATTATTGCATCTAATGTTGGTGGTAATAAGGAATTAATTATTAATAATGAAAATGGATTTCTTGTTAATCCTGAAGCTATTGATGAAATTAATGAAAAAATTATTAATCTTTCTGAAAATAAAATTCTTGTTAAAAATTTTGGTCAAAAATCATCTGAATTAATTAAAAATTTTGAATGGGAACATATAGGAAAAAAATATTTAGATTTATACGAATCTCTGCTTACTTAGTATTTTTTGAAACAATTTTTTCTATACCTTCTTCTAGAGTGTATCTTGGAATCCATTTTATCTCTTTTTTTATTTTACTAATGTCTGCTTGAATTTTAGGTATACTATTTTTTTTAAATGTTTTATATTTTCTTTTTATTTTCTTTTTATTTTTTTTTTCAAATAATTGAACTACATTTTCAAACGAGTAAGATTTCCCTGAACCAACATTAAAAATTTCAAATTTACATTTATAATCAATTAATTTAACTATTGCATTAATTAAATCATCAATAAATAAATAATCTCTTTTATCATTTTTATTAATTATTGTAATATGACTATTATTTTTAATTGATTTAATTGTATTTGAAATAAGAGAATTATCTTTTTGTAAATTCCCAAATATGTTAAATGGTCTTAGTATTATTATTTCTATTTTATATTTTTCTGCATATATTTTACATAATTCTTCTGATAAAACTTTACTTTTTGTATATGTATTATGAGGTTTTATTTTATTTTTCTCATTTATTGGATTTTTTTCTGGATTACCATATACATAACTACTCACAAAAATTATTTTCTTTACTTTTTTTTTAATACAATATTCTAAAACATTTAACGTTCCTAAAACATTATGTTCAAAAAATATATTTTTTGAATAATTTTTTTCTGACGGAATTTTTCCTGCTAAATGTATTACAATATCTACTCTTTTAATTTTTAATACTTCTTCTCTAATTCGTAAATCTATCTTTTTTCCATTTTGATCTACTGCCATATTATAATTTGGAATTTTTTTAACTAAATGTTTTCCAATAAACCCTGTTGTACCTGTAATCAAAATTGAGTTTTTCATCACTATTATGATTATTCAACTTGAATTTAATCTAAAGTTTTTGAATTATATGCTATTAAATTTAGTATAGGAAATAATTTATTGCAATTCATTTTTAAATAAAATATGTCTTCTCTTTTAAAAGGAAAAACTATTCTTGTGACTGGTGGTTCCGGTTCTATTGGAAAGGAATTAGTTAAAAAATCACTTTCTGAAGGTGCTTCATTAGTTAAAATATTTAGTAATGATGAAAATGCTCTTTATGAAACAGAATTAGAATTTTCTGGAAAAAATACTGAGTATATTATAGGAGATATACGTAATTCTGAAACTGTTAATTCAATTGTACAAGATACTGATATTGTATTTCATGCATCTGCACTAAAACATGTTGATAGATGTGAATTAAATCCATTTGAAGCATTAACCGTTAATAGTATTGGAACGTATAATATTTGCAAGGCATCAATTAAAGAATCTGTTTCTAAAGTAATTAATATCAGTACTGATAAGGCTGTAAATCCAATTGGTGTTTTAGGAGCAACAAAATTACTTTCTGAAAAATTAATATCATCTGAATCATTTCATAATAAATCAAAAACAATTTTTTCATCCGTAAGATTTGGAAATGTATTACAAACAAGAGGTTCAATAATTCCAAGAATTGAAAATCAAATTAAAAATGGTGGTCCTGTAACTTTAACTGATAAAAATATGAAAAGATTTTTTATGACAAAAAATCAATCTGTTGATTTAATATTAAAAGCAACTGAATATGCTAAAGGTGGTGAGACATTCGTTTTAAAAATGCCTCTAATTCTATTAAATGATCTTTTTGATGTTATGAAGGAAACAATAGCTCCTAATTATAATTTAAAACCATTAAATATTAAAACAAAAATTATTGGTGTTCGTCCAGGTGAGAAAATCACTGAATATCTTCTAAGTAATTTTGAATTAGAACATGTTTTAGAAACTAAAGATTTTTTTATTATTCCGTCTATGTTTGATTCTTCTCTACAAAAAAAATACAGGAATGCAAAAAAACCAAAAAATATTAAGAATTATTTTGAAAGTTTAAAACCTATTACAAAGTTAGAAATCAAAAAAATGTTACTAGAAATTTATTAAAAATTTTTTTCATATTAATAAATTTTATAATTCCATAGCATGATATTCATATTCCTATCATTAAGAAGAAGGTTTTAATCATTATTCTGATGATATACAAAAATGAACAAAGTTTCAATGATTACTGAAAGAAAAATTGATGGTTTTGATGCTAGCGGAAATAGGGCTGAATGGGAACTTAATGCTCTTAAAAAAAATGGTTTTGAGAATGTTGAATTAATTGATGAATTTAATGAAGAAAAAGTTTCTCATTTATCAAATAATTTAATTCATGCTCAACAATTGAGTGGTAGATTATTAAAAAAACATCGATATATTGTTGATGCACATGGACTTGAATTTGTATTTTCTTCACATATGGTAAATGGTTATTCTTATTCTTCTTGGCGTAGATGGGCTTTTTTAGCTAAATCATACCACTACAAAAAATTAGAAACTAAAATTTTTAAAAATTCTCAACATATTATTTGTGCTGGAGAAAATATTCTTGATAAAGTAAAAAATATTCAAAATGCAACTTTAGTTCGAAATGCCGTTTTTCCAGAAAATTATATTCCAACTCAATGTAAAAAATTAAAAATTGCTTTAGTGGGTCCATTTTTACCTGGAAAATTAAATTATTATGGTTTTGATATGATTCAATTTATTGTTCAAAAATTTCCAGATATTGAATTTGTTTTTATTGGTCCAACTGATAAAATATTTTTTGATGCATTACAATTTAAAAATACAACATTCACTGGCCAAGTAGATAATTATATTGATACTTTAACAACATGCAGTGTTTTATTAGCTCCTTATCCAGAATTTGCTTGTTATTTAGGTTCAAAAACGAAATTTATTGAAGCAGCAGCTTGTCAAATGCCAATAGTTACAACACCTATAGGAAATCTTGATTTTCAAAATGATTATGTGTGTCTTGGAAAAACAAATGAAGATTTAGCAAATCAAATTGATTATTTAAAAAATGAAGATGTTAGAAATGATCTAGGTAAAAAATTAAAAAATGAAATTTTAAAAAACTATAATGCAAATATTGAAATTAAAAAAGTGATCAAAATTTATAATGAATTAATATAATGTCTAATTTTTATGATATGTTAAAATATACTAAATAATGAATTGTGATAATAAAATGAACTCAGAAATATTTGATATTAATTTACATGAAAAAAAAATTTACTCTCAAAATGGTGAAGATGGAATTTTAGAATATATTTTTTCTAAAATTGGAACAACTAACAAATTTTCTGTTGAATTTGGAGTAGGAAATGGATTTGAATGTAATACTGTTAATCTTTTAGAAAAAAAAGGTTGGACTGGATTAATGATGGATTATGGTGCAGATCAAGATATTCAATGGAAAGGAGTATTGAAAAAAGCTTGGTCGAATAAAAATATTGGAATTAGTGAAAATATTAAAAAATATGTTAAATTTTCTAAAAAAATAATTAAACGTAAAGAACGTTCGAGACATTATAAACTAGATATTAAAAATGAACGAATTACTGCTGAAAACATTGAAAATTTACTTCAAAAATATCAAGTTCCTGAATATTTTGATTTATTATCTATAGATATTGATTACAATGATTTTTGGGTATGGAAAGCAATTAGTAAATTTCATCCACGTGTATTAGTCATTGAATTTAATTCATCTATACCTCCTACTCAAAGCAAAGTAGTACCTTATGATTCTGATGCTCAATGGGATGGCACAAATTATTTTGGAGCAAGCTTATTAGCGTTAAAAAATCTTAGTCTAGAAAAAAATTATACTTTATTGGGTTGTGACAGTAATGGAGTGAATGCTTTTTTTTGTAAAAGTGAGCTTATAAAAAATTTTAAAGTTAAAGATATTGAAGATTTGTACAGATCTCCAAAATATGGTGAAAAAATTAATGGTGTACATATAGGTCATCCTTTAAGTTCTAAAAAAATGATTGAAATTTAATTAAATTATTTATTTTATACTATGTTTATTTTTTTATTTATATTTTTGAAATATAATGATTATATGTAATTTCTAGTCCTTT
This sequence comes from Candidatus Nitrosopumilus sp., assembly GCA_028448965.1. Classification (GTDB taxonomy): domain Archaea; phylum Thermoproteota; class Nitrososphaeria; order Nitrososphaerales; family Nitrosopumilaceae; genus Nitrosopumilus. The sequence continues at coordinate 7,421 of JAONQT010000006.1, read as the reverse complement.
TTTTAATGAAATTTCTGTTTTCCAATTAAATTCTTTTTTCATTTTAGAAACATTAGCTTGTATATTCATTATTTCATTTTCTCTTCTTTTTTCTTTTGATGAGACTATTTTTAATTTTTTATTTGATATAGTTAAACAATTTTTTACTATATTTTCTACAGACGTACTTTTACCACTTGCAAGATTATAAACTTGAAATCCTTTCTTTTTTGAATTTAAAATTTTTATTAAACCCATAATTACATCACTAATAAAAATAAAATCTCTTTTTGGGTATGTATTTCCTAAAATTATTCTTGAATTATTAATTATTTGATTCATAATATTAAAAATTAGATTTGATTTTGGACTTTTAGGACCATATACCGAAAAGAGTCTTGCAATTTGTATATCTAAACCATAAGTTTTTGCATATGTTTCACATAGTATTTCACTCATTCTTTTACTTGAAGCATAATGTGTTGATGGATTGTATAAAGAATCTTCTGCAATGGGTTGTTTAATTGGATTACCATATACATGACTTGAACTTAAGAAAATAAAATTAGAATCCTTTTTCCTTGCAATTTCTAACATTTTTTGAGTAGATTTTACGTTTAATTCATAACATTTTGTTGGATTGAGATTACAATAAGTGACATCACTATATGCTGCCATATGAATAATATCTGTAAATTTATTTTTGATTTTTAAATTTTTATTTGTAATATCTACACTAGAGGAACTAAAATTTTTTGAAGACTTTATTTTATTTTTTGATATTCCTACAATTTTATGATTTTTAATTAATTGCGGTATTAGATTAGTTCCAATAAATCCTGTAGCACCAGTTATGAGTATTTTTTTCAAAATCTTATTTTACTTATTTATTGGATTATTTCAATTTCTCTTTTAATTAATTTATTATATAGCCTTAAAAAGTAAATACAAGGTAAAATATTATGAAAAGAGTACTGATTACTGGCATTACAGGTCAGGATGGTGCATATCTTGCACAATTTTTACTAAAAAAGGGATATACTGTTTTTGGTACTTATAGAAGACAATCTTCAGGAAATTTTTGGAGATTGCATTACCTCAATATTTCTGATAAAATTAAATTAATTTCTGCAGATATATTAGATTCGACTTCATTATATCGTGCATTAGAAATTTCAAATCCAACAGAAATTTATCATTTAGCTGCTCAAAGTTTTGTTGCAGCATCATTTGATCAGCCACTTTACACTAGTGATGTGACAGGTCTTGGTACCGTTAGAATTTTAGATCAAATTTTGAAATTTAATAAAAAAATTAAATTTTATCAAGCATCATCAAGTGAAATGTTTGGATCTGGTAAATCTCTTGTCCAAAATGAATCAACTCCATTTATGCCTTCAAGTCCGTATGCAATTTCAAAATTATATGCCTATTGGCAAACAAAACTTTATCGAGAAGCATATGGTATTTTTGCAGTAAATGGGATTCTATTTAATCACGAATCACCTTTACGAGGTTTAGAATTTGTTACTCGAAAAATTTCTAATCAAGTTGCAAAAATTTCACTTGGAATTTCTAAAAAATTGGAATTAGGTAATTTATTGGCAAAAAGGGATTGGGGTTATGCTCCAGAATATGTTGAAGGAATTTGGAAATCATTACAAGTTAAAAATTCTGATGACTATGTTATGGCTACAAATGAATCACATTCTGTTAAAGAATTTGTTGAAGAAGCATGTAAGATTGCAAATATTTCAATTAAATGTTTAAAAACTAATAAAAAAAATCTTAGGCCTTTTGATGTTAATCACCTTCAAGGTGATTACTCTAAAGCAAAAAAGAAATTAGGTTGGAAACCTAAAACAAAATTTACTGACTTAGTAAAACTTATGGTCGATGAAGATATTCATAGATGGGAACAAAGATTAAATGGTAAATATTTGCCATGGGATGCAGGTAATTTTTAATTTTTTTAATTGAATCAATTTCATTATAAATCATTTTAAATAAATTCTATATTTTGGAATATATTGCTTCAGCTATTGATTTAAATGATTTTTTATGAAATTCATAAAATTTTTTAAAATTCATTATTGTCAATATTGGATTTTCCCCATATCGTTGAATTGATGATAAAATAATTCCATCATCAATTATTGAAAAATATGGAATTGAAATTGAATGAATTTCTAATGATTTCATTAATACATTTAATTCTCTATTATTGATTTCTGAATTAGAAAATGTTTTTTTAATTTTATCATGTAATTCTGAAAAAGTTTTTACTTTAGTTACTGAAGATAGTCCTTCATAATATTCATCTGCAAAAATTATGACTGGTTTTCCATAAAATAGTGCTTCAAATCCAGTTGCCCCTGAAATTGATATGATGCCTGAACTTTTAGAAATTAATTTTTGAGCATCAACATTTGGATCAACAAGTTTAACATTTGGAATTGATATAATTTTTTTATAATCTTCTACTGATCTCCATAATTTTACTTTCTGTATTGGATGCTCTTTGACATATAGTACATAATTAATTGGAATAGATTTTGCTATATTTTCAATTAATGCAATTTGATTAGTATAAAATGGTGATGATGTTAAAATTTTTGATTCTGGTTCACTTTGGAGTGGAAAATAAAAAAATTTTTCATCATTAATTTTTTTAATTGAATTTTCATTAAGGAATTTTGCTCTATTTTTTACTTTAAAATAAGTTTGAATTTTATATTTTAACATATTATATTTTGTTTTTCCCATATTTTTGTAAATTGATTCTGAATTTTGTGATATTCTCTTAATATAATAATGGAATTTTTGTGAAAAACTTCTAGTTCCATAGTTATAACTAGATTGAATATTTACAGTCTCTCTTAAATTATTTTTTTTAATATAATTTTCATCAAATATTTGGTCATCATTTTTAAAATTTTTAATTAATTTATAATACTCATCTAAAATTTCATTACTTTCTATGTTATCAGATATTAAAATTTTATTGTGAATGTATAATGGATTTGGAAATAATACTTTAATTCCCATTTTTTTTGCTAATTTGTATAATAGTAAATTTGAAATATTTTCTCCAGGATGTTGCATTAAAATTAAACTCGGTTTAATTTTTTCTAGAATTTCTATAAAAAATAAAAATGAATTCTGGGTAATTGATAATATTTCTTCTCGTGAAAATTTATAAAAATCTGTCCAATATTTATAAAAACTTCTTTCTGTAAAAATGTCTGACCAAATATTTAATTGATATTTCTTTTCAAATTCTTTTAATTTGTCTATATTAAATGATGATTTATTTATGTAACAATCAGGATAATACATGATTTTTTTGAAGGGAATTAATTGTTGTTTTTCAAAAAAGCTAATATCCTGTTTGGTTGTAACGATTCCAAAGAAATTAAAATTATTTAGTTTTGATAATGCATTAATAATTCCAAAATTTAGGTATGAATAAGCATCAAAATCTAACCATACTAGAATATTTTTCTCTTCATTTTTAGTTTTTAATTTTTCCATAATTGTAATAATTTTCTAGATGGAATTGGATATATTAACACTTTTTAAATTTTTTTAATAATAGTTGATTCATATTTTTTTATAATATGTTTCAAATGATGTAAATTCAAATTCTTTTAACAATTCATTCATTTTTGAAAATGTTTTTTCTATTTTATGAAATGTAATAAATTGATTTTTTATTGGTAATTTGATTTTAGGAAAATATTCTGGAGTTAATTCCCATGAATGTATATACAATGTTGATGGTGTATTGATTTTTTGATATGATCTAATTGCATTTTTTATTATTTTTAATGGCAAAAATCTTAGATAAAAACCACCAGCAGCAGGTATTGTTTTTCCCAAAAATTTTGTTACCATTAAAGGAAATTCTATCAGTGTGCCACTTGGGTCATCTTTTTCTATATTTGAACTGGTTATCCGATACGGTGATTTTTGTGCATTAGGTATTCCATACATGCTACTCTTTGCAGGCATAACACTACTATCATATTTGTATCGATTTTTTATTAATTCATCAATTACCCAAGAACTTTTTTTATTTAATGAAAAAGTAGGAGCTCTAAATCCAATTGATTTTCCATCAGTAAGTTTTTCAAATTCTTTTAATTCTTTTCTAAATTCTAATTCATAATTTAATGAATCCAATCTTGTATGGTTCATAGTGTGAAAACCAATTTCATGTCCTTCAGATATAATTTTGTCAAGTATTTCGGGATTGGATTTTAAAAGTTCTCCAACTGTAAAAAAAGTAGCTTGTGAATCATTTTTTCTTAAAAGTTCTAAAATCTTATCAAGACCTTTGAACATTGCAGGTTTTCTGTCTTCTTGAGATACAAAAGGTTTCACTAATTCTGGATGATACCAATCTTCAAAATCAATTCCCAGTAGATTCAAATCTATTCTGCCTCTAATTCAGTATCTTTTAACTGATTTATCTTCTTAACTAAGAATTAATACGTTTTAGGCGTGTAATTATGGGTTAGATTGATTAACTTACAATGATATTTGTGTTCCTTCACCTAACAGGAATTTTTTCAAGTTTTCATTTTCTTCTTTAGTTATTTTTGAATTAGATGCAATTATGCTATTTTGAATATTTAATTTACCTTTAATTGTACAATTCGACATGATAATTGAATCTGATATGTTGCAGCCATCAAGATGAGAATTTCCACCAATACTTGTATTTCCTCCAATTGTTGTGTTGCCTTCAATAATACAATTTTTTCCAATTATTGTCGGTCCTAAAATTTTTACTCCATTTTTAATAGTTGTACCTTTACCAACTATTATTTTCCCTTTGATTATTACATTTTCTTCTTTTATACCTTGGAATGATTCGGGCATATTTTCTAAAATTATTTTATTAGCTTCAATGATATCGTTTGGTGTACCAGTATCTTTCCAAAAATCCGTTATCATTCCATAAATAATTTCTTTTTCTTCTTCAACTAATATTTGTAATGCATCAGCAATTTCTAATTCATCTCTCCAAGATGGTTTTAATTTTTCTATTACTTCAAAAATATATGGAGTTAAAAAATAAATTCCTGTAACTGCAAGATTGGTTGAAGGATTTTTTGGTTTTTCAGTAATTTTAATTATTTTATTATTTTCTATTTCCGCAATTCCAAATTGTGAGGGATTATCAACTTCGCATAATAAAAGAGAAGCAGATGCATTAGATTTTTTGAAATCTAAAACATATTCATTAATTTTACGTTGAATGATATTATCTCCTAAAAATACTACAAATTTTTCATCATTTACAAAATCTTCACATAATGAAATTGCATGTGCTATACCCTTAGGAGAATCTTGTTTAATATATGTAAATTTGGCACCAAATTCTTCACCATTTCCATAATGATCTTTAACTTTATCTGATCCTATCCCACCAATTATGAATGCAATGTCTATAATTCCAGCATTAACTAAAGTTTCTACACAATATTGAGACATTGGTTTGTTTGCAATTGGAAGTAGTTGTTTTGGACCTGTATGTGTTAAAGGACGTAAGCGTGTACCATGACCTCCGTGTAAAATTATTCCTTTCATGATTTTTAGAATTTTTACTTATAATTTAATTAATCTATATACAAAAATTTAATATTCATTCCTCATTTTTTTCATCATCAATTTTTAATAATAATTCTTTTAATTCATTAATTTCTTTTTTAGATACATTTCCTATTCTTGTATCTAAAATAATTCTACAAATATGAGCCAGTAATGGATCTTCTAATCGTTTAATTGTGTTTTCAGTACTTAATTGTGTTTTTCTATGCCAGTAACCAATTATAATTGATGTTGGAATATAAAAAATTACTAAAATTATTGTAAATATTGATAAATTTGGTATTATTTCTTGTAATTTTGGATCTTGTTCAATAAAATATCTATATGAAATTAAAATAAAATTAACTAAAGTTAATGCAAACATCAAGTAATATGCATGACCAAATCTTTCTTCCAACCATCTAGTCCTAATCCATTTTTTATTTAACTTCATTAGTAATCCATTTTTTTCTCAATATCAATTAAAAAAGATCTATACTTTTCAATTTCCTCTTTTGTTAAATTTCCTAATTCAACATCTATTAGCATACGAAATAATTTTGCATAAAATGGATTCTGTTGCATTGTGATTGTATTTTCTACTTTGAGCTGTGTGCGTCTATGCCAGTAACCAATTATAATTGCAGTTGGAATGTACAATCCAAGAAATAATAACGCAAAAATCCATAATTCTGGAATTAATTGTTGGAATGCTGGTACTTTTTCAATTAATAACCTGTATGAAATTAAAACAAAATTTACAAATGTTAACATAAAAATTAAATATGTACTATGACCTGTTCTAAATTCCCACCATCTTTCTCTTACCCAGCTTTGACCCATTATTTTTAGTAATTTATTACATATAAAAAAAGATTGTAATTTCTAAATACCTTATCTAGTCATAATTTTTTCTTATTGTGAATACAATATTAAAAAATCGATAATGTTAAATCTTGTATTTTAATATCAAAAATATGAAACGTCATTCTAAAAGTTCAATTCTTTTTAATAAAATTGATACTCGTTTAAGTAAAACATTTTATGGTAATAAAACTGGATTTATGAGAAATATGCGTGGTAGGCAAAAAATTTTTACTTCTCTTGATGAAAGTGTAAAAAATACTGATCCACAATTATATCATACAGTAACTGATGGATTTTCTAAATTTGATAATTCTTATGATATCTCCTTAATTAAAGAAATTCAAAATAAATTTCAAAATTTAATAGAAGATGAAAAATATTCTAAACCTATTTCTCAATTTAAAAATAAGACCTATTTACGTATGATTAATCAACCATACAAAATTTTTCCTGAACTATCTAAATTAATTACAAGTGATGTTTTGTCTTTTTTACAAAAATATTATAAATCTAATTTTACAATTTCTCACATACAGTGTCATAGAAATTATTTTGTACCTGAAAATATACGTAAAGAACATGAAATGTTTTCAAATTTTTGGCATTTTGATTTAGATCCTGTCTCTCAAATTAAATATTTTGTTTATCTTTCTGATGTAAGTGAAAATGATGGACCATTTACTGTTCAACCTATTTCTAGAACTAAAGAACTAATTGAAAAAGGATTTGGGAGTAGATTGGATTATCATTTACCTTCCACTATAATGGAGGATCCAATGTTTGTAACAAAAATGACTGGACTTGCTGGGACATCGTTTTTTGGTAGACCATCAGCATGTATTCATAGAGCAGGTGATCCACAAGAAAATCATTATAGAGATGCCATTACATTCACTATTGATTCATCTGATAATCAAATACAAAATAATTGGATGGAATATGTTAAACCACATCATTCTGAAAATTTAGATTACAAT
>JAONQT010000005.1 GCA_028448965.1 Candidatus Nitrosopumilus sp. | reverse complement strand
ACATGGAACGTGAAAATCCAATGTTCAAAGAAGCAGTCAAACTTGGATTGACACCAATGCTTTCATCATTGGCAATCATGGAGAACGCTGACTCTGAATCAGAAGTTCTCGGATTTGGACTCTCAGTTATTGCACTAAACTTGGGAATGTACATTGCAGCACCTGCATTGATTGGAATGAAAGTTCACCAACAAATTAAGTCCAGAAAATAATTTAACCACTATTAGCATAATAGGTTCTTATACTGAAACAAATTATCTGATATTATGAAAACTGAGTACGAAGAATTTGAAAATATTGAGGATCTCTTCATGTATATGTCTGCAGCAGCACCTCCAATGAAGAATACTATTCCAATTAATTCTTACAAAGGCAGCATAATGTCTTTCATTCCACTTAGTCCATCAACTGGAGAATCATATCTTATGCTTTATGCAAAAGGTGAACTTGAAGCAGGAATTTATGAATTTGATGTCTCTACAAAATCTTACAAAAAAGTAGAAAGTGTTGAAAGAGCAGATAAAATTTACTTTATCTCAATAACACCAAAAAGAAATACAATTGCTGATCAAGCTATTCAAGGTCTATAGCTCAATTATCAATTTTTAAAATAAAAATTACTTTTAAAATTTATAGTTTCTTTGTTAAGAATTTTGGTTCATTTACTGATTTAGTTCTTGCATATTTATCAAGGATTTGATCAGGAGTTTTACCATTGAATAGATCCTTACATAAACCTCTAAGATATCTCATAATTGCCCAAGTACCTGCTTTGAGAATACCATACATGAACACCTTCATTGGTGGTCCATATGTCTTGTTTCTTAGAATAATTGGGATGATGTCATTAATTACGCGTAAGTTATTTTCCCAACATCTCCAAAATAATGTAAATTGTGCTTCATTTAGATTTCCAAAATGCATAGAGTTTTTCTCACTAAAGTCTTGGTATAGTAGGGGTGCTACTAATCCTCTAAAGTCCATTGTTCTAAAGTCGCTCATCATATCAATTGTATATTGAACATCATCTGGGGTCTCATCAGGCCATCCTATGATTATAGTTGCAGCTGGGAACCAATGATTCTCATTTAGAATTTTTGCTCCTTCTCTTACAACACTACCCCATTCTTCAGGTGCAAATGGTTTTGTTTTAACACCTAAGTGTTTCTTTACCATATCTGGCGAAACTGTCTCAATTCCTAGATTTGTTGCAAGCCATCTACCTGTTTTATCTTGTTCATTGACTTGAGAAATTTGTTGCATTAATGTAGGATCTGCTGCAACTGCTGAAAATGTCATATGTGTAGTTCCAATGAAATTAGCACCTAATCCTTTGAGACCTTTCCATAAATCTACAATTGCATCTCTGTTTGGAACGAAATCTCTACTATCACATCCATAAAGTAACATTTCATCTGAATGTAACCAAATTGAATCAAAACCATAATCTAAATTAGTTTTTGCTTCATGTTGTAATCTTTCTAATGGTAAATCTTTTTTTGATCTTTTATTGACATCACAAAAGTCACAACCTCTACCACATCCTCTCATTGCTTCAATTAATGAATTAATTGTAGGACCTTCAATAACTGGAATATTTTCTAAGTTTCTTACAAAACAATGCATTAATTCTGGTGCATCATTTTTTTCTAAATCTTGAAATAGATCAACTGCTAATTCATCTGCTTCTCCAACAACAACTGTATCAATTCCGTGAATTTTCATTCTATCTGATTTTGCTAATTCCCATGCCCCGTTACCTCCAACTACAACTTTGAAATCATATTTCTTTTTGAGTTGAATGATACTTGCACACATTTTTTTAAATTTCATTGCTACATAGGATAATTTTTCTGGTGACATTGTTGTGGTAACTGGTGCCATTCCTAAAGGATCCATTACATTAATTCCAACAACTTTGGTATCTGGTCCAATTGATTTTTGAAGCATTTCAGGATGTGCCATGAATACATCTTCTTTTTTATATCCGCCATTGATTAGTGAACTTTCAATTCTTCTTAATCCTACTTGAGCTACTTTTACTTCACCGGTAATTGGATCTGTTTCTACTGATGGACAAAATACTTTATCAAAAACCCATTCTGGTAAAACTTCGTATGGGCCACATGCAATAAATCCATACAGGAAATTTCCTCTATAATTTGTCATCAAACTACGATCTGCAGTAAGAACAACACGTTTGCCAGCCAACTATCTCCAATCCTTAGACTATCTTATATATCATTTACGAGCATGACAAACCTAGTTTTTTCTGTTTTAATGATTTTCATTTTTCCTAAATGGTCAAATAATATTTTCCCAACCTTAAATATCCTAAATTAACTTAGAATTAATTAGTGAAAACTCAATTAATGATTTTTGCATTACTTGGAATTTTAACTACTAGTATTGCTGTTACGCCAGCATTTGGAGAAAATGGATCAATTGATGTGAATACCGATAAATCATCCTATTTGGATGGTGAAACAGTTTCAATATTCGGTGAAATAAAAAATATGGTTCCAGGGGATCAACTTAGTTTAATCATTCAATCCCCTAATGGAAACTTAGTGGCACTTGATCAAATGACAGTTGGATCAGATTATCAATTTAGTACAGAAATTAAACTAGGTGGAAAATTAATGAAGGCCGAAGGAACCTATACAATTAAGGTTCAGTATAGGGAACAATCTGGAACTACATCCTTTGAGTTTGGTGGAATTACTAGTTCACCCTCAAGTGAACTAGTTGAAGACTTAGTTGAAGACTTAGTTGAAGACTTAGTTGAAGATTTAGTTGAAGATATAGTAATTGAAAATCCAATCATTGTGGATTCTATAGTTACTGCAACTACTATTGTAGTTCAAGATTCTACAGATTTAGTTTCATATGAAATTATTAATGCAAAATTAATTAATGTTATACCCGATATGGATGCAGTTTCTTTGTTAATCTATATTCAAGCAACAGATGATGGATCAATAACATTAACAATTCCAAGATCTGTTCTTGATGCATCCATTAATGGTGGAGATGATGAATTTTTTGTATTAGTTGATGGCGAAGAAGTAGACTTTGAAGAACTTACAACTGATACTGATAGAACGTTAACTATTGAATTTAATGCAGGAACTGAGCAAATTGAAATTATCGGTACCTTTGTAATTCCAGAGTTTGGTACAATTGCAGCCATGATTCTAGCAGTAGCAATTATCTCAATAATTGCGATATCCGCAAAATCAAGACTTGCAATACAGTCAAGATATTAAAGTAATAACTTTTTTTCATGTGTTATATATACATAAATACCGAAAGGACGTGATTGCAACTAGATGAATTTCAAAAATTCAACACGATCGATTAGTCTAGTTCTAATGGTAGTAGCACTAATGTCAGTAACTTCAGTTCAACAAGATGTCTTTGCAAAAGATGCTGGAATGTCACTAACAGCTACAGCCGAAGAAGGAGGAACCACTATCTCAATCACTGGAACAACTACAGCAAATAATGGTGCAGTTACATTTACAGTGAAAACACCAGATGGTAATAATCTACAGGCTATAGGTCAAGAAACACCCACAGATGGCGAATTTAGTACAGAATTCAATGTTTCTAATTGGAAACAAGATGGATTCTATATGATAAAAGCCAATCAAGGAACATCACTACTATACAGCATCACACTTGGTGTTGAAGTACTTAGTGGAACAACTACGGAAACAGCTACAACTCAATCTAGTCTCGTAGAAAATTACTCTAACGAAGATGCACTTGTAGCAAATTCTGAATCAACTGAATCTGATAGAGGATTATCCATCTCTGCTAATGCAATGGAAGGATCAGATACTATTGAGATAACAGGACAGACTAGTAAAACCAATGAGGATGTTACATTTACAGTAACATCGCCAAATGGAAATCTAGTTAATGTTGATCAAATATCCCCAGATACAAGTGGTGACTTTGCTACAAATATTCTAGTCGGAGGACCTCTATGGTCACAAGACGGAGCATACATAGTTACGGCTCAACAAGGAAGTGGTTCAGCATTTACAGACTCAGTAGAAGTTGAAGTAGCCGATGGATTAGTAGTTCCAGAGTTTGGTACAATTGCAGCCATGATTCTAGCAGTAGCAATTATCTCAATAATTGCAATTTCCGCAAAATCAAGACTTAGCATCGTTCCAAGATACTAAAATTACAACTTTTTTTCATTTTTTATTTTTAATAGTAAAAGAGATATAGAAATTTCTCTTTCAAAGATTATGCATATTAGAATATTTTCTACTTTAATGATTCTAACATTAGTGTTTGGTGGAACTGCTTTTGCAAGTACCTCGTTAATTTCAGTACAAACAGATGATAGTAATTATGATGAAGGAGACACTATCTTAATTTCAGGAAATATATCTACAATTATAGGCGATACCCAAGTCACATTACAATTATTCCAAGAAGGTAATTTAATCGATATAGCACAAATTAAAGTAGGCAAAGATGGTAATTATTCACACACAATAATTGCTGAAGGTCCACAATGGATGAAAAATGGGGATTACATAGTAAAAACATCATATGGAGAAGCCAATATGGCTGAAATATTATTTACATATAATACAAAAGCAGAAATTATTGAAACTATAGATAATTTAGTTGTTAATGCTGGAGATAGTGGAACATTTGATATTAGATATACTATAGTTGGAGGAATTGTTGAAAGTACGGTAATAGATCCAAATATTTTTGGAATAATATTAAAAATTGATTCATTAGATGAGGGAAAAATAATTTTGGATTTGCCTCGAGAATTCATTGATGCTGAAAAACAAAATGGAAAAGATGAACAATTTATCATTCTAATTGATGATGTACAAACAGTATACAAGGAATCTATATCAAATTCAGATATTAGAAAAATAACCATTAATTTTGAACCTGGTGATTCTGAAATTCAAATTATCGGTACATATGTAATTCCTGAATTTGGTACAATTGCAATGATAATTTTAACAATAGGAATTATGGTGTCTATTTTACTAACAAAAAATAAATTTCAAATTAAACTTTAATTTTTAGACCCAAAAGAATATTTTTCTTTAAATGGAGAAACTGCACGAAGTTCTTCAACCACTTTTTTAAGAATTTCTACAGTTTCATTAATTTCATTTTCGGTATTAAAAATTCCAATAGTTAAACGTAAAGAACCAGTGATTTGTTCTAAAGAGAATCCCATGGATTTTAAAACATGTGAGGCTTTTTGAGTATTAACTGAACATGCTGAACCAGTGGATGCAGCAATTCCATATTCATCTAATTTGATTATGAGATCCTCACCATTAACTCCAAGGAAAGTGAAATGGGCATTATTGGATAAACGAGATTCCAAGTGACCATTGAATGTAGTTTCTGGAATTTCATCTAAAACTTTCTTAACTAATAATGTCTGAAGTTTTTTTATTGATGAAGTATTTTCAATTAAATTATTTTGAGCAATTTCACATGCTTGACCAAATCCAACAATACTAGCAACATTTTCAGTACCTGATCTTAATCTAAATTCTTGACCACCACCCAAAATAATAGGATCTATTTTTACTCCTTCTTTGATGTATAATGCACCGATTCCCTTTGGTCCATGAAGTTTATGCGATGAAATAGATAGTAAATCTACGTCTAATTCTTTTACATCTACAGGAAGTTTACCTACAGCTTGAATGGCATCAGTATGAAAAAGAACCTCTTTTTTATGACATATTTTAGCAATTTTTGCAATTGGTTGTATAGTACCAACTTCATTATTTCCAAACATTACTGAAACAAGACTTGTTTTTTTAGAAATAATATTTTCTAAATTTGATATATGGACCATTCCAAATTCATCTACTGGTAGATGAATTACTTGGAATCCTTTTGAAATTAGTTTTTTACATGGTTCTAAAATTGCATCATGTTCTATAGATGAGGTAATAATTTGACTAGATGGAAATTGTGATGAAATTCCAACTAATGCTGTGTTATTAGATTCAGTTCCACCAGAAGTAATCAAAATTTCAGCAGGATCTGCATTAATTAGAGATGCAATTTGTTTTCGTGCTTTATGAATTGCTTTTCGGGTTAATCTACCATATCGATGTATTGATGATGGATTTCCATATTGTTCTTTAAGAAACGGTAACATTGAATCTAAGACATCATTATGAATTTGAGTTGATGCTGCATTATCTAGATAAATCAATTTGGAATCACATTAATTTTTCCAGGCTTATACCCATCTTTATCAATTTCAACAGAAGTGAATCCAATTATTTTTAATTTTTCATTTAGTTGTTTCATAATTTTTTCATCAAATATGGAAATCATTTTTTTATCAACTTCAATTTTTGCAGAACCTTCAAAATCTCTAACTCTAACTTGTTTAAGATTAGTAAGTTGTTTAACTAGTGTTTCTCCAAATTCAATTCGAGTTAATTTTTCAGCAGTTACTCTTTGACCCCATGGAATTCTAGATGCCAAACAAGAATTGGAAGGTCTATCATATACAGATAATCCAACAGATTTTGCAATTTCCCGAACTTGAGATTTTAAAAATTTAGTTTCTACAAGAGGACTTCGTATACCATTTTCTCTGAGTGCCTGAATTCCAGGTCTATAGTCACCTAAATCATCAACATTAGTTCCATCAACTATTATTTTCACATTATGTTTTTTAGATAATTCAATTAGATGTTCACCTAATTCCATTCTACAATAAAAACATCGATTCGAATCATTTTTTACAAATTTTTCATTTTCAAGCTCACTATAATCTAAAAAAATTTGTTTAATACCTATTTCTGAACATACTTGTTTTGCTGAAAAAAGTTCTTCCTCAGACAAAGTTTTGTAATCTGCTGTAACTGCAATAGCAGAATTCCCTAGTGCTTGAAAAGCAGCATATGCAACAACAGCACTATCTACTCCACCTGACAATGCAATCATTACTTTATTTTTATCTGCAAACCAACTAACTAACTCATTTAATTTATTCATCATAGATCTTCCCTCTTTTCAATCTCCTTTCTCAAGAATGATTCGATATCAACTATTGGTTTATCTAACGCATTTGATATATTTTTTAAATTCTCAAATTCAATTTTAAAATGAATTTTTCCTTTATGACATGATTTTTTATAATTTACTTCATAAGATTTACCATCAAAAGTTAATGAAAAATTATGATTTGTTCTAGGAATAATATATCGATTAGAATTTGAAATTCTAACACCTAAAGTACCTGTTTCTAGTACTAAAGTATCAATTATTACATCAACTTTAACATCATCACAAATTACACAAACAAGATTTGTCGGTCTTCCTTTTTTTGTAATTCCTGGATAAATTGAAATATCTTTTGCACCTTGATCCATAATTTTTTCAATTAAATGTCCCAGTATTTCACCTGAAACATCATCAATGTTTGTTTCAAGAATTTTTACAGAATCAATCTCAAAATTATTTTCATCACCTTGAATTATTTTTAATACATTAGAAAAACCTTCAATATCTTTTTGACCCGCTCCATAACCGATTGAACCTATATTCATTGAAGGATAATGTTGGATTGGATTATTTGTTAGATTTACCAAAATACAGGCTCCTGTGGGAGTTGTTAATTCTCTTTTTGAATCGTTTCCTTGAATATTCAAATTAGAGTTTTTAAAAATTTGAAGAATTGCACTTGCAGGATTTGACATAGTACCATGTGAAAAACTAACAGTGCCACCTCCGACTGAAACAGGTAAACAAACAATTTTTTCATCAAACAATTTTAAATCATCTAATGCAATGGTTATTCCGACAATATCTACTAGAGTGTCTATACTGGATGCTTCATGAAAGTGAACTGAATCCTCAGAAATACCATGAATTTTAGATTCTGAAGAAATTAAAGTCTTAATACATGATTCTGCAAATATTTTTGCCCTTGTTGGAAGACTTAATTCATTAACTGAATCTAATATAGCTTTTTTGATTTCAATACCTTTTCTTTCAGAAATATTCTCATCAATTTCTAAAATTAATTCTGTTGATACAATTCCACGTTTTTGTATTTTCTGAAAATCCATTTTTTTGATAATAGAACCTGAAAGAAATTTTTGCGATTTTATAATTCCCTCAATAATTTTATTTTTATCTGCACCTAAATTCACTAAAGCTGCTAAAATCATATCTCCTGATATACCTGCAATTTGAGGATCAATGACAATGACCATGATTAAAAAATATCAAAAATGCTTATAAATTCGCCTAATTCTTAATCAATTTCATTAGATTTATAATTTCAAAATTATATGTAATTCTTATGATTACCATTATTGGTTCAGGTAAAGTGGGTGGAGATGCAGCATTATTCTCAGCATTAAAGAAATTGGATGATCAAATTCTGTTACTTGATGTTGCTAAAGGTTTACCACAAGGTGAAGCTATGGACATTAATCATATGCTATCTGAACAAGGTATTGATGTAGAAGTAAAAGGTTCGAATGATTATGAGGATATCCGGGGATCAAATATTGTCGTGGTAGTAGCAGGTTCTGCCAGAAAACCAGGAATGACACGAATGGACTTATTGAAAATTAATGCTTCAATTGTAAAAAGTGTAACAGAAAATATAAAAAAATATGCAGATGACTCCATGATAATTCCAGTCTCAAATCCATTAGACCCAATGGCTTACATTACTCAGAAAGTATCTGGATTTGATAGAAGTAGAGTATTTGGTATGGGTGGAATGTTAGATTTATCTCGATTTAGACAATTTATTCATGAATCTACAGGTCATTCTAGGGATTCAATCAGAGGATTAGTAATTGGTGAACATGGAGAAAACATGTTACCTTTACCACGATTCTCATCAGTATCTGGAATCCCATTATCATCATTTTTACCAAAAGAAAAACTAGATGAAATTGTTCAAAATACCAAACAAGTTGCAGCTAAAGTAATAGAGCTAAAGGGAGCTACAGTACATGCACCAGGAAATGCAATATCTGCAATAATTGAAACTGTTGTAAGAGATAGAAAACAAGTTATTCCTGTAGCAACTTATCTTGATGGCGAATATGGTCATTCCGATGTTACAATAGGTGTTCCTGCAGTCATTGGAAAGAATGGAGTAGAAAAAATTATTGAATTAGACCTAAATGATGAAGAAAGACAAATGTTTGATAAAGGCGTTGCAAATGTTAAAGATGCACTATCTGGTATTGAAATTTAATCCTTTTATTATTCACACAAAGTAAGAAGTTTATTGAAAATTAATGAAATTTTGGAATCCGTCAAATCTGGAAAGATCTCTACAACTTCTGCAAAAAAACTTCTTACTCTATATTCAATTGAAGAAGTAGAAAATTTTGCAAAAATTGATATCAATAGAAGTAAAAGAAGAGGAGTTCCAGAAGTAATTTTTGCAGAAACAAAAGAATTGGAAGATACAAAAAAAATTATTAAAAAAATTCTAGATAAAACAAATTCCGTAATTGTTTCAAGAATTAAAAAAAATGATTATAAAAAAATTATATTATTTGCAAAGAAATTAAAAGTCAAAATAGAAATAGGAAAAAATTCTTCAACCATACTATTATTTAAAAAACCAATTAAATTTCAAGGTGGAAAAGTTGGAATAATGACTGCAGGAACTTCTGATATTGGAGTAGCTGAGGAAGCAAGAATCATGTGTGAGGCAATGAATTGTAAATGTATTACAAGTTATGATGTGGGAGTAGCTGGAATTCAAAGAATATTTCCAATTTTAAAAAAAATGATTAAAGAAGACGTTGATTGTATCATAGTTGCAGCAGGAATGGAAGGAGCTTTGGCAACACTAGTTTCCACAATGGTCGATATTCCAATTATTGGAATTCCAACATCAGTAGGATATGGGTATGGGGAGAAAGGAATTGCAGCCTTGGCATCAATGTTACAAAGTTGCTCATTGGGATTATCTGTAGTAAATATTGATAATGGAATTGCTGCAGGTGGTATTGCTGCAAATATTGCAAATAGAGTAAATAAGAAAACGATTTCTTGATTTGAAGTTTCAGATTAGATATATATTAACCCGAGCGTGATTTTTTTCAGTTTGTGTGTATTATTTACTATTACATTTAATGTTCGATCTGGAGGCTGCTTAAATGGCAATTAAGAAAAATCAAATTTTAGTTCCTGATCATGTATATGTTCCAAAACATGAAATTATTTCAAAATCTGAAGCAGAAGAAGTTTTGAAAAAATATAATTGTCAACCAACTGAATTACCCTTAATCTTTGTTAACGATCCTGCTATTATGGGACTGGGCATAAAACCTGGTGACATGATAAAAATTACTAGAACCAGTCCAACTGCTGGTGAAAGTCTTTACTATCGATATGTGGTGGAGATTTAGATTTGGTTCATCCTTCTAACAAACGTTGGCCCGTAATTCAAGATATTTTAAAAAGAGAAGGTATTGCAAAACAACATCTAAATTCTTTTGATGAATTTTTAGAACGAGGATTACAAAGTATTATCAATGAAGTTGGACAAATTGATATTGAAAATGCTGAGTATCCATACAAAATTCAATTAGGTAAAGTTAAACTTCAACAACCAAGAATGATGGAACTTGATGGTTCTATTACTCATATTACTCCAGCTGAAGCAAGATTGAGAAATGTTTCTTATTCTGCACCTGTTATGATGGAAGCTAGTGTAATTGAAGATGGAAAAATTCTGGAATCTAGATTTGTTCACATTGGCGACGTACCAGTAATGGCAAAATCAAATGCATGTATTTTAAATAACTTTTCTAATCCAAAATTAATTGAACACGGTGAAGATCCAAATGACCCTGGTGGTTACTTTATCATTAATGGATCTGAAAGAGTAATTGTTGGATTAGAGGATCTTTCTTACAATAAAATTATTGTTGATAGAGAAACTGTTGGAGGAAATATTGTTTTCAAAGCTAAAGTCTATTCATCTATTGTTGGTTATCGTGCAAAATTAGAACTTGTAATGAAAAATGATGGATTAATTGTTGCTAGAATCCCTGGTTCTCCAGTTGATATACCAGTTGTTACTTTAATGAGAGCTTTAGGTTTAGAGTCTGATAAAGAAATTGCAGCAGTAGTTTCTTTAGTAGATGAACTTCAAGATGAACTCGAAGGTTCATTTGAAAAAGCAGGAGATGTTCCTACATCAAAAGATGCAATTGTTTACATCAGTAAAAGAATTGCACCTGGAATGTTAGAAGAATTTCAAATTAAACGTGCTGAAACTTTACTTGATTGGGGTCTATTACCTCACTTGGGTAAACATCCTGAAAATAGAAAAGAAAAAGCACAATTCTTAGGTGAAGCAGCTTGTAAATTATTAGAATTAAAACTTGGTTGGATAACTCCTGATGATAAAGATCATTATGGAAATAAAGTGATTAAATTTGCAGGACAAATGCTTGCAGATTTGTTTAGAACCGCATTTAGAAATTTAGTTAGAGATATGAAATATCAGTTAGAACGCTCAGGTCAAAAACGTGGTATTAATGCAGTTGCTGCAGCCATACGTCCTGGAATTATTACTGA
This sequence comes from Candidatus Nitrosopumilus sp., assembly GCA_028448965.1. Lineage (GTDB taxonomy): Archaea > Thermoproteota > Nitrososphaeria > Nitrososphaerales > Nitrosopumilaceae > Nitrosopumilus. The sequence continues at coordinate 29,375 of JAONQT010000005.1, read as the reverse complement.
TAAGCTAAACAATGCTATTGCAACAGGAAACTGGGGTCGTGGACGCGTTGGAGTCACTCAATTACTTGACAGAACTAATTATCTTTCAACAATTAGTCACCTTAGAAGAATTCAATCACCACTTAGTAGAACTCAACCAAATTTCGAAGCAAGAGATTTACACGCAACACACTTTGGAAGAATTTGTCCTAGTGAAACACCTGAAGGTTCAAACTGTGGATTGGTAAAAAATCTCGCGTTATCTGGAATCATTTCAGTAAATGTACCATCTGAAGAAATTGTAGAAAAGCTTTATGATCTTGGAACTGTACACTTCTTTGATGCAAAAGATGATTTGAAAAAAGATGGAACTAGAATATTTGTTGATGGTCGTTTAATTGGATATTTTAAAGATGGACTCGAATTAGCAGAATCTCTTAGAGATCTTAGAAGAAATTCAAAAATTCACCCTCATGTTGGCGTCTCATTCCATAAATCTGATGAACACGATGAAGCAACAAGACGATTATATGTAAATTGTAATGCTGGAAGAGTTTTGAGACCATTAATAATTATCAAAGATAACAAACCATTGTTAACACAAGATCTTTTAGATAAAATTTCTAAGAAATTACTTTCTTGGACTGATCTTTTGAGAATGGGTGCTTTAGAATTAATTGATGCAAATGAAGAAGAAAATTGTTATGTTACATTAGATGATAAAGATACCAAAAAATATACTCATCTTGAAGTATTCCCACCAGCAATCTTAGGTGCAGGTGCATCAATCATTCCATATCCAGAACATAACCAATCTCCAAGAAATACATATGAATCTGCAATGGCAAAACAAAGTTTAGGATTTTCAACACCAATGATGAATACTAGTACTTATGTTCGACAACATCTTATGCTATATCCACAAGTTCCAGCTGTTAATACAAAAGCAATGAAACTTCTGGGATTGGAAGATAGACCCGCAGGCCAAAACTGTGTAGTTGCAGTATTACCATTTGATGGTTATAACATTGAAGATGCAATTGTTCTCAGTCAAGCTTCTGTAGATAGAGGATTAGGTAGAACTTTCTTCTTTAGAATTTATGATGCTGAAGCAAAACAATATCCTGGTGGAATGAGAGATAGTTTTGAAATTCCAAATGCTGAAGATAACATTAGAGGTTACAAAGGTGAACGTGCCTACCGATTACTTGAAGAAGATGGGGTTGTAGCATCTGAATCTCCTGTTAAAGGCGGAGATATTCTGATTGGTAAAACTAGTCCACCAAGATTTATGGAAGAATATAGAGAGTTTGAATCCTCTGGTCCATACAGAAGAGATACATCAATTGGTGTAAGACCTTCAGAAACTGGTGTTATTGATACTGTTGTTATGACTCAATCTAATGAAGGTGGAAAAATGTATAAAATTAGAGCAAGAGATATGAGAGTTCCAGAAATCGGTGATAAATTTGCATCACGACATGGACAAAAAGGTGTACTTGGAATTTTAGCAAAAGCTGAAGATTTACCATATACTGCTGAAGGTATGTCACCTGATGTTTTGATTAATCCTCATGCATTCCCATCAAGAATGACTGTTGGAATGATGATGGAATCTGTTTGTGGTAAAGCTGCATCATTTCGTGGAAAAAGATTTGATGGTTCTGCATTTGTTGGAGAAAAAATGGATGAAGTTAAAGAAGTAATGGATGCACACAATTTCAAATATTCTGGTAAAGAAATAATGTATGATGGAAGAACTGGAAAAGCATTTCCTGTTGATGTGTTTATTGGTGTAGTATATTATCAAAAACTTCATCATATGGTTGCAGATAAAATACATGCAAGAGCACGTGGACAAGTCCAAATGTTAACTAAACAACCAACTGAAGGAAGAGCTAGAGGTGGTGGATTAAGATTTGGTGAGATGGAAAGAGATTGTTTAATTGCTTACGGTGCTTCTATGATTCTAAAAGATAGATTGTTAGATGAATCTGACAAATCTGATATTTTTGTATGTGAAAGATGTGGTCTTGTAGCATATCATGATGTTAAACAAAGAAAGTATATTTGTAGAGTTTGTGGAGATAAAGCCAAAGTATCTTCTGTATCTGTAGCATACGCTTTCAAATTATTATTACAAGAAATGCAAAGTCTAAATGTTGCACCAAGATTACTCATAAAGGAGAAACTCTAAGATGTCTATTCAAGCAATTAAAGCAATTGATGGAATTCGTTTTTCTGTATGGTCTCCAACTGAAATTAGAAAATATTCTGTGGCTGAAATTACTGCCCCTGAAACATATGATGAAGATGGAATGCCGGTTCAAGGAGGTCTAATGGATGGAAGATTAGGTACTCTTGAACCTGGTCAAAAATGCTTAACTTGTGGAAATACTGCAGCTAGATGTCCTGGACATTTTGGACATATTGAACTTGCAGAACCAATTTTACATATTGCATTTATTGATAATATCTATAAATTATTACAATCTACATGTCGTTCTTGTAATAGATTAAAAGTTCCTCAAGAAGATCTGAATGCATTTCAAAAAATTAAAGACAAACATGCTGCTTATACTGTTGTTTCTCAAAAACGTATTCCTGAACAAATTATTGAAAAAGCAAAGAAAGCAAAAGAATGTCCTCATTGTGGAAAAACACAATATGAATTAGTATTTACAAAACCAACAATTTTTGTAGAAAAAACAGAAATTGGTGAACATAGATTATTACCAATTACAATTAGAGAAAGATTTTCACAAATACTTGATGATGATTTATCTTTGTTAAATTATGATCCTGTAACTGCAAGACCAGAATGGTTTATTCTTCAAGCTCTACCTGTACCACCTGTAACTGTTAGACCTTCAATTATTCTTGAAACTGGAATTAGATCTGAAGATGATTTGACACACAAGATGGTTGATATCATTAGAGTTAATCAGAGATTAAAAGAAAGTAAAGAAGCTGGAACCCCTCCATTAATTGTTCAAGATTTAGTAGATTTGTTACAGTATCATTCTACTACCTATTTTGATAATGAAGTTTCTGGAATTCCACAAGCTCATCATCGTTCTGGACGTCCTCTAAAAACATTAACTCAAAGACTCAAAGGAAAAGAAGGTAGATTCAGAGGTTCCTTATCTGGAAAGAGAGTTGACTTTTCTAGTAGAACTGTAATTTCACCTGATCCTAACTTAGATTTGTCTGAAGTCGGTGTTCCAGAACAGGTTGCTATGAAATTAACAATTCCTGAAATTGTAACTGAATGGAATATTGAAAGAATGCGAACTTTAGTAATTAATGGACCTGAAAAATTCCCAGGTGTTAACTATATTGTAAGACCAGATGGTGTAAAAATTAGATTAGACTTTGTTGAAGATCGTTCAACAATTGCTGAAACACTTGAAATTGGATATTTGATAGAAAGACATCTTGCAGACAAAGATATTGTAATGTTTAACAGACAACCATCACTTCACCAGATGTCCATCATGGCTCACTATGTGAGAGTACTTCCTGGTAAAACTTTCAGATTACACCCATCTGTTTGTCCACCATATAATGCAGACTTTGATGGTGATGAAATGAATCTTCACGTACCTCAAAGTGAAGAGGCAAGAGCAGAAGCAATTCTTTTGATGAGAGTTCAAGATCAACTAATTTCACCAAGATATGGTGGTCCAATTATTGGAGCACTAAGAGACTTTGTCACTGGTGCATATCTTCTTACAAAAGATGATACTGTTTTGTCTGTTCAAGAATTTTCAAACTATGCAATGCTAGGTGGATATACTGATCCACTTCCAAAACCTGGTACCAAAACAAAAGATGGTCCAGCATATACTGGAAAACAATTATTCTCATTATTCTTACCAAGTGACTTCAACTATGTACTTACATCAAAATGGTCAAAGGGTACTGGTGGAAAATCAAATGATGTTGTAATTAAAAACGGTGAATTAATCAGTGGTGTAATTGATAAAACGTCAATAGGTGCAGAAGAACCAGAAAGTGTCTTACACAGAATTACCAAAGATTATGGTAATGCTGTTGGGAAAAATTTCTTAAACTCTATTCTCATTATGGTAAAACAATTCATTACCCATTATGGTTTCAGTTATGGTTATGGTGATCTTGAAGTTCCAGAAAAGAATGAGAAACAAATTCTGGATGATATTAGCGATACATATGATGTTGTTGCAGATTTAACTTCTCAATATGAAAAAGGAACATTGAAACTTACAAGAGGTATGAAAGCTGAAGAAGCATTAGAGGCTTACATTGTAAACGAATTAGGTAAAGCCAGAGTTAAAGCAGGCGATACTGCAAACGATTCTCTTGATGATGGTAATGCTGGAAAAATTATGGCAACCACTGGTGCTAGGGGTTCAGCACTTAACGTAGGTCAGATGGCTGGAGCATTAGGTCAACAGTCTAGAAGAGGTAATAGAATGAGTACTGGATATGCAAATCGTGCATTAACTCACTATAAACAACATGACAGTAATCCTGATGCTCATGGATTTGTAAAATCAAATTACAGAACTGGATTAACTGCATTAGAATTCTTCTTCCACGCAATGGGTGGTCGTGAAGGACTTGTAGATACTGCAGTTAGAACACAACAAAGTGGTTACATGCAACGTAGATTGATCAATGCACTAGAACATATTAGATTAGAATATGATGGAACTGTAAGAGACCCACACGGTCATATTGTTCAATTCCTTTATGGTGAAGATGGTATTGATGTACAGAAAAGTGATCATGGTGAGGCCTTTAATCCAAGTAGATTAGCTGCATCCCAAACTATGATTGATTCTGGAACAAAAGCAACAAAAGATGAAATTGAGAAAATTACCAAAAAATATACTAATACATTTAATCCAAGATTAACTAAACTTGTAACTGATGCATTAAACAAATCAGGTCTTAGTAAACCTGGTGTTGAAGCAGTATGTAAAAAAGGTCTTTCACTTTACGATAAGGCTCGTGTAGAGCCTGGACAAGCAGTAGGAATTGTAACTGCTCAATCTATTGGTGAACCTGGTACTCAGATGACTTTGAGAACATTCCACTTTGCAGGAATTAAGGAAAGAAATGTTACATTAGGTCTTCCAAGATTAATTGAACTAGTTGATGCCAGAAAGAAACCTGTTACTCCAACTATGGATGTTTATTTAGAGAAAGATATTAAAAATAATAGAGAAAAAGCAATTGAAGTTGCACGAAATGTTTTACAGACTAAAGTAAGTGCCTTAATTGCAGATACTGAAACTGACTATTCTACTAACATTAAATTAATTTTAAGTGAAAAACGACTTAAAGAAAGAGGTTGCTCTGTTGCAGAAGTTGAAGCATCACTTTCATCAAATAAAAAATTCAAGATGGAAGTAACTGGTGAATTAATTACATTGAATTTAGTTGATGAAGCTGATACTGCTATTGCAATTGCAATTAGAAATAAAGTTCTCAATACAACTGTTAAAGGAGTTCCTGATATTGAACGGGTAACATTAGTTCAAAAAGATGACGAATGGGTAATTCAAACCACTGGTTCAAATATTGCTAAAGTACTTGAGGTCAAAGGTATTGATAAAAGAGATGTTAGAACAAATAATGTCTTTGAAATTGCAGGAACTTTGGGTATTGAAGCAGCAAGAAATGCATTAATCAGTGAACTTCAACATACATTGGGAGATCAAGGTTTAGAAGTAGATAATCGATACATCATGTTGGTATCTGACTTAATGTGTTCTAGAGGTTACATGCAACAAATTGGTAGACATGGAATTGCTGGTACTAAAGATAGTGTTCTTGCAAGAGCCGCATTCGAAATTACTGTACCAACTATAGCCCATGCAGCACTTCAAGGCGAAGTTGAAGCACTCAAGGGTATAACTGAAAATGTAATTGTTGGTAGTCAAATCCCAATTGGAAGTGGTACTGTTGACTTGTACATGCAAGTGAGCAAGAAAAAATAAAATTAAGTGATAATTATGGCTGATGAAATTTCTACAGTAATGAGTGCTTGTCAAGGAAAAATTGTTTTACTACGTTTAAGAAACACTAAAACTGTTCAAGGAACTTTGATTGATTTTGATATTCACATGAATCTTACTTTAAATAATGCTGAAGATATTTCTGAAGAAAAACATCTTAGTCTTGGAAAAATTCTGTTACGTGGAGATAATATTTTAGCAATATCCTTACCTACTGACTAACTTTAAAAAATATTATCAAGCATTAAATCTGATTTTAACTAATATGATGTATGTATGAATTTTTATTAGTATTTCTTGTACTTTTTGGGCCAGTTTATGCTGAATCTATTCCAGATTACCAAAAACCTTTTGCACCAATTTTTACAGATAAACCTGTTTATTCTTGGACTGATAAAATTATTATTTCTATTATCGCACCTAGTTGGAATAGTAATCCAAATCAAATTGATTCTATTGGTCAAACTGAATCTCATGCAATCAAAATTTCATCTGGTGACAATTTTTTAAAACCATATAGATTTACAGAAACTTCTTCAAATTCTGGAATTTTTTCTGGCGAAGTAATTCTTACAGGTTTCTTACATGACGTTAACGGTGATGGAATTTTTGATACAAATCCTAAAACTATTGGAAATGGACCAACAAATGGATTTTTAGAATCTGATAATGATGATTCAATCACTGTTTCATTTGAATTTGCAGATGGTGTTGTACTTGTTGAATCATTTCCGATAAGTTGGAATCATGGTGTAATTCAATTTTCAAAAGATATTTTTCTTACAAATGATCCTGTTCAAATTCGTGTGATTGATTCTGATTTAAATTTAAATCCTGAAATAATTGATACCACTACTGTAGAAGTTTTTTCAGATTCAGATAATGGGGGAATACAAGTTATTGCAATGGAAACATCCGAACGTTCTGGTGATTTTATTGCAACCATCCAGATATCTACTGAAACTTCTAGTGGGAATAGACTTTATGCACTTCCTGGTGATAAAATTTTTGCAAAATATGATGATCATACATTACCAAAACCATTTTCAAAATCTGATAATCAATATGTTGAAACTTTTGCAACGATTAATTCTTCAATTTTACCTATCAACCGAATACAAGTTTCTCCAATTTTTTTATCTGATAGTTCTGGTAATCCTATAACTAACTATCTTTCAAATTTACAAATGCAAATAGTTGGAATCGTTGAAAATAAAGTTAGTTATAATCAAGAATTTATTTATTTTTTCCAAATAAAAAATTCTAATGACTCTGTAATTTCACTATCTTGGATTCAAGGACAATTATCTCCTAATCAAATTTTAGATATTTCTCAATCTTGGATTCCTCCAAAATCTGATACTTATATTTTGGAAACTTATGTCTGGAATTCCTTAAATGAACTAATACCGATAAGCCCACCTACATTTACAATTATCACCGTTGATTGATATCATTAAATTTAATTTTATTATATTAAAAAAATTATTTTAATCTGATTTTTTTAATATATACAAATATTTTTTCAATAAACCTATAAAGCCCTGTCAAGACGATCGTGATAAGGAAAATACATGAGTAAAATACTTGAAAAATCATTGAAGGATGCCCGTAAAGAAAACAAGTTAACTATGGGTAGTAAAGAAGTTTTGAACTCTGTAAATAATTCCAAGTTAATTGTATTATCTCAATCAGTAGATAAAAAAATGCTTGAGAAAATTGAATCTGATGCAAAAAAACAAAAAGTACCTCTAGTAAACTTTCAAGGAACTTCAGTTGCACTGGGTAGACTGTGCGGCTTACAATTTAGAATTTCAACAATTTCATTTACAGCAATCGATGAGGGAAATATCAAATCAATTTTAAAAGATACAGAAACTGAGGAAAAAAATGTCTAACTCTGTTTTGTCTAACCTAAGTTTAAATGAGACATTTTTGGCTTGGAGATAAACAGGAATTCTTATGACACAAGCCATTAAACTTTCAACTGATCAAATGCGAATGATGTCATTATTTCAAAATGTAACTGGTGCAGTTGCAAGAGATTGTATTGAAGATGAAAAACAAGATAGAGTAATTTTTGTGGTAAACACTGGTAAAATGGGACTTGCAATTGGTAAAGGTGGCATGCATATCAAATCTTTACAAAATATGGTTAAACGTAATGTTGAGTTGGTAGAATATGACGAAGATCCAGCTAAATTTCTTACTAATTTGTTAAACAATAAACTAGTTTCTGAAGTAAAATTAAATACGCGAGCAGATGGAACAAAACAGGCAATTGTTATGGTAGACCCAAGAAAGAAAGGAATTGTAGTTGGTAGAGAGGGTAGAAATGCTGAAAAAGCAAGATTATTGGCTAAACGATATTTTGATATTGGGAGTGTATTGATTAATAGTCCTGAAAGGGCAACCATGGAGTTATAGGATATGAGAAAATCACCATTAGGATTATTTGCCGGTAGAGTACTAACTACTAAAAAGAAAAAACAACGTTGGGCAATTTCTACTTACAAAAGAAGAAAACTTGGTATTGATAAAAAATCAGATCCTCTTGGAGGTGCACCACAAGGACGTGGTATTGTTTTAGAAAAAGTTGGTATTGCTGCAAAACAACCAAACTCTGCTATTAGAAAATGTGTTAGAGTTCAATTAATTAGAAATGGTAAATCCGTTACAGCATTCTTGCCAAGAGACGGTGCTATGAATTTCATAGATGAACACGATGAGGTTACCATTGAAGGTATGGGTGCAACACAAGGTGGTGCAATGGGAGATATTCCTGGTGTTAGATTCAAAGTTTCTAAAGTTAATGGTACATCACTTCATGAATTAGTAATTGGAAAGAAGGAGAAACCAAGGAGATAGGAATGGCTGAAACAAAAAATCTATTATTGTTTAGAAAATGGGATTTATCTGATATTGAAATTGTAGATCCTGGATTAAAGACTGCCATATCTTTAAGAAAACAAGTTTTACCTTACACTTTTGGTCGTTCTGCATTAAAGAGATTCAATAAAGCTGATGTTAACATTGTTGAAAGACTAATCAACAAATCAATGCATTTTGGTAAAAAATATGCAAAAAATACTGGTAGAATGACTGGTAAAAAAACTAAATTAATCAATACTGTGAAAACTGCTTTTGAAATTATTGCATTAAAAACAGGACAAAATCCTGTTCAGGTATTAGTTAAAGCAATAGAATTTTCTGCTCCAACTGAGGATACTACTAGAATTGTTTATGGTGGTACCACATACCATGTATCCGTTGACGTCGCACCAATCAGAAGAGTTGATATGGCTTTGAAATTTATTGCTGATTCAGTAAAAGAAGCAACATTTTCTAATCCTAAACCAATTGAAGAACATTTAGCTGAACAATTAATTCTTGCAGCAAATAATGATTCTAACTCACCATCAGTAAAGAAAAGACACGAGTTAGAACGTATTGCACAAGCATCACGATAGAATTCTTTCAAATCTATTTTCACCAAATCATTATATTCTAAATTACCTGAATTTCTGTTAAGTAGCCCGATAGTCTAGTGGTCAAGGATTCTGCCCTCTGGATCTCAAGAGTGGATAGGCGGAGACGGCAGTTCGAATCTGCCTCGGGCTACTCTAAAATCATTTTATTCTAACTTCATTGATTGCAGTTGCATAATCGCATTCTGCTCTTAATCGCATGTATGGAATTAATTTGTAATGAAGTGAATAAAGATTGTTTTCTTTTAATAAAATTCCTTTTAGAACTAATGAAACTAGTCCTCTTGAGGCAATTGTAATTGTTGTATTTTTTTCTATACACACTCTTTCACGTTTTTCTTGAAATTGTTTTAATGAAAATGTAATATCGTTAATTTCTAAAATTAAAGGCCAAATAATTTCTGCCCACACAAATCTTCTGTTCTCAGTTGCTGCTGCATATTTCCCTTTTTCACTCAACATTAATAACATCTGTAAAAGCGGTTATAACTGAATACTCTTGTCTCAAAATGAAATTCAAGAATCATTAGATTTGTTAGAAAAAGATTGGGAATTTGATCCTATTTTGAGAAAATTCATCTTGGGTAAAATTACTGATGTCTCTGATTTTGCAGTAAAAGTCAAAGATGTTGTTTTTCATGTTCCTTATCTCAAATCTGAAAAAAAATATATTTTATGGAAATGTTTTTGGCCTGACTGTCATAATTGTTGTGATAGACAAGGAAGATTACCATTAACTTCTGATGATTTAATTACAATTGGTAAAGGTCTGAAATACAAAAATACTGCTGATTTTATCAAAAATGAAACTCTTACTGTAACATACGATGAACCTGGTCCTTCTGGACAAATGACTACAATGACTACAATTAATCTCAAAAGAAAAACTGATGAAACTGCAGAAGAAGATGGAACTCACATTTCATGTAGGTTCTTAGATGATGCCGGTGCATGTAGTATGCATCCTGACAGACCTGGAGTTTGTTATCTCTATCCCTTTGCTAGTTGGTTAGAAAATGAATCTGGAAAAGCTCGTGTACATGCAACTTATCAGTTTACAGGGGATTGTCCTGGATTTTATCTTGCAGATAATTTAGATCAAATGAAAGAAGAACTACAAGCATATTCTACAACAATTTATGATTATAATATGGCATCAAATCGAACTAATAGAGAAGGATTTAGTGCTGTTAGCTTTTCTTAGGCTTTAGCAACTTTTAGTAAATCTGCAATTTTAATTTTCATTCCAAATCTGTCTTCATTTCTTTTCATGTAACGGAAAATTGCAATAAAGTCTGGTAGTGCCTTGAGAAAACTAAAGTCATTTTGAATTTTTGCTCTTACAAAATTAAAGACTTTGGCATAAACGCTATAGTGTTTCTCAATTGCCTTCTCATATGCTGCAAAATCATGCATGTTTTCTAAGAAAATTTCCACACATTGCATAGATGGGATGATTCCTTCACCTAGAAGTGCATACACTGTACCAATTGATTCTCCAACCCCTACTACTTTACCTGAATAGTATGGTTTGCATTTATCTGGAGTTGCTAATCTAATTGGACGTCCTTTTGTTGCAAGAATTTTTCCTCCATGTTTTTTCAAAAATCTATCTGTTGCCTTTATGTGATCTTTATTGTAATCTCCTGCTCCAATATGTGCATGTTTTTCTCCTAATGGAAAGTACCAAAAGTATCCTGACATTCCTGGAAATGGTTCAATGTAAAAGTCATCATAAGGAACTCCGTTTTCATATTCAACTTTATACTCGTATGTTGGTAAATAGAAATCCTGTTCCATTTTTGGCAAGTAACTTCTGTTAAATCCTGTACAGTCCACTATCATGTCATAATCATTTTCAATTTCTGCTAATCTAGGAGCTTTTCCATAAATTACATTAGAATCTTTAATGAAATCTTTAATCAATCCAAGTTTATTGTAAGTACAAAGTCCTTTCAAACCAATATCAAATTTTACATTATCATTCATTTTAACATGCATTTCTTTTCCATCATGAATTAGAAAGTCATTAAAATCTCTTCCAGTTTTTTTACAAAAATCAGTTAATTCTTTTTTAATTGTACCCCATGCACAAATTGAATCATGTCTTTCACTTGGCATTCTTTCATATCCTGTTACATCATGTTCCGAGTCTTTTAGTCTGGCCATTAGATAAGAGCCTGCTACACCCATTCCCATTACAGCAATTTTCAAGATACTTTTGCACTTTCTATCTCTAATAAATAGACTATCTGGAATCTAAATTTGTGGCACTATTTAGTAGCAATTACCACTAGTAGAAATTATGAGTGCTCATTATATAGAAAAATTAGCTTAACATAGTTACAAGACCAAGTCTGTCATCTACAAACAATCGTTTGAGATTTTAAGGCTAAATCACTGTCATCAGAAAAATGGACACTTTCTGATCTTAAGTGAATGGGCTCTCATCTGATACCTTTTTGGTATTGATCTTAAGCCCGTTGGTCTTATTTTTTTTAAATTTTATTTTCAAAAAGGGATAATATCTATGGGTGATATTAGATAATAATGATTAAGGAAAATCCAAAAGATTTGGTTCCTACATTTTTTAACAATACTTCTAATTCATATGATAATATAGTGCATTGGACTACTTTTGGAAAAGACTCTCTTTGGAAAAATAAGATTTTAGAACAATTATCTGATCAAAAAACAGTATTAGATCTTGCGTGTGGTACCGGAATACTTACAAAACAAATTGCAAAAAAATTACCACAAGCCAAAATTACTGGTGTGGATATTACTAAAAACTATCTTGAAAAAGCAAAAAAAAAATTAATGTCATATCCAAATATCTCTTTTGTAAATCAAGATGCTGAAAAACTTAATCTGGAAAAAAAATTTGATTGTATTACAACATCCTATCTACCAAAATATTGTACAGCTAAAATTTTGATAAAAAATTGTATTGAACATCTAAATGTAGATGGAAAAATAATTTTACATGATTTTACATATCCAAAAAATCTCTTTGTACAAAAAATGTGGAATTTATACTTTAAAGTACTTTATTTTATAGGATTTTTTATTCCTAACTGGAAAAATGTATTTGTTGATCTACCTTCTCTGATAAGGACCACAAATTGGGTTAAAGAATATGAGGAAACTATGAGAGATTATGGAATGACAGTTAACAGACAAGATTTCACTTGGGGCACTTCATGTATTATTGTTGGAACCAAGACTGCCTAACTTTATTTCTTCAATTATGGTAAACCAAACTATTTCATTATGAATAATTTGATATTCTCTTAATACACTATTTTCATTTTGATTTAATGACAGCATTTTTCTGGTAGCTTTGATGTTATTCATATTGAGAATTGTTCCAATTCCATGTTTTTTCTTTAAAAGATCAGTCACAATTAATTCAGGTAAGACTGCAGAATCAAATTTTACGTTAGCTTTTATCACTGGAAATTCTTGTGCTATAATTGAAATTTTTCTCACAAACTGACCTGAAGAATTTTTATTTTGTTCTATGACTTGTAATTTAATATTACAATTTAGCGCTTCACCTAAAATCATTTCAACTTGACCTACAGGAGCATTTAGTATTTTATTTAACAAATTTTCAATTTTATTCAATACAGTTTGATGTGTTTTTATGAATTAAAGGTATGCTGTGAGAAAAAATAAAACTGTACCAATTATAACAGTAGATGTTATAATTTTGAGCATTGTTTCTTTTTTATAATATATTTCATAATTTGCATTTTGTTGTTTTAGAATTTTATATTTTTTTGATGTAATAATTAAGATATAACTTGCAAAACCTGCAATTGCAGATAAAATTATTGTTTCAATTGATATTGTATTTGATTGAATTGCAGCTCCTGCAAAAACAGGCAAAACCCCCCATGATATCACAAATGATGTGTTGTTGTGAAATCTTCCTTTGAATAATTCCAAATTATATGCAAAAAGAAAAAACCCTTCGATGATTCCTATTGGAAATAATAACCATGAATCCAAAAATGCATAATGCAATCCAATTGAAAAAGATATGGCTAATGAAATAATTGACACAATCCAAATTTTTCTATGTGATATGTGGCCCCATGGCTTTTTTTTACTTCCTAATGCATCAAGACAATGTGCTGCTACCCCAATTGCAAAAAAGTAGAGTAAACTAATAGATATTATTCGATCAAGTTCATGTTCTACTGAAAGAGAACCCCATATTGCAAATGATACTACCATTCCTGTATAAGGTAAAAACAAAATTCCTACTGATAGTCTAAAATTTCGTGAACCAAATTTTGGAACAAACCATTCAGATAATCTATCACTTTCCATTATTTTTAGATAGAAATAATCACTAATAGGGAATATTATTGTCGTGTATTTTTCAAAAAGGGATAATATCTATGAGTAATAGGCATACATTATGAAAACAATCGTTGTAGTTGCCATTGTAATTGTAGTTGGTATCTTTATTGGAATTATAGCTACTGCTGACTATGGTGATTTTGTCAAAGAACGAGAGTTGAGAAACCTTGAATTATCATATTACGAACTCCAACAGAAAATAAAACAATGTGAGGAACTATCTGGCTATTCTCAAGAAACATGTTACATTGAATTAAAACGATTTGAGGAATCTCATGAAAAAATGATTCAAAGGTATGAGGGCTTTACTGGATTAGAAGTTTATCACATGGCAAAGGATGGAAAAAATTCTCTACTTCAAAGCAATGAGTTTTGGGATACCTATGAAGAACAACTTCAGAATTGTCGTGAAACCTGGATTGGAAATGAGGAGCAACTCAACTCATGTATACAGCAAGTTCATGTTGATTTGGATATTGAAACTTAACTGTGCAAAACTAGGCATTTTTTAGTTATTTGATAATTTCATGAACAAAAAATTCGTCTAACTATGAATGAATTAGAAGTTAAACAAACCACCCTATCTAATTTGTTAAGAAGAGTAGAACGTTTTAGAGAATTAAGAGATAGACGAAATAACTCTGAATAAAATTACTTACTGCCCTGAAATTAAGTCCCACACAAATCCAATTATTTCTTTAATCATATGTTAGATATCTCAAAAAGTAGTTAATTTCGTGGGTAAATTACCTCTGACCTTGATCGAACCCTATTTTGACACATCTGGTTAATTCTAAATTTTACAATCAGTACTGTTGCAAGGCGTTTGTAAGATTTGTAGGGGATTTACTATAGTTCAACTATCCAAAGTGAACATTCCTTATGATTTAGAAACTAAAATTGCATATGTTTGCTCAACGTGTAAAAATCACTATTAATTATTCAATTAGTATAGCTGGTTTGAATGGTCTTGCATGTCTGGCTTTTCCCTTAGGGTCATAGATATCCTCATCAGTTGCTCCAAACACCTGAATCTCTACTCCAAATTCCTTTTTGCCAATACTTGCCAACTCTGTAGATAAGAATTGTTTTTCATCAAACTCTTCAGACTCTACTTTCATTGATTTAATTTCTTCAGATTCTGAATGCAAGTCTTTGATTACCTTTTGGATATAGTCTGGCATTTTTTTAGCTTCTGTAGTTTGAGGATCTGCAATTAGTTCCTTCATTACTGTTCCCATATTGTTTTGACCACCTACCATAATTCCTAAAATTTTTCTATAAACTTTAGATTTGAACTCATCAGAGTTTACATAAATTACAATTTTTTGTGGAGTTATTTTTGTTATTTTTAAAATATTTACAATATCATCAATTGTTGATTTTAGTAGTTCTTCAGATTGAATTGATGTTGAATCTATATTTTCTTTTGAAAATTCAGGCCATGTTGATTTTGATGCAAGTTCTGTGTATCCTAATTTTTCCCACATTTCTTCTGCAATATGTGGTGCAAATGGGGACAACATTGCCACTCTGGCTGAATTAATTTGGTGTAATATTCCTGAAACATTGTTTCTTCCTTTAGCCTCTACTCTCTTTGCATACCAACTCAAATCAGATTCAAATGAAAATAGTATATCCTGAAGACCTTCACGTAGCCTCATTTTTTCAACTGCTTCTGTAACTTGGGCTATCATTCCTTGGGTTCTTGATAAAATCCACTTATCTTCAGCCTCCAAATTACCAATTTGTGATGCTTTGAGGGTACTACATTCCTCCAAAAGTGACTCAAGCTTACTTTGAATGCCTGAGACTGATTCCATGTTAAAGTCAGCATCTTGAAGTAATTCAGCTGATGAAATAATTGCTAATCTAATTGGATCTGCACCATAATCTTTAATTGCTGTTCTTAGTGGAATGATATTTCCCATACTCTTACTCATTTTTGCACCATCCATCATTACAGAACCATTAACAACAATTTCTTGTGGCCATAATTTTTTCTCAAATATTGCAACATGGTTTAAGACAAAAAATGACAAATGATTTTGAACTAGGTCTCGTCCTGAATGTCTTGAATCAACTGGATAAAAGTATTGGAATTCTTTTTTGACCATACCAATTATATCCTCAGATAATTTTGATGTGCTAACAGCTAGTGAGATGTTTCCTTTATCAAGTAAAATATAATCAAAGAATTCTTTTGTAAGGTTTTCAGGTTTTAGTGTTCCATCATTTACAAATCTTGACATTGTGTAATATACCATGTAAATTACACTATCAGAGAGACTCTCAACAATCCAATCTTTATCCCATGGTAGTTTAGTTCCCAATCCCTGTTGTCTTGCACATGCTCTTTCGTGTAACCAATCAATTACTTCTTTAAACTCTGTTGTAATTTTACTTGGTAGAATATTCATTTCATCAAAACAATTTCTTGCAGTTTCTTTCCATTCTTCATCTCCATAATTCAAAAACCATTGATTGTTCAAAATTTTAACAACACATTCTGTTCCACATCTACATTTTACTGGAGCATTTTCAAGTACTGGAAATTTTTCTAGATGTTTATTTTCCATTAACCAATCTCTAACTTTATTTCGTCCAAACTGAACTTTCTCATTTTGGAAATCTCCACATTTGTCATTTAGTTTTCCATCTGTGAATTCTTTCAGGTATAACTCGTTTGTTGCCTCTTCTAATTTTTGGTCAGATTGGTCTGATACTCCCATTTTCTCACAAATCTCCTTTGCAGGAATCTGTCCATATCCTTCTGTGACAATGATTGGAATAGGCTCAATTTTTGAGGCTAATTCGTGATTTTTAGCCTTGAGATCCATTAATGCCTGGTAGTCCTTTGGTGCATGGGCTGGAACTGACATGACTAGACCTGTTCCTATACCTGGCTCTACGAATTCTGCTTCTAAAATTGGAATTTCTTGATTATTGTGAAGTGCTGTAGCAAATTTTCCGATTATTTCAGTTCCTGCAATATCTCCCTCAATTGTAATTTCTTTTCCAAAGAATTTTATTTTATTTGCACATTCTTCAGAGACAATCCATTTCTCATCATCTGCTTTGATTTTCTTGTATATGGTATTTGGATTAACCCAAAGATTAGTTATACCAAAAATTGTTTCAGGACGTAATGTTGTAACTGGAAATATGTATTCACCAAACTTGAATTTAACTAGATGATTTTTGTCATCAATTTTTGGTTCAACATCTCCCATTGTATCGTGTTGAGATACTGGGTTTTGATCACGTGGACACCATCCTACTGGATGTGAACCCTGAATAATTTTACCATTTTCTTTTAGAGTTGTAATTTGCCATTCAATAAATTTCTGATAACCTGGAACAATTGTTGTAAATTCCCTTCTCCAATCTATAGAGTATCCCATCTCAATCATTCCTGCTTTAATTTCTTCATGAAAGTAATCTGCAATTTTTATTGGTTCAACAAATGTTTTGATGTCTTCTTCTGGTACATGGTAGACATTTCGTAGTCCATCCAGAATTTCTTTTTCTTGAGATTGAATTCTTTTTGCCATTCCCAAAACTGGGGTACCAGTATAGTGAAATCCCATTGGGAACAATACGTTATACCCTTTCATTCGATAAAATCTTGCATGAACATCAGCTAGTGTGTATGTTCTTCCATGTCCAATGTGTTGTGGTGAGTTTGGATATGGGTAAGCTACTGTGATAAATTTTTTTGGTTTCTCATTTGGATTTGTCTCAAAGTCTTTTGACTCGTTCCATTTAGCTTGCCATTTAGTTTCAATTTGGTTCCAGTTAATTTCCATTTTTCATTTATCCTAAAATCATTGATTTTGCTTTTTGTATTGCAGCGTCTTTTTTAGATGTGTCTTTGCCTCCACCTTGAGCAAATTTAGCATCACCACCACCTGAACCGCCTAAAATTGAGGCTATTTCTTTGGCAATATCACCAGCATTTACGCCTGATTTCCCACCTGCAAATATTATTACTCGTATGGTTGGACCTGCTTCAAAAATTCCACAATATGCTGCAGTATCATCTTTTGCAACTAATTTCTTTCCAAAGTTTTGATGGAAATAATCATCATAATTTTCACTTGATGTAAAACACAGTTTTGCTTTATTGTTAATTCCTTCAGAGTCTAGTGATTCTCCAGATAGTATTTTTTCTATAAATCCTGGAATCTTTTCTTTTGCTTTGTTCTTATTTTCTTCTCTTTGTCTTTCTAATTGTTGTTTTACAATTGCTTGTTGCTCTTTTTTCTTTGATTCTTCTTGCTGCTCTTTCACATAATCAAATGCATTTGGTCCTGATACAAATTCTAAACGAACAACACCATCTTGAATTCTTTTTGTCTTTGTAATTTTAATTAATTCTATATCTCCTGTTCTATTTACATGAGTTCCACCACAAGCTTCAATATCTTTATCTTCAATTGATACAATTCTTACAGATTTTACTGGAACAACTCCGCCTTGATAAATTCTAAATCCATATTTTTGCTCTGCAGTACCTCTGTCAAAATATTCAATTTTAACTGGATAGTTATCTTTGATCATTTTATTTGCTGCATCTTCAATTTGTTTTACTTGTTCATCATTAAGTGAAGAATGATGTGTAATGTCTAATCTTGCATGATCATCGTCTTTGAATGCAGAGTGTTGCCAAACCCATGAACCCAAAACACTTCTAGCTGATGTGTTGATGATGTGAGTACTGGTATGGTTTTTTGTAATGTTCGACCTTCTTGTTACATCCACTTTACATTGAACGGTATCACCTTCATTTGGAATTCCACCTTTTAATTTGTGAACTATAATGTTTGCATGTTTATCCACATCAACTACTTCAAATCCTGCAATACTTCCATGATCAGGTTCCTGACCTCCTCCTCTGGCATAAAATGACGTTTTGTCTAATACTACTTGATCATCAAATACTTTGATGACTTTAGCCTCAAATTCCATCGGATCATCTTTGTAAAATAGAGTCTCTGTTTCTGGAAGTTGTTCTAATGGCAATTCAGTAATTGCTTTTTTCTTTTCTGATTGATGTAAATCCGATAATTTAGAGTAAAATGAAGATGGAACTTCCTCAATTGCATCGACTTCTTTAAGATATTCTGGAGTAATTCCATCTGATTCGTAAAATGTAATGAGTTCATCAACTGTTGGGGTACCTTTCTCACGAATCTTCTCTGCTTTTTTCTTCATGTGTACCTTTGATTCCTCATATCTGGCAGATTCTATCTTGAGAATTTGTTTGACATCTTCTCTTTTCTCATCTAGTTCAGGATAGGTATCTTTGAGATAATCAATATGTGAATCAATCAAGTCATCAATGTCTAACTTTAGATTTAATTTGCTGATTGTTGCATTAATTCTTCGTAACATCATTCTGAGATTATATCCTCCACCAACATTACTTGGCAGTGCACCATCAGTGATTGCAAATATCAAAGTACGAAGATGGTCTGCAATTAGATACATTCCTTCCATAGGTGTAATCATTTTTGTTAATTGTGAATCTGTAATTCCTGCATTTTTTATTGCAAGACGTCTAACTTCATTTAGATCATCATAATGATCAATCTCTTTTGCAATTTCTGTAAAGTATTTTCGTAAAACCTCTGAATCCGAATCTATACCAATTGTATTGTATAATTTTTCATTGATTGGACCAAAACAACAATCATACGCAGTAGGTGTACCCATAGTAATCCATGCGAATCTCTCTAGTCCAGCACCCATGTCAATTACTCTTTGATCAAGTGTAGTGTGTTGACCTAATTCTCCTTGAAATTCTGTAAAGACTGCATTACCAAGCTCTAACCCTCTAACAAAATATTCCAAAGATGGACCAAATGAACCTCCACCTGCCCAAACATCTTCAACAAAAACTACTTCTTCTTTTTTAATTCCAAATTGATCAGTGAGTAATCTATAATCCAAATCAACGCACTCATCTTTCCAATACCCTTGATTATTTGGAACACTATGTTGTCCAATCATACAAAAACTCGAAAAGTGTCTTCCAGTAACTCCAACATTTTCTAAATCTTTGAATCGCAAGCATGTTTGTGGAACAACTAGTGGATTTGCAGGAAATTCAAATACGACTTTTGAACCCATGACCCTTTGAAAATCAACTATTGATGCAATTGTAAAATACAAATCATCACGCCATCTGCATACTACTGGATATCTACTAATTGACGTGTGATTATTTTTTACAAAAAATTCTTCAACTTGTTTCCATGCTTGTGTATAATCAAATCTTTTTGATGTTGGTGGTTCTCCAATGAATGAATAAGTATCAGTTCCGTCATCTGGGCAAAGTGTTCTATTTGAGTCCAAAGTCCAAAAGAATCTCTTACATTTTGTACATGACTTTCTAACAAATCCCTGTTCTTGGAATAGTTTGACATTATAGTATTTGTCAGGATCTGAGGAAAATTCTTTTAAAATCTGATTTTTATCCAACGTTGAGGCATTCTACTTTCCGATATTAAGAATTGTCGATTAATGGTTACATTAAATATAATCAATCATTCATTCTAATCATGTTTGGAAGTAAACCTACGCTAAAAGAAGGAGCTCATATTTTCTCAATTAAAAAAAATGGTGAATTTAATGACTTTATTTTTGCTGTTGTAACTGGTGTTGATGATAGAAAAGTAGGTGTAACTGGTATACTTGTTAATCCAATTGGTCTCAAAAATAAGATAGCCCAAGGAAAAACTGGAGAAAGATCTAATGAAATTCTTAATCATCCAACTCCTGATAATGTTGTTTTAGCATTGGTGTATAGAGTGGAATCTGAGAATTTTGCTGATGTTTTAGATCTTGATGTTGATAAATGTGATATTATTCCTCCAAAAATTTACTCAATGCTTGATGGTTGGATACGTGAATCATTACCTGAATTCATCAACAATGTTTTATCTTTGGCTCCAGGTAAGGAAAGAGATGAAGCAAAACGAATTTTGAAAAATAGAATGGAGACTTTAACCGATCCAAATTTGAGGAGAACTTTGTACGCTGTTTGTAGAAGTCTTAAAATTCTAAATTAGATATTTAATTTTAGGCGTAACTTCACCATAGTTTTATATTATGCCCTAAGAGATTCATGTTACAATGGAATATGTATACGCTGCTTTACTTCTTCACAAACTAGACAAAGAAGTTAACGAGGCAAACCTCAGTTCAGTTGTTAAAGCATCTGGCGCTGAAGTTAATGAAGCCCAAGTTAAATCACTAGTTGCAGCCTTAGCCGATGTTAACATCGATGAGGCAGTTAAAGCCGCACCTGTAGCAGCAGCAGCCGCACCAGCAGCAGCCGCAGCAACATCAGATGCACCAGCAAAAGAAGAAAAGAAAGAAGAACCTAAAAACGAAGAAGCAGCCATGGAAGGATTATCATCCTTATTCGGCTAAGCAACTTTATTCTTTCAACTTAATTTTATACTTATTTTTATTAATCTTAATTACACTGTGTACCGTCTTTGTATCTGTTGACGGAATTTTCTTTTACTTCTGAGTTTTTTATTTATGTTTTAGATCTGTTTGGCACTGTGGCATTTGCAATAACAGGTGCTTTTAAGGCAATTGAAAAAAAATTTGATATTGTAGGAATTTTAGTACTTGCAACTATCACTGGTGTTGCTGGTGGCACAATCCGAGATGTTATTTTAGGTAGAATCCCTAATTCTATTGCTGATCCTACTTACATTGTTGCAACAATTGCATCTGGAATCATAATTTTCTTTTTGTACTCCCGTCTCAAAAAACACTGGAATTTATTTTTGAAATTTGATGCTATTGGATTGGGAGTATTTACAATCATTGGGGCAACTTTTGCATACAATGTTTTTGGATTAAATTTTTTGGCAATTTTATTAGCAGGTATCTTAACTGCTGCTGGCGGAGGAATTCTTCGAGATATTTTTGTTAACCAAGTTCCAATAGTTTTTGTAAAAGAATTTTATCTTTCTGCAAGCTTTATTGGTATTGTGATATTTTCTATAATTTTGTATTTTACAGAAGACATTTACTATGCTACTATTGTTGGGATAATCCTAACTACCTTATTGAGGTTAATTGCAATAAAGTATAATTGGAATTTGCCTAAAGTAAAAAATACTGATTGACTATGCTGGTGTGTAATCTTTTGCTTCGCCTGCTACGCCTTTAGCTTGTGCATCTGCTTTTTGTAAAATTTGCTCTTTAGTTTCATCTGTCATGAAACCTGATTCAATTGATACTGAGCGTGCGGATTGTGCTGCTTTTGTAAGGATTTGTGTAACATTATCTGCAGTGATGTAACCTGCTTCAATTGATAGTGATAGTGCTTCTTGGTGGAATTGTGCAAATTCATTTCTTGTTTTCTCAACATCTATTATCATTTCTTGTTCAGTATATTTGAGACCCTCTTCTACTGCTGAATAAAGTGAGATTCCTGCTTCCACTGGTTTGATGTCTAATTTACCTAAAATTGATGCTAATTTTTCATTAATTGCTTCACCTTTTTTTGCTGGTGTTGTATCTTTTGCAATCCAAATTGTTCCTTGATCAATTTTTGTTGGAATTCCTGCGTCTTTGAATTCTGTAAGCATTGGTCCTGGTGCAATTCCTGTATTTTTAGCAGGTACTACAATATCGATACTTGCAATATCTCCACTTCGTGCACCCATCATGACTTTGTTTTTACCCAATAGTACGTTTAGTTTGAATGGTGACATGTTTGTAAATAGGAACATTAGTTGTCCTTTTAGTTCACCTGAAATTTCTTTCATTCCTGGAACATCTAATGTTTCCAGTGCTTTTTTTGCAACTCTATCTTTGACACATACAAATTCTACTTCCCCTTTCAAAGTTTTTCTTAATGGTAAAATTTGTGTAGAACGAACTTTTCTCATTTGAATTATTGAAATTGTTTTGTATTTTTTTGGTAATTCTAATAATTGTTGATACATTTCCGTTTTTCTTTTTGGATATGTAGTTCTATTCTCATGCATACTTCTTCTTTATCTCCTGCACTTGTTTTACTGGTTTACCCATTGTTGTTTTAATCAAAACTTTTCTAATGTTTTTTTCACCATTTGGTAATTTTTTCTCTATTGCACTTAGAACCGTAAATGCATTAATTGCTAAATCTGCATTCTCCATAGATTCATCTCCAATTTTACATGAAATTGATAATGATGCTCTTGTTCTAACTTTAATTGATGTTCTAAATCTTGCTAGAAATGCATCAATAGGTGCATTAAACGGAACTGGTGTTGGCATTTTTCCTCTTGGACCTAAAAGTTGACCTAGTGCTTTACCAACTGTTGGCATAATTTTTGTATCTGCTAAAAAGAAATCATATTTATTAATGAATTTTCTAGATTCTCTTTTGTTTGCTTCATACTTTGTTAATTCTTCATTTCCAATAACTGAATCTGCTTTTGCAGCTTTTGCTTTTTGACTCATATCCCCTGTAGCAATTACACATACTGTTGCAGGAGAATTAGTTTTTGGAAGTTGAATTACTTCATTAATGGCAAATCCTTTTTTTACATCAATATCTTTGAAATTAATTATTAATTCTATAGATTGTTTAAATTTCCTCTTTTTGGTACTTTCTTTGGCTTTTGTTATCACTTCTGCCAATTGTGCTTCTGTAATCATTACGAACAAATTTCAGAAAACCTACTTAAAATCGTTTAGAGATTAGGCTTTCACTCATTTTTCATTTTAACAAATTCTATTTTTTATACCTAATAATTGTAATTTATAAGCAAATTTTTGTTAAAACTTAGATATATTAAATGAGATAGCCAATTTTCTAGTACATTGCATCGCTTTGATGACTTAGATATGAAATTACTTTATGAATTAACACAGGATGGATCTGTTTCAGTTCCCACATTGTCAAAAAAACTTGGGATTAATGCTTCTGTACTGTATAGTAGAATTAAACGATTAATGAAAAAAAAATTAATCAAAAAATTTACCGTTGAAATTGATGAATCATTGTTAGGTATTGGAGTAAAGGCCTCTGTTGGAATCAACCGAGATCCAAAACATAAAGAAATAATTCATAAAAAATTCATGGAAACATCTGAAGTTGTTTCAATTTCAGAGGTAACTGGCAGATTTGATATTATGATTAAAGTATATGCTAAAAATCTTGAAGCGTTACATACAGTAGTTATTGAAAAAATTGGAAAAATAGAAGGTATTCAAAATACTGAAACCTTTGTAGAATTACAAAAAACCGATAAAGATCCTGTTTATCTTATCGAATAGTTATTGGAATTTTTGATCCCATTTACCTTCATTGATTTCGGCAGTAATTTCTTTAGGAGTTTTCCCCTCTACTTTAACTCCTAATGCTACACATGTTCCAATGATGGTTTTTGCAACTGATTTTAATGATGATGCATAAGATTTTTCGAGTTTTGTATTTGCAACTTTGACAATTGAATCCATTGTTACATCTCCTGCCCATTCAGTACCTGAAGTGCTAGATCCTTTTGTAATCCCTGCTTCTTTCATGATGAGTGCTGCAGCTGAAGGAATACCAATTTCAATTTCATATTTCTTTGTATCTGTATCTACTATTACAGTTACAGGAACTTTCATTCCCTCGAAGTCTTTAGTTTTTTCATTAATTGATGCGATAACTTCCATAATGTTAACGCCTAGAGGACCTAGTGCTGGACCTAATGGTGGTCCTGCTGATGCTCCTCCTCCAGTTACAAGTGATGATACTTTTTGTTCTCCCATTACTTATTCAACTCAAAATGAAAATTTAATCCTTCCTAAGCTCCACTCGAGAGCTTTAGGTAGTTTGCATCTACTGTTACTGGTAATTGATAAGATGCATCTAACAAAACAACTGTTGCTTCTTCTTTATCTGCATCTATTCTGGTAATTGTTGCCTTCATTCCTTTGAATGGACCACCGGTAATTTCAATAATATCATCCACTGCTAATGTTGAAACTGTTGATTTCTTTACAAGATATCCTTCGATATCCTTGAATTCTAATTCTCCTCTTAATTGACCTCGAATATGTCTTACACCTTCAACTGCTAAATATGCATCACTTGGATTAATTGCTTCAACTACAACATATCCTTTAAGATCACTTACCCAAAAAACTGATTGAATATTAATTTGATTAGCATTTGCTTTAGCTTCTAATAATCTCATAACCACTTTTTCTTGTCCTCCTGTGGTTCTAATTGCAAATAAATGTGATTTTATTTCTTCAGACAATTTTATCGACCAAATGTAACTACCGAAAACACAAATTGAATTATAAATCCAATAGTACCAACTCCTAAAATTCCAGTTAATACTAATCTCAAATGCTGTGTATATTCATCCTTGTCTGGCTTTTTAGCCATTTTCATAGTATTAGACATATTTTTCAAAGTCTGTTTCGGGTTCATTGGTGGAAATTAATAAGGTGTCCTTATATTCCTTATCTCATGGAACTCTTAGTTGCTTATCGAGATGACCCTGCAGGTTACAATATGGCAAATTTTCTTTCACATGAAATGACTCTGGATGGTGATATTTTTCGTGGAAAATATTATGATTTAATCATAATTTCTACTCCTACTATTTCTGCTGATTGGCTTGAAGAAAAATACGATTATGATGGTTTTGTATTTCTTTCAAAACATGCTGCAAAATCTGGTGTACTTGCATTAACTTGTCATAGTACTGGTAATTTCTCTGAAGCAAAATTTGGTGGTAATGCCAGACAAGTTGCTATACCTCACCCTAACCTTCAAAAACAATATCTCCAAATATTACAAAGGCATCAATCTAACTTTTCAAAATTCCAAATAACCATTGAGGCAACTCATCATGGTCCAACTGCATTAACTAAACCCACAATTTTTATTGAAATTGGTACCACTGAAAAACAATGGACTGATATTTCATTATGCATTTCAGTTGCCAAGTTAATTCATCAGGTTTTTGTTAATTCTATATGTGAAAACCCTGTAGCAATTTGTTTTGGAGGCACTCATTATTCCTCTAAATTTACTACTGAATTACTGGAAGGAAAATATGCTCTTGGTACAGTTGTACCAAAACATGCATTGGATGAACTTGATGAGATATTATTCTCTCATATTATTACTCAAAACAAAATGGCAAAAGTTGCTCTTTTAGATTGGCGTGGATTGGGAGCAAACAAACAAAAAATTCTTGATTTACTTGAATCTACACCACTTGAGATAATTAAATTATGAATCTTGAACAAAAAGTTTACAAAAAATTACTGGATGTTCCACAAGGTCAGGTTACAACTTATGGTGATTTAGCAAAAGTAGTTGGATTAAAAAATGGTCAAAGATTAATTGGAAAGATTATGAAGAATAACCCTTACCCTGTTTTGGTTCCTTGTCATCGAGTTGTAATGTCCACTGGTAAAATTGGTGGATATGCTTATGGTGAACATGTTAAAATGAAAATGCTTTCTAATGAAGGTATAAAAATTACTAATGGTAAAATTGAAAGTTTTAATAAAAAATTATTTAGATTTTAATCTGTTCTTTTAGTTTTAATTTCATCCATCAAAGTTCTCAAGTGAGCTTTATTTCTAACTGTATTTCCGCCTACTTTTTTGTACAATGTCCAAAACTCTGGATTAGTCAAATCTTTTCTATCTTTTGCAATTTTTAATAATCTTCTTAGTGAACGTACCTTAGCAACATACACAGTTTTTTTGCCAACTCTTGCACCCTTTGTACCTTGTTTGGAACCTTGTCCTGTACCTCTTTTCTTTCTTTGATCCAACTTGTGTTGGGCTCTTCCTCTTGATGTTCCTGTAAATGGTTTAATTTGAATTGTATTTGCAGTAATCAAACTACGAATATTTTCTCTAGTAATTGCATCTGCGATATCGTCTAGATGATCTGAATCAAATTTAATTCTATGAATTCCAACACCAGTAACTCTGGAGGCGAGTCTTTTTTTATCTTTAAGATTTATCGGCAATTACACTCACTCTTGCATTAAATATTTTAAATTTGTTTTCAACTGCTTTAAGGACAATTTCTTTTCTCTTTCTAGTACCAACACTATGTCCTAATCTAACTCCATCTTGTTTTGGGTCTAATTTCTCTAAATCTGAAACATTGAAAACTAAATTATCTGTAAATCCTGAAGGGTGCAATCCTTTTGCATCTCTAGGTCCACCATATCCAACTTTAACTAAACCTGGTCGACCTCTACTTTTTTGTTTTCGTTGATGATGATCTATGCCTTTTGGTTTTCTCCAATTAGTTTGAAGTCTAACATAACGCCAACTTTCTGGTCTTACAAAATCAGGATTGTGTTTTTTTATCTCCTGTCTTTTCTCGATCAATTCCTTGTTGATTGGCATGGAACTAAGTCTTGGATTTTGGAATAAATACGTTCCTCGACCTAAAAAAATTCAATATGGAAAAGAGATAATAAGGAAAATCAGCGCGGATCTAAATATCTTATGACCACTGTATATGTTCAAACACACGCTAGGAGATCGGAATATTGACAGAATTACTTGGTAGATCTACTACTGAACAATTTTTGGCACAATTAACAACTTTTGGTATTAATCCATCCAAAGTTCATAGAAACTTACCTACTGATGAAATGGTGGCTATTTCTGTTGATAGAAAAGAAGGTGTTGTAAACTCTACAGGTTCTCTTTCAGTTAATACAGGAAAATATACTGGCAGATCACCTGATGATCGATTTATTGTTTATGATGATAAAACTCACGATACTATTGATTGGGGAAAAATTAACCATCAATTCCCAAGTGGTAAATTTGAAAAGCTTTTTGAAAAGATGAAAGAATTTGTTGCTAACAAAGAACTTTTTGTTTTTGATGGTTTTGTAGGAGCTGATCCTGAAACTCGTTTACCTATTAGAGTAATTAATGATCATGTTTGGCAAAGCATGTTTTCAAGTAATTTATTTATTCGACCTACAGATGAGGAATTACAAAAACATAAACCTGAATTTACTATTTTATGTATTAATGATTTCTTAGCAGATCCTAAAATTGATGGAACTAAAAGTGATGTTTTTATTTTAATTGATTTGACTAGAAAAATTGTTTTGATTGGTGGAACTGAATATGCTGGTGAAATGAAAAAATCAATGTTTGGTGTAATGAATTTCTTGTTACCTGACCAAAATATTTTTCCAATGCATTGCTCTGCAAACATTGGTGAAAAAGGAGACACTGCATTATTTTTTGGATTATCTGGTACTGGTAAAACAACTCTTTCTGCAGATCCTAATAGAAAATTAATTGGTGATGATGAGCATGGTTGGTCTGATAATGGAACATTTAATTTTGAAGGTGGTTGTTATGCAAAATGTATTAATCTTAGTCAAGAAGCAGAACCTGAAATTTGGAATGCAATTAAACCTGGTGCACTTTTAGAAAATGTTGTTTTAAATGATAATATTCCAGATTATGATGATAATTCATTAACTGAAAATACTCGTGTTGGCTATCCTTTAGATTTTATTCCAGGTGCAGTAATTCCTAGTGTTGGTGGAAATCCACGTGTAATTGTATTTTTGACTGCTGATGCTTTAGGTGTCTTACCTCCTGTTTCTAGATTAACTAAAGAAGCAGCAATGTATCATTTTATGTCTGGTTATACTAGTAAATTGGCAGGAACTGAAAGGGGCATTAAAGAACCAAAATCTGTCTTTTCTCAGTGTTTTGGAGCCCCATTTATGCCTAGAACAGCTTCAGTTTATGCAAAACTTCTTGGTGAAAAAATTAATCAACATAACACTATTGTTTATCTTGTTAATACTGGATGGTCTGGCGGAGCATATGGTGTTGGTAAACGAATAAAGATCAAATACAGCCGTGCAATGGTTACTGCAGCAATTTCTGGTGCACTTGATATTGTAAAGTATCGCCACGATGATTTACTTAACCTTGATATTCCGACAGAAGTTGAAGGTGTTCCATCTGAAATTTTAGATCCAAAACATACTTGGGTTGACAAAGATTCCTATGATCTTTCTGCAAGAAAGTTGGCTCAAATGTTTGTTGAAAACTTTAAGAAATTTGAAAATGTTTCAAATGATATAATTGCAGCAGGTCCTAAATATTCTGCATAAATTATTTTCTAATTAATAATCCCACAATTCCAACAATTACAATTATTGAAACTATTAATATAATTTGTTTTTCTGGTATGTTTCTTAATTCTATTTTTTCTATTTTTTCTGAAAGTGAAGTAACTTTGATTGTATTAAATGCATCAGATGTATTTCCGTTTATTTTTATTTTTGCATCTATCCAATACTCTCCATTTTCATAGATTTTTAATGATATTTTTTTATCTGGTGTTGTAGTAATTGTATCTATATTTCCATTTTTGCTATTTGTAATTGTAATTTTTGCAAAACTCCATTTATCTGGATGATTTATTTCAAAAAATAATTTTTCATTCTCTTGATATGTTGAAATTGAACCTTCGGTATAATGAATAAGA
>JAONQT010000004.1 GCA_028448965.1 Candidatus Nitrosopumilus sp. | reverse complement strand
TTGGTTTTGGTGTAGAACCTTTTGGCAAAGTTGGTTTAGGTTTTGCAGTCTCAGCTGGTTTTACCTCAGCAGGTTTAGTTTCTGCTGGTTTTACCTCAGCAGGTTTAGTTTCTGCTGGTTTGGCGGTTAATTGATCAGCTAATTTATTGAGTTTTGCTTCTAATTCTGCAATCTTGTCTTCAAGATCTTTTTTTGTTTGTTTTTTTGCAGCTGCCATTGTTTTGGATGCCTAATTCGGGGTTTATCAACATTTGGTTTGAATTAGGTATGCAAAGATGATCAATTTTATATGCTAAAATGATTGATCAATATTATGGATGACTTTGAAAAAGAATATCCCGAATTTGATTGGAAGAATACACCGGCATACAAACATCCCGGAGGTAGAAATTGTCCATGTCCAAAACACGAATACATCAGAGAACAAATTAATTTTACAAAACAAGTAAACGAAAAAGGAAAAGAACCATCTAAAGTAACATTGAAATTTTGTCCAGATCATTACAGAGTCTATTTGGATGAAGTGGTTCCAGCAATGCCATTGAAATATAGAATTTTAACTAAAATCGCATTAAAACTGGGTGCAATTCAAATTGAGCAATTAAAATACATGGAATCAGAATTATGTTTCTACTGTAAATTTGGTTCAGGTGGTCATGATAAAAAAACAGAACTGCCACCAATGTAGATAGTGATAAATTTTAAAAAATCCAGTTAAGCTTATACCTTATCTAAGAAGAGTTTGGATGTGCCAATACAAGATACTCAAGAATTCATAATTGAGCTTGAAAAACAAGGTGAGTTAAAAAGAGTCAAAACAGAAGTAGACCAAGATTTAGAAATTGCAGAAATTTTAAGAAGAGGAATGTATTCAAATGGTCCTGCAATTCTTTTTGAGAATGTAAAAGGACACAGCATGCCAGTTTTAGGAAATGCATTTGGTTCAATGAAAAGACTAGAAATTGGACTTGAAATGACAGATTTTACAGAGATTGGGCATCGCATTACAGACATGACAAAAATGGACATGCCATCAGGTTTGTTAAATAAAATTAAAAAGCTTCCAGAACTTTCAAAAATGACAGCATCTTTTCCCAAGTCACAATCTAGTGGATTAGTTACAGAAGTTACATCAACAGATGCGTCATTTGATGATTTACCAATTATAAAATCATGGCCTGATGATGCGGGACGTTTCATAACATTAGGATTAATTGCAACAAAACATCCAGAAACAGGAGTTCGAAATCTAGGGGTTTACAGAATGCAAATAATAGATAAAACACATGCATCTATGCATTGGCAAAAACACAAGAGAGGAGCAAATCACGGAGACATTGCAAAGGATAAAGGGGAGAAAATTCCAGCAGCAATAATTTTTGGAGGAGAACCTGCAACAGTATTTTCGTCAATTGCCCCAGTTCCAGAAGGATTAGACAAATATCTATTTGCAGGAATTACTAGAAAGGAAGGAATTAAGACAGTAAAATGTAAAACAGTTGATTTGGATGTTCCAGCAAATGCAGAAATTGTTTTAGAAGGGTATGTGGATCCTGAAGACATTAGAGATGAAGGGCCATTTGGAGATCACACAGGATACTATACACCTGTAGAACCATATCCAACATTTACACTGACAGGAATTATGAGACGTAAAAATCCAGTTTATGTTACAACAGTTGTAGGTAAACCAATTTTAGAGGATGCATATATTGGAAAAGTCATTGAACGTTCATTCTTGCCACTTGTTCAAATGTTTCATCCAGAGGTAGTAGATTTTAGCATGCCAGCTGCAGGATGGTTTCAAGGTTTTGCAGTAATATCAATAAAAAAAAGATATCCAGGTCAGGCAAAAAAAGTCATGATGGGTTTATGGGGAATGGGACAATTATCACTTACAAAGATGTTTGTCGTGGTAGATGAGGATATCAACGTACACGATATGGATGATGTGATATGGGCCATTACTACAAGATCTGATGCGGCAAGAGATACAATAATCATCAACAATACACCTACAGATACATTGGATCCAGCATCACCACTAGTCAATTTAGGTTCTAAAATGGGAATAGATGCAACACAAAAAACAAGAGAGGAAGGATACATGAGAGAAATTCAACAGCAAGTGAAAGTAGATGAGAAAACGAAGAACTTAGTAGACTCGAGATGGTCTGATTACGGATTATAATACACGAATGGGATTATAGAAATTATCTCTTTCTTCAACCTGATAGCCGATTTGATGAATAGCGTCAACAATAATTTTATCAGTTAATTCAGTAGAACGTGCACCGGTACATGAGACCACTTCTTCACCAATGAGAGTACCACCAAAATCATCAGCACCGTATTGCAAAGCAAGTTGAGCCATACCAACGCCATTAGTTAACCAAGAAGATTGAATGTGTGGAATCAGTCCGTCTAAAACCAATCTAGAGATGGCAATCATTTTCAGAAGTTGTACACCTCCAGTTCCGTATTCAACAATACCCTCATCTTGCATCAAAGTATTATTTGGTTCAAAGTTCCATGGAATAAAAGCCATAAACCCATTAGTTTTTTCTTGTAATTTTACAATTTTAGAAAAGTGTTCTACAATATCATTATTGTTTTCAACACTGCCATACATCATTGTTGCAGAACCAGGGATTCCCAAAGAATGAGCCTCATCCATAATTCTAATCCAATCAGCACTAGAAATTTTCTTTGGACTAATAATGTCCTTGACAGAATCAGTTAAAATTTCAGCACCTGCACCAGGAATAGATTGTAAACCTGCATCTTTTAATCTAGATAAAATTTCTTTTGTAGATGATTTTTCAACTCTTGCAATCATATCAATTTCAGATGTAGATAATCCATGTACACCAATAGTTGGAAATTTTTCACGAATCATTTTGAATGCATCTTCATAATATTCAATTTTTAAATTTGGATTATGTCCACCCTGAATTAGAACTTGACGAATTTTAAACATGTCATAAGATGTTTTAACACGAGTTTCAATTTCATCAAGAGATAAAGTGTAAGAATCTTCAGCACCAGGTGATCTATAAAATGCACAAAATTTACAATCAGTAATACAGACATTAGTGTAATTCAAAATTATATTGTTCACAAAAGATGCCTTATTACCAAATTGTTTTTTTGTCAAATAACCAGAAACCAATCCCATTAAATGAACATCATTAGATTCTAGAAGTCTCAAAATATTCTTAGGTCCAGGTCTAATACCTTTAAGGGAATTTTCTAAAATATCTTTAATATCACTTTTTTGTATCTGTTCAGTAGTCTGACTCAATTATGATTAATCCTTTAGAATTTCTATTTAATTCTTGATAGAAAGTGAGATTGAAAATTAATTAAGAAAATATGCTTAATTTTAAATAAATTTGAGCACGTGCATACACGTTATTTTTTAATAGGGCTGAAAGAACAAAACAAAACATGGTATCAGCAACTCAAATTAGATTAAATCGAATTATGAGGAAGGGAAAAATGTTATGTATTCCAATGGATCATGGTATTTCAAATGGTCCAATTGAAGGTCTCGAGGATCCATCAGATGTAATTTACAAATGTGAAGGACATGGATTAACTAGTGTAATTATTAACAAAGGGATTCTCAAAGCATTACCAAAACCACCAAAAATTGGAACTTTAGTACATTTTTCAAGTAGCACAGCATTATCATTATCACCAAATCGTAAAATGTTAACGGGAACAGTCAAAGAAGCAATTGCATTAGGAGCTGATGGTGTTTCACTTCATATCAATATTGGAGGTAAAGAAGAACCAGAAATGTTAGAACATCTTGGAATGACAGCAGATCAATGTCACAGATGGGGAATGCCACTTTTAGCAATGATGTATCCAAGAGGAGAAAATATTCCAAATCCACATGACCCAGAAATAGTAGGTCATGTTGCAAGAATTGGTGCAGAATGTGGAGCAGATATTGTTAAAACATTGTACACAGGGGACATAGATTCATTTTCAAAAATTGTAAGAAGTACACCAGTTCCTATTGTTATTGCAGGCGGACCCAAAGCAGAAACAGATTTAGATATTCTTCAAATGACAGAGGATGCAATGACTGCAGGAGCTAAAGGTGTAACATATGGAAGAAATATCTTTGCACATAAAAGACCAGAAAAAATAGTTGAAGCATTAGCAGAAGTGATTTTCAAGAAAGGAACCGCAAAGGAAGCTATGAAAAGAATTGAGTAAAACAAGAGAATTAATAATTTTACCAAAAGTAAATCAATCACAATTAACAAAATTTTTGCCACAATTAGAGGATGAGGGAATTAAAACAATATACTTGGATCCCAAAAAAATAGGTAAGAAAAAAACAAAATTAAAAACAGTTTCAACATCAAATTCTTCAGATTATGTAGTATTAGAAAAAGAAGGCTCATCAAAACCTAAAGGGAAAAAAATTGGAATTAAATTCGAAGTATTATCAAATTCAGATATTGAAAATGTATTATCAATTTCAAAAAAAGGATTAGATTTCGTAATAATTGAAGTAAAAGATTGGAAAATAATTCCATTAGAAAATATAATTGCAAAATTACATAAAATACATACAAAGATTTTTGCAATTGCAAGAACACCTGAGGAAGTTAGAAAGATGTTTTCAATTTTAGAAGTAGGCGTGGATGGAGTAATTTTCAGTACGTCATCAATTAATGAAGTAAGAGAAGCAATGGTGTACTTAGGAACTAGAAGTTTTGACATGAAACCTGCTAAAATAATTGAAATTAAAGAAGTTGGGGATGGTGAACGAGTATGTGTAGATACAGCATCAATATTACACAAAGGAGAAGGTATGTTGATTGGAAGTAGATCCAATTTCTTGTTTCTTGTTCATAATGAATCCGTAGGTTCATCATTTACATCACCAAGACCATTTAGAGTAAATGCAGGTGCAGTTCACTGTTACACATTAGCACCAGATGGTACAACAAATTATCTATCAGAAGTTGAAACAGGTTCTGAAGTATTAATTCTAAATTCTAAAGGTAAAGCAAGAAGAGCAACTGTAGGAAGATCAAAAATTGAAAGAAGACCAATGTTAATGATTAAAGCATCAGTAGGAAATGAAATCGGAGGAATAATTGCACAGGATGCAGAAACTATTAGATTCGTTAAACCAAATGGTCAGTTAGTGTCAGTAACACATCTAAAAAAAGGAGATATCGTTATGGCACATGCAAAACCTGCAACAGGTAGACATTTTGGAATGGAAGTTTCAGATGAGTACATATTAGAAAAATAATGAAATACAAAACTTGTGTATCAATTGCAGAAAATTCACCAAAAAAAATTAAAATAAAATTAAAAATTGCATTAAAAAAATCAGATTATGTGGAAGTTAGATTAGATTTTTTAAAAATTGAACAAATTCCAAACACATTAGAAATAATTAAGAAAGACCTAAACAAAATAATTTGTACATTAAGACCTACAACAGAAGGAGGTAAATTTCCAAGTAATGAAAAAGAAAGAATAACCATAATAAAATTAATTGCAGAGTATAATCCATTTTTACTGGATATAGAATTTAATACATTAAAGAAAGATAAAAAATTAGCAGAATATCTAAAATCAACAAAAACAAAATTATTAGTTTCTTGGCATGATTTTAAAAAAACACCAAAATCTTCAGAATTAAAAAGTAAAATTAGACAGATGAGTAAATTTTCATCTAATGTAAAAATTGTCAGTACAGCAAAGTCAACAGAAGATGCTACAAGGATGTTAGAGATGTATAGTAAAAAAGGAAAAAATAATTTAATTTCATTTGCAATGGGTGATGCAGGTAAATTATCAAGAATTTTATGCCTATATTTGGGTAGTCCATATACCTATGTGTCATTAGGAAAAGCAGTAGCCCCAGGTCAATTTAGCATTGACGAGGTTAACAAAATCATTAATTTAAAAAAAAGTAAATAGAAAATTGAGAGTTTAAATCAATCATATTACTAAAAAAGAATATGGGGAAAAGTTTTGCAGTAATTGGAGATCCTATTGATCATTCCTTATCACCAAACATTCACAGTGCAGCATTTAGAGAATTAAATTTGGATTCTTCATACATTGGATATAGAATTCCAAAAGGAGAGTTAGAGATAGGAGTTGAAGGACTTAAAAAAATAAAAATAAATGGATTCAATGTAACCATACCACACAAAATAGAGATGATGAAATATTTAGATAAAATGGATGAATCATGTAGTGTAATTGGTGCAGTTAACACAGTTGTAAATAATGAAGGAGTGTTAAAAGGATACAATACAGACATGGATGGTTTTTTGGAACCATTAAAAAAAAGAGAAATTACAATTGAAGGTAAAAAAATACTATTAATTGGAGCAGGAGGAGCTGCAAGAGCAATAGTTGCAGGAATAGCTAAAGAAAGAGCAAAAGATTTAGACATAGCAAATAGAACAATAGAAAATGCAAAAAATTTATCAGAATTTGCAAAAAAAATAGGATTGAATACAAGTCCAAAAAAAATTGAGGAAGTAGATCAACATATAGAAAATTATGATATAATTATTAACTCAACATCACTAGGGTTAAAAAATGAATCAAGTCCAATTTCATTTGAAGATGTGAATCAAAAAACAATAGTTTACGATATTGTATATGCACCCATGAATACAGATTTTATTAAAAAAGCAAAAGAGAGAAAATTAGAAGTAATTTATGGGTATGAGATGCTTCTAGGACAGGCAACCAGGGCTTTTGAAATTTGGCACGGTATGAAAGCACCTTATAATGCAATGAAAAAAGCATTGCTAGGAGGATTCTAATGGCAAAAGTTAAGGCTACTATCCACGGTGCAGTTTCAATAGTAAGTGCAATTGCAAATAAGAAAGGAGCAACATTAGGTATTTCATTAAAAGTAGAAGCTACTGTAGAAACTTCTGAAGGTAAAGGGATTGTAATTCAATCAGAGAATAAGAGTCTCAGTTCACGACTAATTAACAAAACAGTTGAAAAAATTGTATCAAAAAAAGATTTAGAAAAAAATAAGATTACAATCACATTGACTTCAGAAATTCCAACGGGGTATGGATTAAAGAGTTCCAGTGCAATATCATCAGTAGTTGCACTAGCATGTGCAAAAATATTTAAACCAAAATTTACAGATCAACAAATTCTATTAGCGGGAGTAGAGGCATCAATTGAAACTAAAGTAAGTATTACAGGTGCATATGATGATGCATGTTCATGTTATTATGGAGGATTCAATGTAACAGATAATGGTAAAAGAAACAGGATACAGTTTGAGAAAGCACCAACAAATTTGATTGCAATTATATTTATTCCAAAAAATAGAAAAAGAGGTAATTTAAAGAAATTAAAAATATTATCATCAATGTTTAGCAATGCATGGGAATTAGCAATAGAGAAAAAATATTGGGAGTCTATGACGATTAATGGGTTAGCAACATCATCCATTCTAAATTCAGATCCTAAAATTATTGTGGATTTAATTGAAAAAGGGGCATTAGGAGCATCAGTTTCAGGAAATGGTCCTTCAATTGCAGCAATTGTAAAAAAAGAAAATGAATCGACTGTTAAAAAAATATTTGGTGCACTAGAAGGCAGCGTTATAGTTTCAAAAATAAATAATAAAAAGGCAGAAGTACATGAACTGTAAAGTAGAAAAATCAAAAATCAAAGGAATCATAGATTGTCCTTCAAACAAAAGTTATACACATAGAGGAATTTTTCTAGCATCACTTGCAGGCAACAATAGTAAAGTAGAGAATATACTATTATCAGCAGATACAAAAGCAACTATAGAAGCGTGTAGAAAATTTGGAGCAAACATAGAAGTAAATAATTCATCAGTTATTGTAAAAAAGCCCATAAAAACAGATATCAAAGTGCCTGAAATTGATACTGGGAATTCAGGAACAACAATTAGAATTGCGATAGGAGTTGCGAGTTTATTTTCAGAAGAAATTACCCTTACAGGTGACGATAGTATTCAAAAAAGACCAATGAAACCATTACTAGATGCATTAGCAAGTATTGGAGCAAAGTGTAGTTCAATAGATGGAAAACCACCAGTCAAAATCAAAGGAGAAATATTAGGAGGAAATGTAACAATTCCAGGAAACTTATCTAGCCAATTCATTACATCATTATTAATTTGTGCACCAATAACAAAAAATGGAATTAATTTAACAATTGAAGGAGATTTAGTTTCAAAACCATATCTAGATGCAACAATAATAACAATGAGAAAGTTTGGAGTGTCAGTTCAAACACTAATTCCATATAAAAAATATAACATATCACCACAAATTTATAAAAATACAACATTTAATGTCCCAATAGATTTTTCAAGTTTAGCATTACTTCTTGCATTTACAGTACTAAATGGAGAAAATGTAACAATCAGAGGAAGTATGGGCAACTTACCTCAAGGAGATGAAGCTTTCATTGATTTTCTAAAGCAATTAGGAGTAACAGTTACAATTAATGAAAATGAAATTAAAATTAAATCACCTGAAAAACTGGAAGGAGGTATATTTGATTTAAAAAATTCACCAGATCTATTACCACCACTTGCAATTTTATCATTAATTTCATCAAAACCGATAGAAATTGTAAATGTAAAACATGCGAGATTAAAAGAAACAGATAGAATTGCGATTCTTGCAAGAGAATTACCAAAAATAGGAATTAATGTAAAAGAAAATGAGGACGGATTAATTTTAGAATCTTCAGGTAGTATTATGGGTGCAAAATTAGATTCAGAAAACGATCACAGATTATTCATGACATTTTGTATTGCTGGGACATATATTGGAAATTGCATTGTAACAGATCCAAAATCAGTAGAAGTGTCATACCCAAATTTCATAGAAGAAATGAACAGATTAGGCGCAAAAATTGAAATGATGTAGAAAGTTTTATAAAAAAAGACCCAATAAGGTCAAAAAAATCTCAAAGTAATAAAAAAATTATCAATATTAACCACAATAACACATTTCAACTATAGCAAAATATTTGCCAAAACCACGAGGAATTATAAACATCATTTAACATAGATAACATATTGCCTGGAAGTTCTATCGGTCAGCGTCTTGTTTTAACAAGTTTTGGTGAAAGTCATGGGAGAGCAATTGGTGCAGTATTAGATGGATGTCCTGCAGGTTTAGAAATAGATGAAAAAGAAATTCAAGAGATGTTAGATTTAAGAAAGCCAGGTCAAAATATAATTTCTACACAAAGAAAAGAAGGAGATGTTGTAGAAGTAGTCTCAGGGATTTTTAGAGGATTTACAACAGGTGCACCAATTACTATGTTGATTTGGAATGCAGATCAAAAATCAAAAGATTATGAAAATTTAAAAACAAAATTAAGACCAGGTCACTCAGACTATACTGCAATGATGAAATATAATCAATTCAATGATCATCGAGGAGGAGGAAGATTTTCAGGAAGATTAACTGCAACACATGTAATGGGAGGTGCAATTGCTAGAAAATTACTTAAAGTAACATTAGGAATTAAAATAAATTCATTTACATCACAGATTGGAAAAATAAAAATGGAGAAAGAATTCAATGAGAAAATGGCAAAATTAATTTATAAAAATGAAGTACGATGTCCAGAAATAAAGACAGCTGAAAAAATGAGAGAGTCAATACTAGATGCAAGAAAAAAAGGAGATTCTTTAGGTGGAATAATTGAATCAATTACAACAAATGTACCAGTTGGACTAGGAGAACCAATTTTTAGTTCGTTAGAGTCAGACTTGAGTAAAGCAATTTTTTCAATTCCATCAGTAAAAGGAATTGAATTTGGTTCAGGGTTTCAAGGTTCAGAATTATTTGGATCAGAAAATAATGATTTGTATACAATGAAAAGAGGAAAAATTGTAACGAAGACAAATAACTCAGGAGGCATCTTAGGAGGAATTTCAAATGGAATGCCAATTACAATGAGAATTGCATTTAAACCAGCTTCATCAATTGCTCAAAAACAGAGTACTATAGATATTAAAAATAAAAAAGAGACAATACTTCAAGTAAAAGGAAGACATGATCCATGTGTTGTACCAAGAGCTGCACCAGTAGTTGATTCACTAGTTGCCCTAACCATAGCAGATCATGCACTTATGACAGGTGCAATAAAACCTAGTTTATAAAAAAATGTCAGATATTAACGATCTTAGGAATAAAATGGATGCAGTGACACTGGAAATGATCAAATTAATGAAAACTCGAACAGAGATTGCAAAAGAAATTGGTCAAGTTAAAAAAAATATTGGAAAAGGGATTTCAGATGAAAATCGAGAGGACAATTTACGTGGAAAAATTATAGAATTATCTAAAGATATAGGATTAGATGAAACATTAGCATCAAAATTTTTAAATTTTTTATTAAATGAGTCAATAAAAGTACAATCAGAAAATAAACAAACACATCTTTCAATTTTTTTAAAAGCAAAATCCCTCGAACAGAAGGGGAAGAAAATAATACATATGGAAGTAGGTGAACCAGATTTCTCACCACCAAAAATTGTTGAGAAATCACTTTCAGAAGTTTTTGAAAAAGGATTTATGAAATATGGGCAAGTGCAAGGAATGCCAATTTTCAGAGAGGAACTTGTAAAATATATTTTTAAAAAATTTAATGTAAAAGTTACACATGAAAATATATTAGTAAGTCCAGGTGCAAGATTTTCAATTTTTTCAGCAATCAATACATTACTAAATCCAGGTGACGAGATGATTGTAATTGAACCAGCGTGGCCAGCTTACAAAGATTGTGCGTTAAATTCAGGAATCAAAGTAAGAACTATCACTACAACATTAGAAGAAAAATGGGAACCATCAATTGAACAAATTAAAAATATAATTAATTCAAATACAAAAATGATTGTTCTTAATTATCCAAATAATCCAACAGGTAAAATTTTACCAGAAAAAATACAAGATAGAATTATGGAATTGGCAAAAAATAATGATCTATACGTATTAAGTGATGAAATTTATTCACAATATGCAAAAACAAATTGGAAAAGTGTTTTAAGTTATAATTATGAAAAAAGTATTGTAACACAATCATTTTCAAAATCACATGCAATGACAGGATTTAGAATAGGTTATGGAATTGCATCTAAACAAATTATAGAAAAAATGTCAAAATTAGAAGCATTGTGTTTAACGAACGTCTCAGAACCAATCCAATATGTTGCAATGAAGGCATTGGAGGCAGACACATCAAATAATTCTAAAATTGTTCAAAAAAGATTAGATATGATATCACAAAAAGCAAAAGAAATGGGATTAGAGTTCATAGTTCCAGATGGAGCCATGTACATTTTTGCAAAAATCAATCAAAAAGACTTTGACGGAGTAAAATTTGCCAATAATTCACTAGAAAAAGGATTAGCAGTAGCACCAGGAGAGGGATTTGGAAATTACAAGAATTTTATCAGGATATCGGCATGTCAAGATGATAAAACACTAATGGAAGGAATGGTTATACTAGGCAATATGATGAGTGGTAAATAGTGAAAAAACTAACAGTTATCGGTGCAGGAGGCCAAATGGGTAAATGGTTTACAAAATATTTTTCAGGTGCAGAGTACGAAGTAACAGGTTATGATACAGAAATTACAAATTTCGGAAAAAATATTTTAGTATCAGAATCACTAGTGGGAGCAATTTTAAAAGCAGATTATGTTGTATTGTGTACACCAACAAGAAGGACACCAGAAATAATTAGACTGATTGCAAAAGAGATGAAAAGAGGAACATATCTTATTGAAATATCATCTGAAAAATCTAAAGTAGTTTCATCATTATCAAAGATGCCAGATAAAATTAATCCAATTTGTATTCATCCAATGTTTGGTCCAGGCATAAAAACAATAAAAGGACAAAACATAATTTCAGTTCCAATTAAAGACGCAAAAAAAGAACTAACAGTTACCAAAGCATTATTTGATGGAGCCAATTTTGTTACAATCGATGCAATTGAACATGATAAAAAAATTGCAGTCATCTTAGGATTAACTCATTTAATGAATTTAGTTTTTGCAAACATAATATCTAAAGATGAAAAAATGTTACTAACAGAAAAAATGTCAGGTACAACATTCAGAGTACAAAAAACATTAGCAGAAAGCATAATGACAGAAACTCCAGAATTAATTGAAACAATAATTGCAAATCCAGAAATTAGAAGAGTTGCTGAAGAATTATGGAAAGACATAGGCAGATTACTCACATCAGTTCAAGAATCAAAAACAGAAGAAGTAATAGAATATATCAAAAATTGTCAGGAAAGATTATCTAAACATACAGATCTTGATGAGTCATACAAAAAACTCTCAAAGATGGTAAAAGCTGTTGAAAAATAGATAGAATATATTTAAAAAGAATAATGGTATTTTTTATTTTAAAAATTCTAAAAAAAGTACAAAAGTAAAATCAATGAAATGTCTATTGGTATTGATTAACAGGATTATTGAAAATAATGAGAAACCTCCAGATAGGGTAAAAATTGAAATTTTTGAAGAAATAGGAATAAAAAATCAAATTTGTTAAAAATATAGAAAAAATAAAAATTAATTGGAAAAACTCAGAAATCAAATGGATTCAAACAAATGAATTAAAAAATTAGTAAACAGTCCTTAGTCTTAATAAAATACTAATCAATTTGTTGTAAATTTTCATTTTCTTTACGATATACTTTTTGTTGAGGCAACATAGTGTAAACACATGCACCACCACACATAGTACAAGGGACATTATTTCCAGCATGTTGTCCAGTTCTGCTATGGATTTTTGCAGCCTCCTCAGGATCAATCGACAAAGCAATTTGTTTTTCCCAATTCAATGTACGTCTAGCTTCAGTCATCTCCATATCCCATTTAATGGCCTTGTCACGCATTTTTACAAGATCACCAGCATGAGCTGCAATTCTATATGCAATTAATCCAGCTTTAACTTCTTCAGCATTTGGTAATGCTAAATGTTCAGAGGGCGTAAGATAACATAAAAGGTCTACACCTTCACTGGCAGAAATTGCAGCACCAATAGCACTTGCAATATGATCATGTCCAGATGCAACATCAGTAACTAGAGGACCAAGGACATAGTAAGGAACATCACCAATAAGAGATTTAGCTAATGTAACATTTGCAGCAACTTCATTTAATGGAACGTGTCCTGGACCTTCAACCATAACTTGAATGTCATTTTCATGAGCTCGCTTAGTCAATTGAGAAATATTGATCATTTCTTGAACTTGTAATTCATCATGAGAATCTAAAATCGAGCCAGGTCTAAGTGCATCCCCAAGACTAAATGTGACATCATATTTTTTGGCAATTTCCATCATGTAATCATAATGAGTGATGTATGGATTTTCTTTGTCATGTTTTAACATCCACGCAGCAGTGATTGTTCCACCTTTACTCACAACTCCACCATAACGTTGAACTTTAAGAATTCTTTTTGCAATGTCTTTAGTGATTCCACAATGAACGGTGGTATAGTCAACCCCATCTTTTGCATTATTTTCAAATGCTTTGATATAATCATCTTCTGTTAAATTCAAAGGATTTTTGTGGACTTCAACACCATAATTGTAAGCTTCATAAATTGGAACAGTTCCAAAAGTAATGGGTGCAACATCCATTAATGTTTGACGTATTTTTTTAACATCCCCGCCATCACTAAGGTCCATCATTGTATCTGCATGATATTTTATTGCAACTTTAGCTTTCTCAATTTCTTCATCTAAATTTACATTTAAAGTGGAAGTTCCAATATTAACGTTAACTTTAGTTTTCATACCTTTACCAATTCCAACATTGTGTATTTTTTGAGGTCGAACATTATTACTAGGAATAATTATTGATCCACGGGCAATTTTAGGAATTAACCAATCAAGCGAAACATCCTCATCCTTTGCAACTTGTTTCATTTCTTCAGTTGCAACACCACGGCGTGCAGAGGTCATTTGAGTAGCCATGAATTAATGTAGTTTTTACCTGATTTAAACAATCGTGAAATTAATTAGATTAAATGAGGATTAGCACTATATGAATAAAATAAAAAAATCTTATATTTTTAAAATACAATAGTATCTATGAAAACAATTAGAGAATGCAAGCATTGTGGTAGAGAATTTCACAGTATGAAAGATGAATTTTGTTCAAATGATTGTACTACACAAGCCTCAACTTAATCTATTAAATTGAATTTTTGTTCAAAAATTAATTTTTCAGATTTTATTTTAGAAATTCGTTCCAAAATAGGCTCAGCAAGATGTTCAGAATCAGAAGAATTTAAAAAATTTTGGCGAATCTCAAAAACTCGTTGAATTAATTCAATTTCTGCAGAAACTAAAGACTTGTAATTGTTAAATTCAAAATTATCATATTCAGTAGAATTATTTTCAAATGAATTCATTATCGAGGTGGACTCCAAGTTTCCTCCATATTATCATCAATATTTTGAGAAACAAAAATTTTTTTTCCACATTTA
The DNA here is from genome assembly GCA_028448965.1 of Candidatus Nitrosopumilus sp. Taxonomy (GTDB): domain Archaea; phylum Thermoproteota; class Nitrososphaeria; order Nitrososphaerales; family Nitrosopumilaceae; genus Nitrosopumilus. The sequence goes on along the minus strand of JAONQT010000004.1, from coordinate 28,402 downwards.
AAACACTGCCAAAGAAATTTTCCATCTTTTTTTTCTTGATATTGCATAGGAAGTAAGCAATTTGTACATTGTAATTGATCAGGAATAGAATCATCAGCCATTGGGATTTTACTCACATAAGGAAAAAAACACTGAAGTATAAAATAGATAGCATAATTTTAAATTAAAAAATTTCACTAATGGAAAAATAGATTAGGGTTAAAGATTAGTAAATTATGTGAATTTATTATCAATAGGAGGTTCAGATCCATCATCAGGCGCAGGGATTCAAAGCGACATCAAGACATTTTCAACATTAGATGTTCATGGATTAACAATAATTACAACAATTACGGGACAAAACACTACAAATTTTGGCATGGTAGAACCAGTATCAAAAAAAATTCTACAGAATCAATGGGAATCAATAATTTCAGATTTTAAAATAGATGGAATAAAAATTGGAATGGTATACAATTCAGAAATAATTAAAACAGTATATCAAAATTTAAAGAAATTAAATATACCAATCGTAGTAGATCCAGTGATCAAATCAACCACAGGAGGAATGCTAATAAAAAAATCAGCTATTAGCGATTTTAAAAAATTCATAATACCTCTTGCGACAATCATCACACCAAATAGATTTGAGGCGGAAATTTTAACAAAAACTAAAATTAATTCAAAAAATACACCTGAAAAAATTGCTAAAATGATACAAAGAATGGGGGCAAAGAATGTAGTAATTACAGGAGTAGAAATTAAAAATAAAAAAGTGTCAGATTTTGTTTTAGAGAAAAATAAAAAATACTACATCGTAGATGAAAAAATTTCAAAAATGAATCGTGGAAGTGGGTGTATTCATTCAGCAGCAGTACTATATTCAATTGTAAAAAATAAAAATATTAAAAAATCACTAGAATTTAGTAAAAAAATTACATTAAATTCAATTAAAAATTCAAAAAAAGTAGGCAAAGGAATAGAAATCACAAATGTGGATAAACAGGATAAATTAAAAATAAAATTATTAAATTCAATAAATGAATTAATTAAAATTAAAAAAATATATCAAAATATTCCAGAATGTCAAACTAATTTTGTTTATTCAAAACAAAAACCCAAATCAATTAATGAAATACTTGGGATTTCTGGAAGAATAGTCAAAGCAGGAGAAAAAGTAATCATGGCAGGAGATTTGGCATATGGAGGTTCAAAGCATGTTGCAACTGCATTATTAACTATAAATAAAAAATATTCAAAGATTCAATCTGCAATTAATTTAAAGTATAGAAAAGAAACAATAACTAAAATAAAAAAATTGAAATTAACTACATATGATTATGATAGAAATCAAGAGCCAAAAAATGTAAAAAATAAAGGATCAACTATAGAATGGGGAATAAAAAATGCTATTAAAAATTCAAAAAAACCACCAGATATAATTTACCATAAAGGGGATTTTGGAAAAGAACCAATGATCATAGTATTTGGAGAAACTCCAGATATAGTCATAAAAAAAATTCTAAAAATGATTTAAAATAAAAAGACAAATTTATCCTTGAACATAAATACTCAAATTTGAAATAATATTTGTGAAAGCAGTAATTCTTGCTGGAGGATTAGGGACAAGATTAAGACCATTAACAAATAACAAGCCTAAACCTATGCTACCTATAGGACAAAAACCAATTTTAGAGCATTTAATAAATTGGACAAAAAAAAGTGGAGTTAAATCAATAATACTATGTGTAAGTTATCTTAGGAAATCAATTGAAGATTATTTTGAAGATGGAAGTAAATTTGGAGTTGAAATTGAATATGCAATTTCGAAAAAACCATTAGCTACAGCAGGGCAACTCAAAACAGCAGAAAAATTCATTGATGATGATTTTGTATGTATGTATGGTGATTCAATTTTTAATTTTAAACTAAAAAATATGATAAAAGAACATACAATAAAAAAAGCGTTTATTACAATGAGTCTAAATGAGTATAAAACAAATTTACCATATGGAGTAATTGAAACTTCTAAAAATGGCAGAGTGATAAATTGGAATGAAAAACCAGAAATAAAAGCAAACGTAAACATGGGTTGTTATGTTATGAATTCAAAAATTTTTAATTTAATTCCAAAAAATAAACCATATGGAATGGATGATGTAATTAAAAAAGCAATGAAGAAAAAAGAGACAGTGAACAGTTTCATAACAAAAAAAGGATTTACAGATATTGGGAACAAGGAATCATACAAACAAGCTTGTGAAGAATATAAGATAAGAAAAGGAAAAATTTAGAGATGGACGACATAATCATAAGAGAATTGGAAGAAAAAGATTTGTCAGGAGGTTTTTTAAATGCATTAGATACATTACGAGAAACTAGTTCCATTACTGAAAATAAAGCGTTAGAGATTTTTAAAAAAATAAAATCTAATCCAGAACATATCATAATTGTTGCAGAGGTAAATGGTAAAATTGTGGGTTCCACAACTCTACTAATCGAGCCTAAATTTATTCATCAAGGAGGAATTATAGGGCATATTGAAGATGTAGTAGTAAATAAAGAGTTTCAAGGATTGGAAATAGGTAAGAAAATTATTAAATATGTTTTAGAACTTGCAAAAAATCATGGTTGTTACAAGACAATTTTAAATTGTTCAGATGAAGTTAAACCATTTTATGAAAAATTAGGTTTTAAAGTTCATTCAAATGAATTAAGATTTAATCATAACTAGAAAAATTGTTTCTTTGGACGTTTTTTTTGTTTTAAAATCAAAGATGCACCTACGCCCATTACAGGTGCAGATAATATTATGAATAATAATGGAAGATATTGAACGGCGGTTGTCATGTATTTATCATTAATAGAATCTATCATAGAATGAGAAACAATGTTACCTGCAAGTAAAATTATTCCTCCAACAATTATTAAAGAACCAATTTGTTTTGAGCCATAATTCCTAGACATGATAAAAACAACTGCAGCTAGAATTCCAGCAGGGGCAACACCAATTGAAACAAATTGAATTAGTTTTGGATCAGGTTGAAAACCTTGTGCAACAACAGCATCTTCAGGAACAGTCAACATGAAATAATAAACAGAAATCATTTCACCGGCAAACATTGCAAAAAGACCAACACTAGTAATTGCAAGCCATTTTTCAATTGCCATAATTTAGAGGGAATACAGTTGATAAATAAACCATTCAGAAATTAAATAATACCAACAAGATTAGCTAATTCTTTCCTACATGCCGCTCCAAGTTTTTCAGCTGCCTCTTCAGGAGAAACATCATTTAAGAAAATACCATATCCACGTTCCAATCCAGACCAGGATTTAGTAATTGGGTAAATTTCAATATGCCAATGAATTTGTCGAGTATTTTTCTTTTCAGGAGAAAGATGGAAAACCAAATTGTATGCAACATTTTTAACAGTTTTTGTAAGTCCACCTAACGTTGCTCTTAAAATCAATGATAAGTCATTAATTTCTTTTTGAGTGATTTTTGAAAAACTGGTAGTGTGTTTTTTTGGAGAAATCCAGAACTCATAAGGATAAGATGGAGCCCAAGGGGAAAAAGCGATAAAGCCATCAGTTTGAAGAATTTGTCGAGGTCCACTTAGTTCTTCATTTATGGTTTGACACATGTGACAAACACCCTTTTCATTCAAAATTTTGTGAGATTCTTCAGCCTCAGCATCAATAATTGGAGGAATAGTAGAAAGAGTAAGAATATTCAGATGAGGATGAGGATTAGTATTTCCAGCAAGTTCACCATTATCACCATAAATTGAAACATATGTTACACCTTTTTGAGTATACAGCCATCTCAATCTATCTTGTACAACAACTAAAACATTGGACCATTGGTCAGGTGAAATTGTTGCAAAGGTATCTTTTGAATTTGGAGATGCAACAATTACGTAATGATATCCATATGCAGGTTCACTGTAAAACGGTTTATCACTGTAAGAGTTTTCAGTTTCAGTAGAAACAACAGGATTTTTACTTTCAAAAACACGAATAGACCATCCTTCAACATAATCATCTTCACTATCTTGAAGACGTTGTAACATACCATCTTTTTCAACAAGGGATAAGACGGAAGGATTAGTCATAGATTCATTTCCAGGAGCAAAAGGATTTTTTTTAGGATCAATTTTTTTACCTTCTTTTTTAGAAACAATCATGAAACGTTCAGATACATAGTCTTTGCGCATATCACCCATAATGGTAATTGAAAGTAATTGTATGTTAAAATGTTTTCTTAAATTAAATGAGAATAAATTAATTAAAAATATGAGAAAGATTTTTGATTTGAAATAAGTCTTTAGAATTAAAATTTAAAAAAAATGATCGCAAATATATTGCAAGATTTAAAACAGAGATCAAAAGTTTTGATAAACAGAGATCAAATGGATAATTCTAACATTCACATGATTTACGTTCTTTTAGATGGTGTAGGAGACCTGCCACACCCAGATTTAGATGGAAAGACACCATTAGAAGCTGCAAACACACCAACATTGGACAAAATTGCAAGTAATGGTTCAAGTGGAGAAGTTATCTCAGTTGGAAAAGGGATAGCGCCAGAATCAGATATTGCAGTTTTCAATATGTTAGGTTATAAATTTGAACATGCAGATTATGCAGGGAGAGGAGTAATTGAAGCAATAGGAGTAGGGATTGATTTTAAAGATGGAGATTTGGCATTAAGAGGAAATTACTCAACATTAAACGAGGAAGAAATAATCATAGACAGAAGAGCAGGTAGGCATATTGAAAAAGAAGATGCAGATGCAATTGCAAAAGAATTAGAAGAAAAAATAAAATTTTCAGTTCCAGATACTCAAATTGTTGTTGCACCTACAATTGGGCATAGAGTCACAGTTAGAATCAGATCATCAAGTCAAAAATTATCATCAAGAATTACAAATACAGATCCAGCATATAGTAACATTGGAGGTATGGGAGTAGCAAAAGCAGTAGGCGATTTTTTAAAAATTGAAAAATGTTTACCGTTAGAAGATACTGAAGATTCTAAATTTACAGCAAACTTAGTAAATGAATTTTCAGAACAATCAATAAAAATTATGAAGGAAAGTCAGATAAATAAAAAACGTAAAGAACAAAATAAAAAACAATTAAGTTGTATTTTACTTAGAGATGCAGGTAACAAGTATCCAGATGTACCACCAATTAATGAAAAACATGAAATGAAATTTTCATGTATAGTGGATATGCCAGTTGAACTTGGAATTTCAGAAGTACTTAAAATGGAAGCATTTGAAGCAGGGGGTCTAACAGACTATGAAGAAAAAGCAAGAGTTGCGGCAAAAGCAATGGAAACACAAAATGCAATATATGTTCATCTTAAAGGACCAGATGAATTTGGTCATGATGGAGATGCCATAGGCAAAATGAAAAATATAGAAGAAATTGATCAAAGATTTTTCAAAACACTTGTGGAAAATATTGATTCAAATAAAGTAGCAATTATAATTTCAGCGGATCATTCTACACCATGTATCAATAAAGGACATAGTGATGATCCAGTACCAGTTGTAGTTTCAGCAGATTTCATTAAAAATGATGGTACAACAAGAATGACTGAAAAACAAGCAAAAAAAGGAAGTATAGGATTACTGCAAGGTTCACAAGTAGTTAGAAAATCTTTAGAATTAATTAGATCTTAAATAAAACCAAATCATTAATTTTTTGCATTTCAACAGATTTTTTTCTAATTCTTTCAACATCAATTGAATGATACATAGAGGGTGAACTTCCCAATTTCTCTAAAGCTCTAGTTAACATTGCAACACCAATTCTTAATTCATTTTCTTGAGCATGAGCATATGCAACTGCTACAAGTATAATTCCTTGAACCAATTCCTTTTCACGTCCAAAACATTGTTTCCAAACACCTTCAAAAGCCTCATGGCATTCCCAAAATCTTTCAGCGTTAAAATAAAAAATTCCATCTTTTAAGCCTTGATCCATTTCAATCTCTTCTTCAACTACATGTCGTAAATTATCTAAATCGCCAATAGGAGATAATTTTTCTACAAGCGTATCCACATCTTTTGTCTCAATAGCTACATCAAGTTCAATAAACCTTGTAGCAATTCTAGCAAGTCGAATATGGGCATCCATTTCACATATAAGATCTCTAGATCTATGAAGTATTTCACGAGAATTTATTGGAACATGTTTTTCATTTTTTAAATGAATCAAATATCGTTCCATATCATTAATTCACAGTATTTTCTTAAATTTCTTGTGTAAATTCAACTAGGTTTATATGAAATATCCAAAGGATTTTTGATACATGTCACTTATTCAGACACTTTCAGATGTCAATAATACCTTCTTATCAAGAAGAGAATTAACTTGTGATTTTCCAGGATTAAGTGGAAAATTAAAGAGCGTAGAAGCAGTAGACATGGTTACAAAGGAATTCAAATTAGATGGAAAAGTCGTAGTTCCAATGAGATTAAAAACTCATGTTGGAATGTCAAAAGTAACAGGGATTTTCTATGTTTACGAGGATGAAGTATTAGCAAAAAAACATATCAATCCAACTATTTTCTCAAGATTAGAAAAAATTAAAGCAAAAATTGCTGAAGCTGAAAAAGTAACAGCTGAAGCAGCCGCATCTGAAGCACCAGCAGAGGAGAAAGCAGCTGAAGCACCAGCAGAGGAGAAAGCAGCTGAAGCACCAGCAGAGGAGAAAGCAGCATAATGCCTGTAGAGAAAAAAGGAAGTAAAGGTTCTAGTCCAAAAGTTTATGGATATTTTAAAATTGATGGTGACAAAGCAACTCGTACTAAAAAAAATTGTTCAAGATGTGGAAAAGGAGTATTCATGTCAGAGCACAAAGACAGAAACACTTGTGGTAAATGTGGATTAACCGAATTCAAACAATAAAAAACATACACAAAAATTAATACAATCTTTTCTTATGAATTTTAGAACTTTTTTCTTCTAACTGTTTTATTTTTGTAAGAAATTTAGGATCAAGTTTTATGCTAGCCAAAGATTCTGCAGATAATTTTACAGTGTTAGAATCCAATGAAATATTAGATTTAGGTAAATTTCTATTGGCCCAAAATTTTATTACTTTATCTTCAAGTTTATAATCACGAAAACCAGAAGGGAATTTTTTAGTAATATGATTTAACAACGTTCTATCTTTAAAAACAACTTTAGGTTCAAACAATCTTGTTTCATCACTATAGACATTTTCAAATAAATTACCAGATATTTCATCAGAAAGTAATTCCATTTTTGAAATTTTTCTCAATAGTTCTAAAAAATGTAAGAATTCATGAGCTAGAATAGCGTGAATTGTACCCTTTAGACCATAAGCAATTAGAGGGGCAGAAATTTGAATTACAACTTGAAATTTTTCTTCAAACATAATAGGAATAGTTCTAGCAAAAAGAATACCATATTCATAAGAATTTGGATCAGATGATGAAAGTACAAGTGAAGGCTCCACATAGGCAACAGGGTATTGAATTCCAGATGCTTTTTCAATTCTATCTATTCCAGCAACAGTGATAGGAAAACGCTTTAACGTTAAATCATAAATATCATCAGGAATAAGTCCCTTAGAATGTGCATCTCTAAAACGTACTAAAGGATCCAACAGTAATTGTTAAAAATTTTAATGTAAAAATGTTGATTTTAGGATGATCTTGGTTTTCCAGACTTTGCTTTTTTTACTTTACGTGTATTTGCTCTTTGATCAGCATGTCTTTGGTGTTTACCTTTTTTTCTCATTGGCATGATAAATTACAATATTTAGTGCTAGTTAATTGTTATCATTCAACGATAATATCTAAAAAATCAAATTCTTGAGCCACGCAAGGAGTATCAAAAAGGGCAGAAATATTAGGCAAAACATCATCACCGACAATGAATCGTTTGATAGGAAATCCACCTTCAGCAGTTATAGTCATAGTAAATATATTTTTAGAATTTTTTTTATATTTTACATTAAAAATTTTTTTTTCAGAACGTTTACCAGATTTTTCATAAATTACAATAGGGGTATGGATAAGATCTTTTAGTTTTTTAAAAATTTTTGAATCAATTTGAGATGTAGTAAAAATTTTTATTTTAATTATTGAATTAAAATTGAGAGGTTTTTTAGGAGATGCATTAACTATTTTCAGATTATAAAGAGAAATAAAATCAAATTTTCTATCAAGTAAAACAGGTTTTCTTTTAGAAGGATTCTTTATTTTAACAAAAAACGGTCTACCACTACCTAAAACTAAACTTGAGTTATCTTCTCCACCTATCCAACTAAACTTAGTAGTTGTACCTCCAAATTTCTTAAAAAGTAATTTTGAAATTATTCCTTCCACACTTTCAAATTCTGAGATGCCATGAAAATTACACATCATACATCCTTTACCAAAACAATTATCGCAAGATTTTTGTTTTTGAGGAATACCTCTTTTAGATTTAACATACCTTCCAAAAATAGTTATAGACTTTGATCGTAATTCACATGATTCATCTTTTAGATTAAGTGTAAATGTTATTTCAGGATCAAGAGCATTCATAATCTTTTTAGTTTTTTTTGTAAAAAGTTTTATCAATTCTTTTGTAATATCTGTTTTAACACTGTCAATTCCTTTGAGATTATACTTCGATCTAAGAAAATCATCCCTGTCAACAATAGATGGTTTAATTATTGCACCAACACCATAAGTTTTGAATACATAATTAGATGAAGAATCAAGCATTAATTTCAAAAAGTAATCTAAATCATTAAATAAATTTTTACAAATATAGCATTTATTTTTAGAAATATAATTAATCTTTAATTTTTTACCAAGAAATTTGTTTGAGGATAAACCAAGTTGTTTTGAAAAAAATCTTCCCAAACAATGATCACATAAATCATATTTTTTGAGAATTTGATTGGCAGCAGAAGTAATTTGAGAAAAATTAGACATATTTGATTGGAACAAATATTTTTTATTATCCCAATCCCATCTTTCTAAGAGTACCTTGCATTTGACGACCTTTAGATGCCTTCATTAAATTCTTAGAATTTTTATAATTTTTGATTAATTCTTTAACTTCACCCTCAGGCCATCCAGAACCACGAGCAATTCGTTTTATTCTAGAGGAATTAAGTAGATCAGGATCTGCTTTCTCATCTTTATTCATACTTTGAATTATGTATCTCCATTTGGAAACTCTACCTTCCATTTGATCAACTTGATCTTCTTTTACCATACCAGACATTCCGGGCATACTATCAAGAAGTCCCTTCAATGAACCAACTTTAGTAACTTCCTCCAATTGATAAAAAAAATCATCCATGTTCATTTTCCCACTAGAAATTCGTTTCATCCTAACATCATCACCTTCATTTTCTAATCTTTTTGCTAAATCCAAAACAGCTTGAATGTCACCCATTCCAAGTAATCTTCCAACAAATCTAGTGGGAGAAAATTTTTCTAAATCATCAATTCTTTCACCAGTACCAATGTACATTATTTGAGCACCAGTTGCAGCAGATGCTGCAAGTGCACCTCCACCTTTTGCAGAACTATCTAGTTTTGAAATTATAACACCACCAACTGGAATAGTCTTATGAAATGCTTCTGCTTGGTTAAAACATTGTTGGCCAATAGTACCATCGATTACAAGTAAAGCTAAATCTGGATCAGCAACTTTGTTAATTTTTTCCATTTCTTCAAGTAAATCATGTTCTTCTTTATGACGACCTGCAGTATCAATTATAATTACATCAAGAGGTTTGCCTGCAAAATGTTTTAATCCATTTTTAACTATATTTGGAGAATCTTTATTATTTTCTTCACCATAAACCTCAACATTTGATTTTTCACACATCGTTTTAAGCTGAACTAAAGCACCAGGTCGATAAGTATCAGCACCTACAACTCCAACTTTAAGACCATCTCCAGTCAAAAATTTGGCAAGTTTTGATGCAACAGTAGTTTTTCCACTTCCTTGAATTCCAAGTAAAATAATTTTATTTTGTTTGTTAGATTTAAAATTGAAATCAGATTCACTACCTAATAATTTGGATAATTCATCATAGAGAATTTTAACAATATGATCCTTACGTGAGAGGCCAGGAGGAGGGGTTTCATTTAATGATCGTTCTTCCAACCTCTTGGTAATTTCAAGAACCAATCTCACATTAACATCAGATGTCAATAATGCCCTTTGAACATCCTTACAAAGATCTTTAATTAATTCCTCATCTATGCCTGAAGATTTAACAATTTTTTTAATTGCATCACCTAAACTAGTTTTTAATCCATCAAGCATGGTAATTTAACTCCGCATCCACTATTTCAAACCTTCCTCTATAACCATCCCAATTTTTTGTAAATTGATTAATTTTGATAGGGTAAGAAAAAAGAGGACAGTTAATTACAAAAGTTTCAGATTCTCCACCTTCAAAATTTAAATTAAATCCAAATTTATCAGATAGTTTATTCAAAATGTTAATATCAGATTTTGAAATTAATTTTCCTAGCCATCGTTCATCTAAACCATCAGAAGATACGGTAATCATTATAAAATCAAAATTAGAATCAATCAATTCATTCATGTATTCTTTTGGATTAGTTTCCCACAAGGGTGCAATAGAAATTAAATTTAAATTTAAACATAAAGTTTCAAATTTTTCTTTTTGAAATTTACTTTTAATTCCTCCATGAACTAAGCCATCAATGTGAAAGTCTTTTTTTGCTTTTTGTAATAATTTTTCCATTGCAAGTAGTTCATCTTTAGTTTCATCAGAAGTAGAATAGATAGTCAATTGAGGAATGTTCATTGACTCAGATTGTAATTTAGTCCATTTTAAATTAGAATGATGTAAGAGATGACTTTCTTCAGATTTGGGAAATATACTCAATAAACAGACAATGTCATGTCCTTGTTTTTTAGCAAGATGAATAGCATAGGTACTATCCTTTCCACCAGAAAAAAGGCAAGCTAATTTCATAATTTTAATAAAAAAGTCAGTCTAATAAAATTCTAGAATGTATTCAAAGAGATGCCTCAATACTCATAATCGTCATCACAAATCAGACGGCTTTTCCAATAATCATCAGCATCTGTAATAATTTAAAAGACACAGGATTTTAGTGCTATGATTAAAATATAATGATCAATATTATATTTGAATAAATAAAGTATCTCTATAAAATTATTAATCTAACTATTTTTAATACTCATAATTTTGGTATGTTCCATTACAACCCAATATTCAACATTTTGTCCATTTTCTAATTTCCCTTCAACTGCCTCATCAATCATAGCAACATCTATGGTTTCAAATGATTCAGAATCCATAACTTGTACGGTGCCACCATTAATTGAAATAATTTGTCCAACTTTTTTGTTAATCATTGGAATGTGAATTTGCATACTAACAGGACCGACATGGGGTCTATTTTTTCCATCAAAGATACCTTGACCAACTATTCTGGCTTTTGCTGCACCGTGTTTTCCAGGTTTTGATGTATCATATTCAATAATCCTACAAGCCTCACCGCTAGGTTGATCAGTGTGTGGGAGTAGAATGTATGATCCAATTTTCAAAGAACCCAAATCTGATGGTTTACTCATAAAAAACAGTTTTTGCTCGAATATTTAACTTCTACTTTAGCTGATCAAGAATTGAAAGACTCAATAAACTGGATAATGTAAAGCCCTTTCGAGTAACATCACGTTGTGTTTGATCACAATATTTTTTTACACTCTGATGACTTTTTTCACTTGCAACTTCAATTACAATCATATTTTCAGAATATGGAAAAGTAAATTTAGATGGAATTGAGCAAGTGGTATTCATAGTTCCAATACCTGCAATTTCTATCTTTTCTCTTTTTAGTAATAGACCTGCAATTTCTTTCATATCTTCATCATCTTCAGCATATTCTAAATAATATATTGAAATAAAATTAGTTGTACCCAAAACTTCTCTTTCAAAAAGATCATCACGAATATTAAATACAAATGAAGTTTTTTCTTGAATATGTTTAGATAATTTTTTTTCTATAAGAGAACTATCTTTGAATTTAGCTAGTAAATAATGATTAGCAGAAGTTGAAAAATAAGGTTGACTGTCATCAGAAAAAGTACCTGTAACAAAATATAATTTTTCAATATTTTTAGAACTTGTCCAAGACTCCTTTAGTTCAAGAGAATCACGATTATGCAGGTAAGGTGCACAAACATATCCAGAATAGGATAATTTTAATTCAGACACCATATTAATTGGAATTTTTAGAGTATTTATCCATATATCAAATATGGATTAGAAAAAGCACGATGGTTTTTTAATAGGATTATCCTCATAATTTTTGTCCCGTGGTAGCTCAGCCTGGTAGAGCTTCCGGCTGTAGTTGTTGGCTTAAGATGGCTGACCGAAAAAACAGCATATCAGGCATACAGAAACCGGGTTGTCGCATGTTCAATTCATGCCCGCGGGACCACAAAGTTTTTTGAAAATAAAAATAATAAAAAAATAGACTGTTTAAGAAAACATAGATGAAATCTTAATTTAAAAATTCAAATGTCTACTCTAATTTTTTGACTTTTTGTGCGGCTGGGCCTTTTTGTCCTTCACCGATTTCAAACTCGACTTTATCGCCTTCGTTAATGAATCCATCAACGTCAGATTTGTGAACGAACATATCGTCGCCACCTTCTCTTTCGATAAAACCAAAGCCCTTAGTACGGTTGAACCATTTTACGGTACCTTGTTCCATAATTCTTGAGACAACATATTCACTATATTAACTAAGGTATATCTAAAAATTAGAAATCTTTTGCAATGTGATCATTATCTTTGAGCCATTGAACTTGAGGTAATGTGAACCTCCAAACAATATCACCACGTTCTTGTTCTTTAAAATCCCATGGAGCAATAATTACAATGTCATTATCTCGAATCCATACTCTTCGTTTTAATTTACCTCTAATTCTTCCTCTTCTAGTTATATTATCATCACATTTTATCATGACATTTTCTCCACCCATCATTTTCAATACACGACCAAATAACTCACCTTCTTCAGGAAGACGAATTTCTTTTAGAGCACTTTCATTTTTTACTTGACGCTTACCCATAACAGGAATGAATCAAGTTACCATATAACTGATGAGGTTTTTGAAATAATTAATTAGAAAAATAGAGATGAAAAGGAATTTTATCTATTAGGATGAAAATTAATGTATATGGAGTTTAGATGTATTGATGAGTGCTCAGATTGTTGTGTACAAAGAGAATATTATCCAACCAAGCAATTTGGAAAGATAGGTTCATTGATACTACCAGAAGAAAAAAAAAGAATAGAAGAATTAGCAAAATCAAAAAAAATTAAAATCATAATTTTACCAAGAATAGGTATTTCTAAAAATAGAAACCAAAAACCATCAAAAATTTTAGCATATCAATTGATGGGAATTGAAGAAAATGGAAACACTTGTCCTTTCTTAGATACAGAAAGTGGAAATAAATCAACACATGGAGGATTTCCATGTAAAATTTATGAAAACAAACCACTAGCGTGTACTGCATATCCATTAATTGAAACGAATCCAATTACACTAGATCAAAAATGTAAATTTTGTAAAGAATGTGGAACGGCAGAAAAAAATTTAAATTTTGAAACAGAATCTCTTTTAAAAATAAAAGAAAGTATGCAAACAAATGCAACGTACATTTGGAGATATGCAACAGGTGTAGGAGAACGAGAAGATAAGGAAGTTATTGAAACAGGATGGATTTTAGAAGAATAAATTTACATTAAGGATTAATAACAGCACGCCCGATAATTTTTCTTGCTTTAAGATCCTCTAATGCAGCATTACACTCATCAAGATTATATCTCTTAGAGATAACAGGGTTAAGAGTTCCTTTTCGTGCAAGTGCAAGCAATTCTACCATGTCATCATAATTTCCAGTATATGCACCCTGTATTGTAATTGATTTTAGTGGAATAGTTACTAAAGATAATTCAATAGAACCACCAAACAATCCCACAAGAACTAGATTTCCTCTTTTTCTCAAAACAGCAAAATCAAGTTTTGCAGTTGGCGGAGCATTAACAAAGTCAACTACACTGTCAGCCCCCTTATCCTTACAAATAGACATAATTTTTTGAGTAGCATCAGAATCTTTAGAATTAATAATGAAATCAGCACCCATTTCTTTTGCAGTATTTAATTTTTGATCATCAATATCGACACAAATAATTTTTGCATCAGTAATGGCGTTTGCAATTTGAACACCCATCAATCCTAAACCACCAGCTCCAACAATAACAAGAAATTCAGGAGAGTTGCTATTTGCTTTTTTAATTGCAGTGTATGCAGTTAGTCCAGAACATGCAAGAGATGTTGCAGCATCTGGATCTACGCCATCAAGTTTTGCTAAATATTTAAAATTTGGAATTAAAGCATAATCAGAATATCCACCATCTTGAAATACACCCATAGATTTTGGAGTATCACATAAGTTTTCATTTCCAACTTTACATGCAGGACATGCACCACATCCAATCCAAGGGAAAACAAGTACTTGATCACCTTTTATGATTCCTGAGACATTACTACCAACATCTTCAACGGTACCAACAATTTCATGCCCAGGGGTTACAGGGTACTTTACTCCTCTGTCAGTAACTTTCATGAATTCGCCATCTCCAAGGTCATAACCACCTTCCCATAAGTGTAAATCACTATGACAAACACCGACAGAGCCCACTTTAACTAATACTTGATCACCTTCAGGTTTTGGAGTTTCAGATTCAGATATAGAAAGAGGTTGATTAGGAGCGGTAATCCTTGCAGATTTCATAATGAAAAAAACCTATCTTTACAATATAAGAGTTGACTGGAAGTAAGAAAAAAGTAGAGCCATTAGATATTATTGAATAATGAAATAGTCAACCTGTGAGTGAATCTCAAACACCAAATAGTATTGCTCAAGAACCAATCAATGTTTTATTTGATCCTAAAGCAGTTGTAAAAAAAGATGTTTGGGAAATAGATCTAATTCAAATTTTAAATTTATTAGCAAAAATTCTAGAAAAAACAGGCAGAAAAGATCTCAAGGTTGCAGGAATGGCAGCACTATCATCATCATTAATCTATAGAATGAAAGTTGAAAGTATTTTTGCGTTACAAAAAGCAGCTATGGAGAAAAAACCAAGTTTTCAAAGAACAGATGTGGATATTGAATTAATAGATATTCCATACAGACATGAGTCAACATATCCAGTTTCATTAGATGATTTGTTAGGATTACTACAAAATCTTATTGGTACAATAGCAAACCCACAATCAAGAAGAAATAGTAAATTAGACATAGAGCCAATTGAAGCACCGGATTTTCAAGAATTTTTTATTTCATTAGAGAGTATCATTGGAAAATATGAAGATCTAATTATGAAAAAAATTGCAGATGCAGGATTTGGATTACTTCAAGACATTATTGCAGAATTGGATCAAGTAGATTCAATTAGATGTTTTTTTGCAGCATTATTTTTAGCAAGAGATCAAAAGGTTGACTTAGAACAGCAAGATGATGATATCAAAATTATACTCATGAAAGAAGAGACACTAACTGAATAAAAATGGAGAAAGTTTCTTAAACTAAATTTTAAAGGATAATAAAAAAATGGTCAAAATTGAAAATATGGATGAAGCAACTGCAAGAATAGAATCAGCACTATATTCAGCAGGGCGTCCACTTAGAATAGAAGATATTATCAGAGCATCAGGCACAGAATCAAGAATAAAAACATTAGATTTACTTGGAACAATTATGAAAAAAACAAAAACAGCATTCAAAGCATTAGAAATTACAACACTACCAGATGGTTCGTATGTAATGCAGTTAAAACCAGAATACAGTTCAACAGTCAAAAGATATGCATCAAAACCAGTTTTACCAAATGCAACTTTAAAGACATTGTCATATATTGCATATATGCAACCAATAGCATCAAAACAACTTGTTGAAACAAGAGGTTCAGGAGTTTATGCACATCTAAAAGAATTAAGACAATTAGATTACATTACTCACCAAAATGTAGGTAGATTAAAAATTTATACAACAACTGAAAAATTTCAGAAGTATTTTGGAATTCAAGGAGATGTAGAAGATCTAAAATCAAGACTATTTTCCAAAGTAAGAAAAACTGCAAGTAGAGGTGAGGCAAAAAATGTGCCACAAATTACAACAGAAAGTAAATGATAAATTTTTCATTTAAGGCTAATTTTTGGCGTTTTGTATAAATTAGAGTAATTCAACTAATTTCTTGTGAGAAAATCAGTAGAGAATTTAGCAACCAGTAAAATAACTGGAGGAAGAAGGAAACCACTTAGAATTAGAAGAAAATATGAGACGGATAGATATCCAAATGAAGCAATTAACGGAGCTCAAGTAACAGTGACAAGAAGAGTTCGTGGAAGTAATAATAAAGTCGCTTTAAAATCAATTGATTTTGTTAATTTAGCAACAGGTAATGCTAAAGTTGTTAAATCAAAAATTATCAAAGTTTTAGATAATACTACAAACAATGATTATAAAAGAAGAGGAATAATCAGTAAAGGTGCAATTCTTGAAACACAAGAAGGTAAATGCAAAGTTGTTTCTAAACCAGGACAAAACGGAATAGTCAACGCAGTTTTACTCAAAGAATAAAATGAAAGATTACGAGCACATCGTAATATGGTTGGATTATTTTAATAAAAATTTAAAAAAATCAAAAGGAAGAAGATTAAGATTAGAAAAATGTGTTTTTGATCCATCACTAAAAGAATTAACAGATGCAACAATATCTGCAGGATTTGAAATTACAGAATCTGAGGATAAAGTAAGATATCCAAAAAGACCATTTGTCAGATCAGGCTATGTTGTGTTACCAAAAGGATCCTCTAAGACAAGTATTCTTAACAAAATTTCAGTTAAACTTATTTCAAAAAGAGCTAAGCAAACAAAATAAAATCTATTCTAGCTCTTTGCTAAAGTAAAGTTGACAGAAGTCTATGATAGTGTAATCATTTCTACTATTGTTAATTGCAGGAGGTAGGCGAAATAATGCACCTAGCCGCAAGTGGCAGAGTAATAATTCAGCTATCAAAAGAATTGGTTGAAGGACAAATACTTTGTGACGACAAAGGAACTAGAGTTGCAAAAGTAATGGAACTAATTGGTCCAGTAAAAAGACCGTTTGCGTCAGCAACGTCTTTAACAAATAATATCAACAAGTTTATTGGAAAACGTGTTTTCATGTTTGAGCAATCCCCTGTAACTAAACCAAAAAAATTTAGGAGAAACAAAAGATGAACATATTACAAACCCAAAGCTGTCCTGAATGTAGATCATCATTAGTTGATGACATGCAGAATGGTGAAATAATCTGTTCTGGTTGTGGAGTAGTTGTCGATGACCAGATTGCAGATAGTGGTCCAGAAACAATAAGTTCGAATCTCGAAGATAAAATGAAGCTTGCAAGAGCGACAGGACAAACAACCTATTCTCAACATGATTTGGGAATAACAACTGAGATTTCAATTAGTGCAAAAGACTTCAGTGGAAAAAGAATTAACAATGAAGTTGCAAACCAAATGAATCATCTCAGAAAATGGCAACAAAGAGTAAGAGTATCAACACCAAAAGAAAGACGACTTGCAAATGTTTTAGCAAAGATGGGCGAAACATGTGAATCACTTAATCTTTCAAAAAATGTGTTAGAAACTACTTCAATGATTTATAGAAACTTAGACGGACACATAGAAGTCAAAGGAAAATCAGTAGCTTGCATTACAGCAGCAACAATCTACATGGCATGTAAACAATGTGATGTGGTAAGATCATTAGAAGAAATTTGTCGAGGAATTGTTCCAGCAAAAGATGTTAAATCAAAAACAAAACTTGCAGCAAGATATTACAGAACCATGGTAATGGAAATGGGCTCAATTAAAGCTCCAGTACTAACTATGGACAAGTACATCTCAAAGATAGCAAATATGACACAGACAGAGGTTAGAGTAGAAAGACTAGCCCTAGAAATTGCTGAGAAAACAAAAGATAACAGTATTTCAGATGGAAAATCGCCAAATGGGATTGCTGCAGCATATCTGTATGTTTCATCAGTACTACTTGGACAAAACGTTCTACAAAGAGACGTTTCAAGTATTGCAGGAGTTACAGAAGTCACTATCAGAAATAGATGTAAAGAGATTCTAACAAGTCACAAACTTAAAATCACTTTAAGACCATCTCTGGCCAAATAATACATCCCCCCCCCCCTTTTCATTTTAGGATTAAAAGTACAGATTAGGATCAGCTAAATTTCGTCGCTATTATATAGAGAATCAAAATTATTTTTAATATGGCAATATTAGAAATTAAAGATTTACACGTATCAATAGGAGATAAAGAAATTCTCAAAGGAGTTAATCTAAAGACAGGTCCTGGAGAAGTGCATGCAATTATGGGACCAAATGGTTCAGGAAAAAGTACGCTTGCCTACACATTACTTGCACATCCAAAATATCAAGTTACTAAAGGAGATATTTTGTTAAATGGTGAAAGTATTTTAGGATTAACTGCAGACCAGAGAGCAAAAAAAGGATTGTTCCTAGCATTTCAATATCCAACTGAAGTTTCGGGAGTAGGGTTTTCCCACTTTCTAAGAACAGCATATAACTCTCTAAGTAAAGCAATGGATGGGGACGATAGAGAAGTTTTCATCACCGTAAGAGAATTCCAAAAATATCTTAAAGAAAATATAGCTAAAGTTGGATTAAGAGAAGAATTTCTTTCAAGATATCTAAATGAAGGGTTTTCAGGAGGAGAGAAAAAACGTGCAGAAGTATTACAAATGGCAGTCTTAAAACCTAAAATTTCAATTTTAGATGAACCAGATTCAGGACTAGATATTGATGCAGTTCAATCAGTAGCTCAAGCAATAAGTAAAGTTTCAACTAAAGATGCAACAGTGATTATAATTACGCACTATGCCAGAATTCTAAATTTCTTAGATAAATTAGATTTCGTACATGTCTTTGCACAAGGCAAAGTCCTACAAACAGGAGATGCATCTCTTGCACAAAAATTAGAAGCAGAAGGTTATGAGTGGGCTTTAGAAAAAGAAGTACAATAAAAATATCATAGTAGAGAATATGTTTTTTGTTTAAATAGGGTTTTAAAAATTAAAAATTGTGTCAGAAAATAGTCAACAATATTTTTTTAATTTCTCATTTTTTAAAGTTGATCCAAAATGGAGATGGATGGCAGATTTAGCAAAAGAGGAATCTGCAAAAGAAGTAGAAAATATTATCAAAAATTCAGGAATAATGTTTAGATCATATTCTAATTTAGGATTACGTGACGATACAGATTTTTTATTTTGGTTTGCAGCAACTACAGTTGAAGAAATTCAAACAGTAATTGAAAAATTATACAAAACAGTATTTGGAAAATACATCATTCCATCAATGACATATTTATCATGTACAAGACCTTCACTGTATATACAAGACCAAAAAACATTAGGTTTCATTAAAGGAGATAATCAGAAAAAACATGTCATAGTTTATCCATTTACAAAAACAAGAGAATGGTATCTACTACCAAAGGAGAAACGTCAAGAAATCATGGATGAACATATAGCAGTTAGTAGAAAATACCCACAAATAGTACTCAATACGACATATTCTTTTGGAATTCATGATGAAGATTTCATGCTAGCATTTGAAGTAGATGATATCAGGGATTTTCAAGATTTAATCATGGATTTAAGAGAAACTCAAGTTTCAACATATGTAAAAAATGATATTCCAATGATTGTATGCGTGAAAAAAGATATTATTCCACTAATCACAAGTTTAGGATAATAACTACTAAAACAGAATATCAGAAATTAGAATCTTGCATAAACATAAATGATGAAATTCAAAATAAGTAAATGAGAATTGAATTACAATAAGCTAGGAAAAACAGACATCAAAGTATCAGAAATAGGGTTTGGTGCATGGTCAATTGCATTAGATTGGTGGGGCAAAAAAATTGAAGAAGACGAAGCAAAAAGAATGCTCAAAAAAGCATATGATTTAGGAATTAACTTTTTTGAAACTGGGGACATGTATGGAAAAGGATTAAGTGAAAAACTCATCGGTGAAGTCTTCAAAGATATGAGAGATGAAGTTGTATTATCGACAAAATATGGATATGATTTTTCAGAAGTAGAGCAAATAGGACATAAGGAATTACCTCAAAAGTTTGATGAAGATTTTACTCGAAAAGCATTAAGAGACAGTTTAAAAAGATTACAAACAGATCATTTGGACATGTATGGACTACACAATCCAAAATTAAAACACATCAGAGATAATTCAATTTTTGATGTATTAGATAGTTTTGTTGCAGATAAATCAATTAAGACATATCAAGTAGCTTTAGGTCCTGCAATCGGATGGACACAAGAAGGTATTGAGGCAATGGAAAGACCAAATCTAAGTGCAGTTCAAACAGTTTACAATATTTTAGAACAAACTCCAGGTAATGAATTAATGAAAAAAGCAGAAGAGAAAGATGTAGGAATTCTAGTCAGAGTTCCAGAAGCATCAGGAATACTAACAGGAAAAGTTAACGCTAAAACTAAAATTGACGAAAAAGATCATAGGTCAGTAAGAAAAGGAGAATGGATTAAAGCATCATTAGCAAAAGTGGAAGTACTCAAACCAATTGCAGAAAGAAATGGATTAACGATTACAGAATTATCAATGAAATTTATCATGTCAAAAAAAGGATTTGCATCCGTATTTCCTACGGTAATTAGTGAAGAGGAAATTGTAAATTATGTTGAGATGACAAAAGGAGGATATGTTTCAACATCAGATATGAAGGAAATTGAGGAATTATACAATACATGGCCATCTTATGAATTAAAAGCAACACCACAAACAAACTAATTTGTAAATGAAAAAACCAATGGATTCAAAAAAGACGGTAGAAATTATTGAAAAAATGAAACTTGCCAAAATTGGTAAATATAAAAAATGGGAATTAATAATTAAAAAAATTAAAAATGACCAAACTCTAAACCCAGAGGAATTAAAATATTATTCAAATTTGACTAGAATTTATAAGAATTTAGGAGTAACAAGTAGAAGTAAAATCTACCATACAAAATTATCATTGGAGGATGAAAAACCACCTTGTAAAGAATGCGGAGAAGATTCCCTATACTATTGTAACATGAATGATCAATATTTTTGTAATATTCACGTAGTAGGGCATGATAGAAATGAAGTTTAAGCAGCTGTATCTTCTAAACTAAATGAGTTTTCAACAAAGTACTCAACTCGAGTTTTTTTAAATTCACGAGAACTGAAAAGAATTTTGTATTCATTAACATCAATTTGATCCTGAATAGTTTTAGCCACATCATATGCTTCGTCATGTGTTTTACAATGAATCATGGAAAATACATTGTATGGCCAATCGTCATATGTTGGACGTTCATAACAATGGCTTACTTGAGGGAATGAACCCAATGTTTCTCCTACAGAAGTAATTCTATCTTCAGGTACTTTCCATACAATCATACCATTTGCAGTAAATCCAACTTGCCTATGTCTTAAAATGGCTGCAAATCTTCTCATAACACCTACATCCTCATAGTATTTCATTTTTCTAAATACTTCATCTTCAGTAATTCCAAGATTTTTTGCTGCCTTTACAAATGGTTCATCAATAATCTCCATATCTTTTTGTAATTCACGGATAAAATCTTTATCCTCTTCTGTAGGTTCAAATTTAATATTTTTGATTTCTTTTTTTTCTTCAGTTGGTGCAATGTCATGTTTCTTATCATCTACCAAGTCAAGTTTGACACCTATTTTGAATAATTGTAAAGTTGGAAGCATTCGAACTTTTGTAATTCCTTTAAGAACATTAAATTTTTCAAGTTCATCATTTAGATCAGCTCCAGGTGGAACAGCTAAAGTAAACCAAAGATTAAACTGATGATCACGTTCATAATTATGACTTACTCCAGGATGACGGTTAATTTGACTAGCCACATATTCTAATTGATCATGTTCAATTTCCATTGCAACTAATGAACTAGTATAACCTAATTTCCTAGTATCAAAAATTGCACTAAGTTGTCTCAAAACACCAATTTCTTTAAGATTAGTTAATTTTTCTTTAATCACTTCAGGAGTAGTATCAAATTTTTTAGCAATTGCATCAAAAGGTCTAGTAACTAATGGGAATGTCCATTGAATTTCATTTAGAAGTTCCTTATCAGATTCACCCAAAGAAGACAATAAGTGGATTAATCGATAATTCAATTAAAAATGTAGCTAGTATTCTAGATGGTAATTTTTAATACATAAATAGAAACTGGAGTGTCTTGGATCGATGATAATTAATCTAAATTTGAAAGATAAAAAAATCATTGTTGTAGGTGGAGGAAATGAGGCTGAAAAAAGAATAAAATCAATATTAAATGAAAAATGTGAAATTATAGTTATTAGTGATTCTGTAAATGCAGAAATTTCAAAATTAGTAAAAATAAAACAAATAAAATTAAAAAAGCAAAAAATTGAAAATATAAAATTTATTTCAGAACTAAAACCGGATTTAATCATTGCAACTACAAATGACAAAAAAATTAATCAAAAAATAATTGATCATGCACAGAAAAAGAAAATAATATCATACAGTTCAGATAATCCTGAAAACAGTGATTTTTCAAATGGATCAATTATTGATTTTGAAAAAATGATTCAAGTAGCAATTTTCACAGGAGGTAGAAGTCCAGTAATGTCAAAAAAGATTAGATCAAAAGCTGAAGAAGCATTAAAAAAAGTTATTTCAAGACAAGATATTGCTCAAATTAGAATTCAAAAAGTATCAAGAAAACTGGCTAAAGAGATTATCCCTACACAAGTTGAACGAAAAGAGTGTCTACAAAATATTATCACTGATGAGGGTATTGATCAATTAATAAAAGACGGTCAGATAAAAAAAGCTGAAAAGAGAGCTATAGAGATAATAAAAAAATGGAAATGAATCAAAACATCATAAATGCACGTGTGACATTTCGTAATTCACCAATTCATATTTTAGAAAAATTTACGATTAGAGATGTAAAAAATGCATATGATCAATTCAAAAAACATTCAGAATTAGATGAATGTGTGATAATTCAAACTTGCAATAGAATTGAATTATTTGGAAAGTCAAAAATAGATAATTCAGATAAAATTAAAAAAACATGGGCAAGTATTACAGGATTAGATGAAGAAATATTTGAAGAAAATATAGAGTTTGTAGAAAATCAGGAAGCTCTTCATCATCTTCTTAAACTAACATCAGGTTTAGATTCAATGGTATTGGGAGAAGAGCAAATTTTAGGTCAAATAAAAAATTCAATTGCATCAGCTAGAGAATCAAAGGCATCAGGTCAGCATCTCAATACACTATTTGATAAAGCAATTAGAATGGGTACAAGGATTAGAAATTCTAGTGGTATTGGTAAAGGTGGAATATCAGTAGGATCAATGGCAGTAAAACTTGCAGAAGAAAATATTGATGAATTAAAAACAAAACAGATTCTTTTGATTGGAACTGGTGAAGTATCAACTCTAGTTGCAAAATCATTACAAAGAAGAGGTTATGGATTTAATGTTACAAGTAGAACTATAGGAAGATCAGAAACATTTTGTGAAACAATGGGTGGCAATCCAATTAAATTTGAAAAAGTTCTTTCAGGATTTAACAAGTACGATGTAATATTTGTTGCAACAACTGCACCATACTTTCTTGTAACACAAGAAAGAATTACAAATGCCATGAAAGATAAAAACAAGGGAATGATGATACTGGATTTATCAAATCCAAGAACAGTTGATGAAAAAGTAGCAACAATTGGAGGAGTTAAACTAATGAATTTAGATCAAATTGCAGAAATGGTGGAAAAAAACATGAATGCTCGATTAAACAAGGTAAAAACCGTTGAAAATATAATTAGAGAAGAAGTATCAGTATTAGAAGCCTCAATGAAAAGATTAGATGCAGAACCACTTGTAACGGACGTATTCAAGAGTATAGAAAATCTCAGAGAAAAAGAATTGAATAAAGCATTACAAATGCTAGATGAAAAAGATGAAAAGAAAATCAAAATTATTGAAGAATTAACAAAAGCAGTGGTAGAAAGTATCGTATCAACTCCAATGAACAATATCAGAAAAGCCTCAGAACAAGGCCAACCAGATGTAATAGAGTTGGCTAGTAAGCTATTTGACTATAAAAAACAAAATCAGGCTGACTAGGATTATATTTTAGCCAGAATTAATTTTAGATATGTCATTTCCAACTAAACGTCTTAGAAGATTACGAATATCAGAAAAAATGAGAGAATTAGTTCAAGAAACCACATTAACATCCAAAGATTTCATTTGTCCAGTATTTGTTCAAGAGGATCTTAAAACAAGAATTAAAGTTGAGTCAATGTCAGAAATTGAAAGATTACCATTAGAAGATGTAAATGATGAAGTCAGAACAATCATAGATTTAGGAATTCCTGCAATCATGTTATTTGGAATTCCAACACAAAAAGATGATGCAGGTAGTTCAGCTTTTGATGATAATGGTATTGTTCAAAAAGCAATTACACAAATTAGAAAAGAATTTGGGGACAAAATTGTAATTATGGCAGATGTTTGTTTATGTCAATTTACATCTACAGGTCATTGCGGAATTATTCAAGGGGACAAAATTGATAACGATACAAGTTTAGATACACTTGCAAAAATTGCTATTAGTCAAGCTAAAGCAGGTGTCGATACAGTATCACCATCAGCAATGATGGATGGTCAAGTTGCTGCAATAAGAAACGGTCTAGACAAAGAAGGATTTACAGATGTCTCAATAATGTCACATTCAGCAAAACATCGTTCAAACTTTTATTCACCATTTAGAGATGCTGCAGAATGTGCACCACAATTTGGGGATAGGAAAACATACCAAGTTCCATTTACTAATGCAAGAGAAGCAATGATGGAAGTAGAAACTGATATCAATGAAGGAGTAGACATTGTAATGATTAAACCAGCATTGTCATATTTAGATTTAATTGCAGAAACTAGAAGAAAATATAATATTCCAGTAGCAGCTTATAGTGTTTCTGGAGAATATGCATTAGTAAAAGCTGCATCCCAATTAGGATACATAAACGAGAAAGACATCACATTAGAAATACTGCATTCAATTAAAAGAGCAGGTGCAGATATGATAGTAACTTATTTTGCAAAATCAGCATCAAGATTCCTTCAAGAATCATGAGAAACGATGAACGTTTTGAAATACAAAGAGCCTTTGATTTATTGCCACATGTCGTAGGAGCAAGCTGGACAGCAGTATGGTTTAGAATGCAAGGTATTAGAAAACCAACTAGAGAGGAATTTAGAGAAAAAACATTAGAATATCTAAAAATGATAGAACCAGTGTTTGAATCATATCCAAAAGAGGAAGATTTTGAAGCGATTTGTAAATACATAGAGTTTAGAAAAAAACAAGAATATGAAAAAATAATTTTAGGTGAAAATGATGAAATCGAAACTAGGTATGACAGATATGTTGATTACGGTTAAACTTCATCTTTTAGTTGTTTTAAAAATTCCTTTAGCACTTTAGTTCTTTTTTTAGCTTCAATTTTACCAGACTTTGTATTCATCATGGATTCTAGTTTTAGTAATTTATTAAAAAAATGATCAACAGCCCAAAGATTATCATCAGGATTTCGTTTAATACAAAAAGGATCATCAATGTTGTAAAAGGGTCTATTTAGAGACCCGCTAGTTGCAAAAACTCTGGCAATACCTATAGCACCTAATGCATCAAGTCTATCAGCATCTTGTAATATTTTTCCTTCAAGAGTTTGAGGTACTTTATTTTGTGCAAAACTATGTTCCGCAATAGCATTAGAAATAATTATAATTTCTTCTTTAGAGAAACCATATTTTTTTAAAATAATTTTGGATTTTTTTGCACTGTCTATAGAGGAAAATTTAGAACGTTTACTGGATTTAGGATATGAAACAATATCATGTAACAACACAGCACTAAGAACTAATTTTGGGTTTACTTTTTCTTTTTTTACAATTTTTTGAGCGTTATTGTAGACTCTCATCACATGATCAAAATCATGGGCAGGATCATTATCTAATATTTCAATTACTTCATTTTTAATGGAATTAAGAATATCCAATTAAAATCTCCAAATTTTGGGCTTAACAAATTTAATTTTTCTTTGAGTAAGCAATACAGTCCAATTGATGCATGCAAATAAAACAATTAGCCCAATACCAATACCATCAATTAATAAAATTCCAGTAAGACGATCCTCAAACATTTCTAAAAATGGAGATAATACTGCATTACCAAAATATATCATTATGATGTAAGAAATTGTTCTGCCAATCCAAAATCCAATATAGATACTAACACTTTTTGCACGCATTAAGCCATACGTAATAAATAAAATATTACTTGGAAGAGGGGTTGCTCCAAACAAAAATGATGCAATTAGATAACCATATTTTTTCTTATTCAAGTAATTCCCAATCATATCAAGATTAGATTTTTGTTCTTCCCCAACAAACTTACGAAATAATCCACTAATTCTTTTTAAAAAAAATCTACCAAAAGTAGCTCCAGTTGCACCAACTACAGCAAGAAGTACAATATTCAAAGTAGGATCAAGAAGATAAAACGATGTTAGGACAATCCAACTTGGTGGCATCAAAATAGGAGATGCATTTATTCCAATTAATATAAGAAAGATTCCAAAATATGAAAATTCTCCAAATAGTTCAAAAATATCCAATTATCTTCAATAATTCTACCGATATTTTGTTTCTAAACCCTTGGATCTATGTTTAGTCAGTAGATAGTATAGAAATTAATTAAAATCATCAAAAAATTACAGGTTTTTTCAAACAATGATCATGTTTTGTAATAATTAGGATCAATCATGCAATATCTTTATAAGCAATTTATGAGTATTTAAGACGTGTCAGAGTTAGTTTGGAAGTGCTTTAGATGTAATCTATCTTTTAAAGATGATAATTTAGCTGAAATGCACAAAAATATTTCAAATCATTCAGTCAGTAAAGTCAAATCAGTAGTTGCATAATTTTTAAAATTCAGTATTTTTAGTAAAATCATAGTGTGCAGAGGGTGGGATTCGAACCCACGAACTCCTAAGAGAAGGGATTTCCTATATTATAGATCTTGAGTCCCTCTCGTTTGACCAGGCTTCGATACCTCTGCAACGATACTAGATTATGCTGATATTTTTCAATTGCTATTACAGGTATTGATCCATGTTTTTAGGATTTTTGTGACAAAGCTTATAATCGCAAGTGTTGTTGAAATTCACATGTCAGAAAGACAAGACATTTCAGATGCAAAAAAAATGCGAAGTGGTGTTAATGTTGAAGCTGAAGTTATTGGCAAAGGAGAACCAAGAACTGTAAATCTCAAAACTGGAGGAACAGTAGATGTCTGCGATGCAACAATATCTAACGGTGATAAAACTGAAGAAAACCAAATGAAACTCACATTGTGGGGTGACGATATCAAGGCAGTTAATGTCGGAGATACAGTTGTCATAGACAATGGATACACTAATGAGTTCAAAGGTGAAGTATCTCTAACCAAAGGAAAATTTGGTAAGATGACTGTAAATCCTTAATAATTTCGTTTATTATCTAACTTATTTTTTAAATCAAACATCATTAAGATTACTCCAATTATGGTTATTATAATTCCAAGAATAATTAAAAATCCTGAAACCATTAGAGGTAAAATCATTTCCATCATAGGAGAATTAGGATTTGAAATTCCATTAGAATTTTCAGGATCTTCAGAAAACATAACAATCACATCAATGGTTCTAATACCAATATTTTCAATTTGAAAATTTAATGTATCGGCTTGTTCAATTAAAATTGTATTAAAGAATACAGAATCATCTTGAATAAATTTACCATAAGAATCGTCAAAAATATTTGAAACACTTATGGATAATTTATCCCCATATTCATAATCAATTATTTGTATTCCCCATAACAAAGGAACGTCAGATTGGGAAGTACCGTAAGAAGTATAAATTATATTTCCAGGCACAATTTGAAAAGGTTCAGAAACACTATCAAACATTCCTTCAAAAAGTGAAGATATCAAAAAGGTATCAGATTCCGAGATGTTAGAAGGGACTGCAGAGATTGCAATAAGTAAAGAAATTACAATCATACTAAAACCAACAAATGTAATTACAGGTCCACGTTTATTCATATTAAATTAAAAATTAAAGCCACTATT
>JAONQT010000003.1 GCA_028448965.1 Candidatus Nitrosopumilus sp. | reverse complement strand
CACCTGATGAAGTATTTTCAAGAATTCAACATGAAGGAATTCAGTTTATTGATTTACAATTTACAGGGTTAACTGGTCATTTTCATCATACTACAATTTCAGCAAATACTTTCACACCAGAACAAATGAAAGATGGTTTACCAAAATTAGATGGTTCATCTATTGTAGGTTTTACAACCATTGATGATTCAGATTTATTATTAAAACCAGATCCAAATACATTTGCAATTATTCCTTGGATGACTGAAAATAAAACAGCAAGACTTCTTTGTGATGTTTATTGGGGTGAAGATAGAGGTAGATTATCTAGAGATCCTAGAGGAATTGCTCAAAATGCTGAGAAATATATCAAAACTCAAGGATTTGATTTTAGTACATGGGGTCCTGAAGTAGAATTTTTTGTTTTTGACAAAGTTCACTGGGATGTATTAACACCATACAAAGGACAATCATATTCAATTGAATCGAAAGAAGCTCCATGGAGTAATGATGGAGATGGATATCCAATGGGATTACAAGAAGGATATTATCCTACAACACCTTCAGATACACTCACACCTTACAGAAATGAGTGTGTGAATATTCTTAGTAATAATTTTGGAATTTTATGCGATAATCACCATCACGAAGTTGCAACTGCAGGACAGTGTGAAATTGATATCATGTATGATCATATGACAAATGCTGCAGATGCAGCACAATCTTACAAATACGTAATCAAAAATGTTGCACAAAAATATGGTAAAGTTGCAACATGTATGCCTAAACCAATTGCAATGGATGCAGGTTCTGGAATGCATGTTAATGTTAGTTTATGGAAAGGAAAGGAAAATGCATTTTATGATCCTGATGATGAAATTGAATTAAGTCAAGTTGGTAGATATTTCTGTGGTGGAATTATTAATCACGCAAAAGCATTATCAGCAATTTGTAATCCTACTACTAATTCATATCATAGATTAGTTCCAGGGTATGAAGCTCCAGCATACATTGCATGGAGTGCAGGAAATCGTTCTGCAATTGTAAGAGTTCCAAAACATTTGAAAGGAAAACGACATTCTAAATTAAAAAGATTAGAATTTAGAGCACCTGATCCTTCGTCAAATCCATATCTTGTATTTGCAGCAGTTACGGCAGCAGGAATGGATGGAATCAAAAAGAAAATGGATCCAGGTGATCAAGTACGTGATGATATATTCAAAATGACAAAATCTGATAGAGCTAAACGAGGAATTGGAGTTCTTCCAAAAAGTCTTGGAGAGGCATTGGATGAATTAGAAAGTGATAGAAAATTCTTAAATCCAATTTACACTAATGATGTAATTGATAAAATTATTGAATTAGAAAGAAGAGATCAAAGAGAAATTGCAATTAGACCACATCCGCATGAATTTTATCTATACTTTGATGTTTAGGTTCTTCCTGTTAATTCAATAATAAAATATAATGAAATTCCAATTAACATAAATCCAGATACAAAAAATATTTCTCTTTTTGTTTCAGATGTAGTAGTTTTGTATAATAAAACACCACCTGCAAGCCCTAAAAATAAAACAAAAATTCCAGTAATTAGTATATGAAAACTTAGATTATTAATTAATGGATAAAAAAATCCAGAAAGTAAAGCAAAAAATGCAATCAAATAAACATATTTGAAGCTTGAAAATGCTTTTGATGAAATATTACTCAATATTATTCGTAAATTTAGTAATCAAATAAACTTTTGAAGAAAGGAAAATTTTACAAATAATCTTACATCATTCCGCCCATGTCAGGCATTCCACCCATTCCACCCATTCCAGGTGGCATTCCTCCACCCATTCCAGGTGGCATTCCAGGTGGCATTCCTCCTTCACCTCCACCGCCACCACCAGAACTTTGGGTAGCGATTACATCATCAATTCGAAGTAACATACATGCTGCTTCAGATGCTGCTGAAATGATTTGAAGTTTAACGGCTAATGGTTCAATAATATCACTTGATTTCATATTTCCAATTTTTCCTTTCATAACATCAATTCCTGGAAAAGTAGTTTCAATTTCAGTTGAACATGGAGATTCTGTTAAGAAAGGTGATGTTGTTTGTACTTTGGAATCTATGAAAATGCAAGTTGCAGTTAAAGCACACAAAGATGGAGTTATACGAAATATCAAAGCTAAAGAGACTGGAACTGTTGCTAAAGGCGATATAATTGCTGATATAGAATAAAAAAATTAATTAATTATTTTAAAAAGTTTTTAATTTCTTCATAATTTGGTTCTTTCAATGGATCTTCTGATACCCATTTGTAACCAATTTTACCATCTTCCATAATTATGAATACTGAACGTTTTGCTGCATTGTAATCTTTAATGTGTAATAGATCTTTTAGCAAAACATCATAATCTTTGATTGTTTTACTGGTATAATCACCTAGTAATGGAAAATTGAAGTTATGTTTTTCTGCAAATGCTTTGTTTGCAAAAGGTCCATCATTACTAATTGAAATTATTTGTGCACCCATATCTGAAATTTCTTGCCATGAATCTCTAAAAGTGCATAATTCAACTTCACATACTGGTGAACTAGCTGCTACGATGAATGATAATACAATTTTTTTGTCTTTAAATTCATCCAAAGTCCTCATTTTTAACTCTGTATCAACGAGTTCAAAATTTGGAGCAAGATCGCCTACATTTATTGCCATGATCGGTGTTTCACAATTATCCTATTAATTACTTTACAAAAAGAATTTTTGTAAAAACTTGATCGAAAAAACGAAGCATACCTTATTATACAAAAGTTAGAAATGCAAACTAAATTGGTCGGAGAAATAGCGGGCAATTACAGCACCGTAGTATTGATGTTTGGATTTGCCGTAGTAGCAATGGCACCTGCACTATTAATTTCACGTATGATATCACCTCGTAAAAAAAGTAATCCTGTAAAGTTTTTGCCAATGGAATGTGGACAAGTTCCAAGTGGTGAAGGAAGAACTCATTTTATGATGCAGTATTACCCGTATATTCTGATGTTTGTTATTTTTGATGTTGTTGCAATTTTCTTGTATGCTTGGGGCAGTGCACTTTTGGAACTTCCAAAAAGTGCAACATTACCTATGATGGGATTCTTGGCAATCATGTTTGGTGCAATGTCATTTGCACTTTATCAATCAGGGAGACGAAGAATATGGTAGTTATTTATAGAAATAATGTTAATGGGGGTTGGGAATAAAATTGCTTAAAGATTTAGTAACACCAGAAAATGCAAATGTCTTCATAGGAAAATTAGGAGATATTTTAGAAAAAGCAATTGACAAACCATTGGGCTATGCTATCAATTGGGGTAGAATTTGGTCACTTTGGCCTGTGCATATTGAAACAGCCTGTTGTAGTGTTGAGTTTGGTGCAGCATCGAGTCCTAGATACGATGTTGAAAGATTTGGTATCATTGAAGCATTTGGTTCACTTAGACAATGTGATCTAATTGTTGTTCAAGGAACTATCACACGAAAAATGGCTCCACGTCTTAGATTAGTTTATGATCAAATGCCAGAACCAAAATATGTGATTGCAATGGGAGCTTGTGCAATTACTGGAGGATTGTATTTTGATTCATACAATGTACTTCCAGGAATTGATGGAGTTCTTCCAGTTGACGTGTATGTTCCGGGTTGCCCACCTAGACCTGAAACTCTCATACAAGGATGTATTTTGTTGCAAGAAAAAATTAAGAGAATGAAGGCTAGGAAGTTTGTATAATGAGTACTGATACAAAACAAGTTACTAGTGAAGAAAAACCAGCAGCAAAACCAGCAGCAAAACCAGCAGCAAATCTTCCTGCATTTGAAAATAGTATTTCTGATAAAATCGTTGAAAAATTTGGTGATAAAATTGAAGTTGAATTTGTTAAAGAAAATAGAGTTGGAATTAAAGTTGATAAAGAAAATATTCATGATGTAGCTGAGTTCATTCGGGATGGACTAAATTATGATCATGTAGAATCTGTTTCAGGTGTAGATTATCCACAAGATAAAGAAATTGAAGTTGTTTACCATATTGGATCTTATTCTGATTCATCCTTAGCCAAACAAATTCTTGTTTTGGCAACTAGAGCAGTAAGAGAAGAAAATCCAATTCCTGGAAAAGATGCAACAAAACTACCCACTCTTCGAGATATATTTTACAGTGTAGAATTTCATGAAAGAGAAGTTTTTGAAATGTTTGGAGTTTACTTTACTGGTCACCCTGATAATAGACGATTACTCTTGCCTGAAGATTGGGCCGATTTACCTCCTCTTAGAAAGGACTTCGCAATAAAGGGACGATAGATATGACAGCAGAATTACCCCCAGGATTAGCAATCCAAAAAGTTGATGAGAGAATCATGACTCTCAATGTTGGACCTCAACATCCAGGTTCCGGACATATGAGAATTATTGTACAAATTGATGGAGATTATATTGTTGCATGTGATCCAGATCCAGGATATGTACATCGTGGAGAAGAAAAAATGGCAGAATATAGAAATTATATTACAAACATTCCTCATTTAGAAAGACCTGTAATTCATGACTCTTGTAATGCTCTTTATCCTTATGTCTTGGGTGTGGAAGAACTTCTTGGTATTGAAGTTCCTGAACGTGCACAATATGTTCGAGTTATTTGTTCAGAACTAAATCGTTGTATCTATACAATGTACTGGCTTGCTATCTATGGAATTTTCTTAGGTCACTCTACAATGTTTATGTGGCCAGCAGGTGATCGTGAACTCTTAATTGATCTTATGGAAAAAATAA
This sequence comes from Candidatus Nitrosopumilus sp., assembly GCA_028448965.1. Classification (GTDB taxonomy): domain Archaea; phylum Thermoproteota; class Nitrososphaeria; order Nitrososphaerales; family Nitrosopumilaceae; genus Nitrosopumilus. The sequence continues at coordinate 51,278 of JAONQT010000003.1, read as the reverse complement.
GTGGTGCAAGAGTTACTCATGCACATTTTGTTCCAGGTGGAGTTAGAAATGATTTACCACCAAACTTTGAAGAAGTTTGTTTGCGTCAAGTAAATTACTTTGAAAAACGTATCAAAGAATATGCTGCAGTCTTTTATGATAATCCAATTTTAATTTCAAGAACAGAAAATACTGGAGTTCTTTCACGTGAAGATGCAATTCGACTTGGCACAACTGGTTCAGTATTACGTGCAAGTGGAGTTGATTATGACCTTAGATTAAAGGAACCTTACGACGTCTATGAAGAATTAGATGTTCACACTAATGTGATGAAAGAAGGTGATTCTTACGCAAGATCCAAAGTTCCATGGCTTGATATGTTGGAAAGTTGTAATATTATTAGACAAGCATTACAAAAAATGCCTAAGTCAGGTTCTGTTAGAGTTAAACTAAAACCAAATCCAAAAGGTAAAGGACTTGATTCTGTATACAAACGTGTAGAATCTGGTAGAGGTTCTTTAGGATGTCATATTGTTTCTGATGGTAAAGTTGAACCATACAGACTGAAACTTAGCGTTGGTTCTTTTAGAAATCTAATTGCATTACCATATCTCTTAAAAGGTGAAAAACTTGGTAACATGCCATCTGTTTATTGGAGTCTTAATTATTGGCCAGTGGAGGCAGACCGATAAATGTCTGTTATTGCACCAGATTTCAAACTTAGCGGATTTATCAAAGCTATAATCAATGATGCTGTATGGTTCTTATTGATTTTTTCATTAATTGGTTTTCCAATCATCATGATGATTTTGTTTTTCATTCCAATGCCAGTTATTGATGGTGAATTACTTACACCATTTCTTGCATTTACTTACCTAGCGGATCCAACACGTACACTTCCAATTGTTCAAGCCTTCATGACCACTGATATGTTTAAGATTATGGCATTTCCTGGATTCGGTTTTGCTGCACTGTTAGCTGCTGGAACAATTTTTGTTGAAAGAAAAATGCTTGCAAAATTACAATTAAGAGTTGGTCCTTTTTACTGTGGAAAAATTGAAGGTATTTTACAATTAGCAGGTGATGGTCTAAAATTAATTTCAAAAGAAATTATTATTCCTGCGAAAGCTGATAAACCCATTTTCTGGGCAGCACCTGTTCTTTTTGTTGCATCTGCAGCAGCGTTTGTTGCATTAATACCAGTTGCACCAGGTTGGGTAGTTGCAGATGTGGATATGGGATTACTTGCAGTATTTGCAGTAATTGGATTTTTCCCAATTGTAACAATTCTTTCTGCATGGTCTGCAAATAGTAAATTCCCATTCATTGGAGGAATTAGAGCACTATTCCAAATGGTTTCATTTGAAATTCCATTAATCTTATCTTTATTGGGAGTTGTAATGGTTACTGGAACTCTTAATTTATCTGAAATTGCTGCAAGTCAATCTAGTTTCCCATGGATTGTATTTTTACCCGTTGGAGCAATTGTATTTTTCATTACAATGCTTGCAGAATTAGAAAGAATTCCATTTGATTTACCAGAGGCAGAAAGTGAAATTGTTGCTGGATGGTTAACTGAATTATCTGGAATGATGTATGGACTTGTTCAATTAGGAACATATCTCAAACTTTACGCATTTGCAGCATTGTTTGTTGTATTATTCCTTGGTGGATGGAATGGTCCAATGATAGTTCCACCATTCCCTATGGAACTTGCAACTGAAGGAATTGAGCTTGGTCCTGTAACTGCAAAGATAGGTGGATTAGAACCGTTACTTACCCAAGTAATTACTCAAGAAATGCTTAACGGAACTTTAATGTTTGTTCTAAAGACAGTTGGTGTTATATTTTTCATATTACTCCCAAGAGGAGTATTCCCAAGAATTAGAGTTGATATGTTACTAGATCTTGGTTGGACTAAATTGATCGGTCTAGCATTCGTTAACATCTTTATTGCACTAGCCTTGGTTTACGCTGGAGTGCTAGGACCAGGAGGTTTACAATGACAAATACTGCTACAGGAATCATACGTGCACTAAATTCTGGAATTAAACACATTGCAACAAAACGATTTACTCTTCGTTATCCTGAGGAAAAACTAAAGTTCGTAGGTGATGGTTATCAATTTGATCCTTCTACAGGAGTTGGTATTGCTGGATTAAAGGGACGTCATATGTTATTCCACGATCACTGTACCGGATGTCAATTATGTTCCATTGCATGTGAAGGAGTTGCTGAAGCAATTGCTATGGTCAAAGTTCCAGATCAACAAAAACAAAATAAAAAATCTATCATGCCACAAATTGATTATGGAAAATGTGTTTTTTGTGGTCTATGTGTTGACGCATGTCCATTTTATGCACTTTACATGACTAATGATTATGAATTATCTTCATTTAGTAAAGAGGGTTTGATCTATACTCCTGCACAACTTGCAGTCAAACCGTATGTTGAGCAAGATAGTGAAATTGTAATTACTAAATATGGAGCAACTCATGGCTGATGCTGCATTTCTTGCACTAACCGTTATTACAATTGGTTCTGCAATTGCCGCACTTGAAATGAGATCATTAATTTATGGTTCAATTGCATTAATGGGAACTCTTGGTGGTATTGCTGGATTCTTCTTTTTACTTGATGCACCGTTTGTTGCATTGTTTCAATTAGCAGTTTATGTTGGTTCAATTGCTGTTTTAATTCTATTTACTGTCATGCTTGTAAAGAGAGAACTTATTTTTAAAAAAATTGAAGATAGAAGAAGAAAATTTGCAGGAATTGGTTTGATGTTAATTATCATGGTATCATTAGGTGCTGTATTCTTAGATTCTGGAATTAAAACAATAACTACTGATGAACCACCAGTTGATTTTAGAGATATCGGTACTGACTTTGTAATTTATTATTGGCCTGCATTAATTTTAATGGGTTTAATTTTAGCCGGTTCTGTAACTGGTGCATTAATTTTAGCAAGAAGAGAGGATGTGGAAAATGACCAACGAGTTAGTTGATTTTACATTAGTTTCTGTTGCTTTATTGGCAATAGGAATTTACGGCCTCGCAGTAAAGCGTAATTTCATTAGAATGTTATTTGCAGTTGAAATTATAATCAATGCTGCAAATCTTAATCTTGTTGCTTTTGGTAGATTCTTACCTCATGCTGGTGGTCAAACTTTAGCATTATTCTCAATAGCAATTGCTGCAGCAGAAGTAGCTGTAGGCCTATCGTTAATAATTGTAGCATACCGTATGTATCAAAATGTCGATATTGCTGACTTCAGGAGCTTGAAGGGATAATGGAATATGCACTATTACAGGCAGTTTTCCTGCCATTACTACTGTCTCCAGTAGCATATCTTATCGGAAGAAAATTAGGCCCTACTCCAGCAATGTGGTTTACATTTGCAATTTTACTTTACACTACAATTCTTGTAATTAATGCAGCCCTTTCTGGAACAGTAGAGGAACATTATCCATGGACTGAACAATTTGGAGAATTTGGTTTCTTGTTAGATGGACTTGCATCACCATTTGCAATTATGATTTATGTTCTATCTACAATCTTGGCAATTTATTCAAAACCATATATGATTCATAAATTCCATGAACAATTTGAAGAAGAACAAAAAATTAACACTTCTACAAATGGTCAAACTTCAATTGTTGAATCATCTGCTCTTTCAAATTATGTAAATGCAAAATCTGGTCTTTACTTTGCACTTTATCTTGTATTTGCAATGGGAATGCTTGGAACAGTTCTTTCAACTAATCTTATTGAATTTTATATTTTCTTTGAGGTCATGTTGATTCCTGGTTTCTTTTTAGTTGCATTATGGGGTGATGGACCAAGAAGAAAAATTGGTTTGATGTTCTTATTTTGGACTCATGCCGGTGCAGTTGTTTTATTGTTAGGATTTTTGATGATAGGACTTACTCTTGGTAGCTTTGACTTTGCAGATATCAAAGAATCTGAACTTCCTGCAGATATTGCAATGTATTCCGCGGTTGCAATTTCCATAGGTCTTGGTGTTAAATTAGCAGTTTTCATGTATCACATCTGGCTTCCATACGTTCACGGTGCAGCACCGACACCAATCAGTGCATTATTGTCACCAGCAATGATTGGAATTGGAGCTTATGGTCTTTTTAGATTAATTGTTGAATTCTTACCTGCGACATTTTCTGAACTTGCGATTTGGTTCCACATTTGGGGACTTGTCACTATGATTTATGGTGGCGCAATGGCATTAATGCAAGATGATTTGAAACGTTTCCTTGCTTATTCTAGTATAAGTCAGATGGGATATTTGTTATTCGGTATAGGATCAATGTCTGCATATGGTCTTGCAGGTGCTGAAATGATGTATGTTACTCACGCTATTGGTAAAGGAATTCTCTTCATGATGGCTGGAATTATTATTGTTAAAGTTGGAACTAGAAGTTTCTCTAAACTTGGAGGACTTGCTGGTAAGATGCCAATCACTGCAGTATGTGCAGTAATTGGTGCATTAACAATAATGGGTGTACCTCCAACTAGTGGATTTATGGGTGAATGGATTATGTTTTACGGTGCATTAGAAACTGCAATTGCAGAAGGTTCTACAGTTAGAGCAGTAGCATTTGGATTAGGTCTTGTTGCAACAGCACTTACAATGTCTTACATGCTTTGGATGTTAAAACGTGTATTCTTTGGAAAACTTCCTGAAAATCTTCAACATGTAAAAGAAGGAAGTTGGTACATGACAATTCCAATGATGGTTCTCGCAGGATTTTCAATTGTAGTTGGAATTTATCCAGATATTTTCTTGAAAACAATTATTCCATACATGAATGGAGTGATGGGGGTTTAGATTATGGCAACTGAAGTTTTAGAGCCAACATTTGAAGTAACCAGTGCATGGTTAATCTGGATGCTTCCATTTGCTGCAGCATTAATTATGCCAGGAATTGGAAAATTATCTAAAAAATCTACTGGATATGTTGCAGTTGGATTTGCTTTAATGAGTGCATTATCTGCAGCATCTTTAATTCCTCTTGCATTAGAAGCAGGTGAAGTTCATAGTCAAATAATGTGGATTGAAGCACTTGGTATCAAAGCTGGTGTACTAGCAGATCCACTTTCAATAATTATGGCAAATGTTGTTGGTTGGATTTCATTCTTGATTATGATTTACAGTACAGGATACATGAAAGGCGATAAAGACATTACAAGATTTTGGTTCTGGATGTTGTTCTTTATTGGTTCAATGCAGTTAATTGTATTATCTGATAACTTACTTCAAGTATTCTTTGGTTGGGAGGGTGTTGGACTTGCATCATATGCATTAATCAGCTTCTGGTATCGTGATAAAAAGAAAGATCATGTTGGTGTTGAAGGACGTACTGTTCTTGGAATGTTAGATTACTATTCACCAACACACGCTGGTATGAAGGCCTTCATCATGACCAAAGTTGGAGACGTAATGATGATTGCAGGTATGCTTTTGATATTCCTGTTTGCTGGTACTTTTGGATTTAAAGAATTAATGGGTAACACTGATTGGGCAACTGCAATGGCTGCTCAGGGATTACTAGTTCCTGCATTTGTTTTACTATTTGGTGGTGCAATGGGTAAATCTGCGCAATTCCCACTAAACGAATGGTTGTTAGAGGCAATGACTGGACCTACTGCAGTATCTGCATTAATTCATGCAGCAACAATGGTCAAGGCAGGAGTTTTCTTGGTAGCAAGGATTGGTCCAATTGTATTTGCTTTAAGTGCTGCAGGAATTATGGCTGATCAATTCTTTGAAATTATTGCTTGGGTTGGTGCAATTACTGCATTATTACTTGCAACTCAGGGAATGGTTAATCCTGAAATTAAGAAAGTTTTAGCATATTCTACTGGGTCTCAAATTGGTTACATGATGATGGCATTAGGTGTTGCAGGATTATCTGCTCAATATGTTGATGGTTATACTGCAGGATTTTTCCACTTAATTTCTCACGCAATGTTTAAAGCTTCATTGTTCATGGCAGCAGGAGCTCTGCTGCATATTGTTGGTTCTAGATTTATGACAGATATGGGAGGTCTGAGAAAACACATGAAGAAAACTTATGCTTTCATGTGGGCCGCAGGTCTTGGTTTGATGGGAGCACCATTTATCACAACAGGTTTCTGGAGTAAGGATGCAATATTTGCTGCAGTATATGAATCTGGAAATGAATGGGCATTACCATTATTCCTTATCGCTGTTTTGACTGCTATAATCACTGCATTCTATACCACAAGAATGATTGGCATGGTATTCTTCGGAAAGAAGAGTAAGCATATAGAAAAGATGGAAGAAGAAGGACATCACATTCATGAAGCATCACCATCAATGTGGATTCCATACGGAATACTTGCATTACTTACAATTGGAATTGGTATAATTGGATTATCTGCTGAAGAAGGAATACATCATTTGTTTGAAGAATATCTTGAACACTCATTTGGTATTCATAGTGAACATGTTACAACAGAAGCATCAATCTTACCTGGATTCTTACAAGGACTTAACCCAATTGCACTTGGTGCATCATTAGTCGCATTTGCTACAGGTATTGGATTAGGTTACATCTTCTATATTGGCAGATGGGTTGATCCTGTTAAATTTGTAAATTCAAACATCTTCTTTTATTCAATTCACAAACTTTTCTTAAACAGATGGTATCTTAATGCCCTAGTTTACTGGTGCTTTGTTACAACACCATTATGGTTAGCAAGAGGTGTTTCTAGATACTTTGAGAAGACAGCAATTGATTACGGTATGAATGATGGAGTTCAAAAAGCTGTTAGTTGGAGTGCTAAAGTAATTCAGGGAACTCAAACTGGTGTATCACAATCGTATCTATTTGTATTTGGAGCAGGATTATTATTCGTAGTCCTGATATTGTTGATATAGGAGATATGATGACATGTTAGAAATTACTTCCACTCCTCTTGTAATAATGGCAATATTGGGTACTGTTGGTGTACTTCTTCCAATCATAAGTATTGCAAGAAAAGAACAGGGTTCTAATTCATTTTATGCTATAATTGCATTTTCTGCATTAATTGTATCCATGGGATATGTTGGATATCAATTCCTTGAGGATAATGTTTCTGCATCAGCATTATTTTCTGAAGACGTTGTAGTTGATGATGCATTTGGTGGATTCTTTGCAATAGCAATGTTAATTGTTGCTTTGTTCACAACTGTTGGATCTTTTAATTATATGAGAAAACATAATTCTCCTGCTGTTTACTATTCTCTAATTTTACTTGCAACAATTGGTATGGTTCTAGTTGCATATTCTACTGATCTTGTAATGCTATTTGTTGCATGGGAACTAATGAGTATTCCAACATACATTTTGGTTGGATTTATGAAAAAGAGTCCAAGTTCAAATGAAGCAGCTTTGAAATATTTCTTGTTTGGTGCATTATCCTCTGCAATCATTGTTTATGGTATTTCACTCTCATACGGATTAACCGGTTCTACAAATATTGGAGAAGTCATTCAAGGTTATTCTGTACTTGATCCTTCCTTACTTCCACTTGCATTACTTTCAGTTGGATTGTTTATTGCAGGATTTGGATTCAAAATGGGACTTATTCCATTCCACCAGTGGCTTCCTGATACCTATGAAGGTGCCCCCGCCCCAATCACTGCTCTTCTTGCAGCTGCAACCAAAAAAGCTGGATTTGCAGCAACAATTAGAATTGTAGTTTTAGGAATGGTAGTTCTCCATCTTGATTGGACTCTAGCACTTGGTATTATTGCAGTAATGACAATGACTATTGGTAATGTTGCAGCAATTATGCAAAAGAACATTTCTAGAATGTTGGCATACTCTAGTATTGCACATGCAGGTTACATCCTGATTGGACTTGCAGTCGCACCACACAGTTCTCTTGGTTTACAAGGTTCTTTGTATCAAATCATGAATCATGCTGTAATGAAAGGTGCTGCATTTATTGCAATTGCAGGAATTGTTACAACCCTTGCAGTAACTCATATCGATAAATTACAGGGACTTGGAAGACGAATGCCTATCACTGCTTTAGGTTTGGTAATTGCATTATTTGCTTTAGCTGGTATTCCACCACTTTCTGGATTTTGGAGTAAATTGATGTTATTTGGAAGTGCATTAGATGCAGGTTCTGTATTATGGTGGGCTCCATGGCTTGCAGTTGCAGGTGTATTAAACAGTGCATTATCCCTTGCTTACTATGGTTGGTTAACTAGAAAAATGTACTTTGAAGGTGAAACTCAAAAGAGAGTTATTGAACCAAAATCTGTTATGGCAGTTATGATATTTTCAACAATCTTTTTGGTAGGATTTGGTGTTTATCCGGAACCATTGCTTAAATTTGTAGAATTTGCAACTCCAGTTATTAGTTTAGGTACTATGCCTTAAACGAAGTAAATTTAATTAATTTTTCTAAATTTATTTTTGCATCATTGTCTGGGATTTTTCTTAAAAATGATCTTGCTTTCTCAGAATATTCTTTTAATAATTCTTCCATTTTGTTAAAACCATCTCTAGGATCTACACTTTTTTTAATTAGTAAATTAAATAATTTCTCTTCATTTTTCCAATCTAACAAATCATCTCTAATTTGATATGCAATTCCAAGATTTTTCCCATATCCTGTCAACGCCTCAATTTGTTCCTCTGTTCCATTTGCAATTATACCTCCAATTCTGGCTGAAACTTCAAATGCAGTTGCAGTTTTGTATTCTATAACTTTTAGATAATCATCAAATGTAATGTCTCCACTATCTTCTAATCTTCCTTCTATCATTTCTCCTTCACTCATCAGCATTGCAGTTGTAGCCAAATCTTTTGTAACTCTTGCATTATCTAATCTTGATGATATTGCAAGGATTAATCCTAAAACAAAATCTCCTGTTAACACACTTGTATTGTATCCATATTTTACATGAAATGGATCCTTCTGTCTTCTCATAGTTTCATTATCTATAATATCATCATGGATGATTGATTCCATATGTAAAAATTCAACTGCACATGATGCAGATAAAACATTTTCATCTATTTTACCGATACTTTCAGCACATAAACTCAAAATAATTGGTCTTATTCTTTTCCCACCTTCTAATGAATATTTTAGAGGCTCGATAAATTCAGATTCAGAATATAATGCAAGTTCTTTATCCAAAGCTTGATCAATTTTCTTGATATATTCTCCATATGTCTCTAGTAGAGGATTTATTTCAATATTTTTCCTGTCCAAGATAATTGATCAAAAACCTTTCTTATTACTAATTAAATCTTGGTGCTTTTATACTAAATTAGGATAAAAAATATTCTGTCAGAGTAGTTAACTATAGGAATGGTGCTCCAGCCGGGATTTGAACCCGGGATCACTGCCTTGAAAGGGCAGTATGCTTGACCGGACTACACCACTGGAACCCATGAAATTTTTTCTTTTAGATCATAAAATCTTTTGGTACACAACAAAGATTTTTGTATTGGCAAAATTATTGTTGAAATATGAATTTAATTCCAAAAATTGATCAAATTATTGAAGAACGAAGCTTACTAAAACACCCATTTTATGAAATGTGGTCTGATGGAAAATTAACTCAGGAATCTTTAGCAGGATATTCCAAAGAATACTTTCAACTTGTAAAAGCAGTTCCTGAATTTATGACTCCAATTATTGAAAAAGCACCTAATTCTGTCATTACAGAATTAACTGAAAATCAACAGGAAGAATCTGATCACATTAAACCCTGGATTAGCTTTGCAGGAGAACTTGGTATTTCTGAAGATGAACTAATTCCATATTCAGGATTAAATAAAACCAAAAAAGCAGTATCTGACTTGTCTGAATTAATGAATACTTTTGACGGCGGTGCATGTGCAATGTATGCATTTGAAAAAGAAATTCCAAAAATTAGTCAAACAAAACTAGATGGGTTATCTGAATTCTATCAAATTACAAGTGATAATGCAACTGAATACTTTAAACTCCATACTGAAGCTGATATTAGACATACAGCATCTTGGAGAAATATCTTAGAGAAATCAAATGCCGATAGAAGTAATCTTATTGAAATTGCTGAAAAATCTGTTTCAGCACAAAATCTTTTACTTGACAGTTGTTATGACGAATACTGTTAATCTCATAACATTTTATACCTCAAAAAAAATTTATGACTTTAGGGCCCGTAACTCAGCCTGGTAGAGTAACCGGCTCATAACCGGTGAGCCAAGGGATCAAAGCCCTTCGGGCCCATTATTTTCAATTAGTTTTAAAATGAGTCAATACACAAATTATTGGCTGCAATGAAGAATCAGAGTTATATCTGAAATTGATGATTGGAAGGCATTTGTCTGAGCTGCCAGAATTTATTTACTAATCTGTTTTTTCACTTTATCTAAAATTTCTACTTCAATCATTTTTTGCTCATACAATACTTCTGCAATTTGTAATATATCTAGAATTGAATGCATCTTTACTCCCAATTCTGCAAGAACTTCTTTGGCACCCTCCATTCTATCTACAATTACATATGCATCTTTTACTGGAACATTTACTTCTGTTAATGAGTTAATTGCATTCACAACTGAACCGCCAGTAGTTGCAACATCATCTATCATTACAACTTTCATTCCATCATGAATTTTTCCTTCAACTGATTTTGAAGTACCATAATCTTTTGGTTTACTTCTAACATAGATTAGTGGTTTTAGTGTTTCAATTGCTAATGCTGATCCAATAATTAATCCTCCTGTTGGAACTGAAACAATACTTTCAAAATTTTCTAATCCTATTTCTTCTGTAATTTGATTTTCCAGATATTTTACCATCATTCTAAATTCATGAGGATAACTTGGAACTAATCTTAAATCAACATAATATGAACTGCTTTTTCCACTGGCTAGTGTAAAATTACCAAATTTTATTATCCCTTTTTGATGTAAAAAGGTCACAAATTCTTTCACAAACTCCATATCAAAATTCACTACATTGGATTTATTTTGGTTTGTATTTAGTATCTATTATGCCTGAAATTTGGTTGAATTATGGGATTACAGACGTGGTTTTAGACATAAAAGCTGAAAATCTAGAACAAAAAATTGATTCTGATGGTAAAATTATGGATGATTCTGCAATTACTGAGAAACTCAATTCACTAGATTTGTCTAAACCGATGGAATTAGTAGTATTACACAATTCTAAATCTATTCTAAAAATCATCTCATCCTTATTCACATTATGTGAGCAAAAATCAAAACCGTTTCCAAAAATATTAACTGAAAAAAAAATTCTTAATTTGGTTAAATCCGGCTTGCCTGAAGGAAGTTCAATTAATGAATTTGATGATATTCACATTTCAAATTCAAATCTTGTATTTATGGGAGAAATGGGTTTTGACGGTTTATTTGGTTATGAGACTGTTGCAACTCGTCTTATCAAAAAATTTGGAGCTGAATTTATGCTTTCAGCATATGCAAAAAGACAAGGTAATCTTCCAACACCAGGACAATATTCTGAAAGTTTAACTGAAGCAAAAAAGTTTGCCGATAATTTTGAAATTCAAGCAATTGAAATTATTGCAAATTCTGAAGGAATACTCGATTTTACAATTGGTCATCCCTCTCAAACACTTTCTACAACTAAAACTTTGGAATTAAATTCAATTAAAGATATTGGTGAACATAAAACTATCATAATGAGTACTGGCAAGGATTCAAGCAATGATACTTTGGGAAATTCTTTATCTTCACTTTGGAATTGTTCAAATGCTATCAAAAAAGATGGTCTTGCAATTTTAGTTGCTGAATGTAAAAGTGGGTTAGGTTCTGATGCAATTCAACAATACATTGAAGATAGATTGACTTTAGAACAATTACGAAACCCTACAAAATATGTTGATGGAATGGAGGATTTACTTTTTCTTTCAGAAATTCAGAAAAATTTTCAAATTGGGTTGGTATCAATTTTACCTGAATTTTATGCAAAGAAACTTGATATGATTTCCTTACCTGGAATAAAATATTCTATGGATTATATTTTAAAAACACAAGGTGCTAGACAAAAAGTTGCAGTTGTAACTGATGGTGCAAGAATTTTTCTAAGGTAGAATTCCTGAAAATAAGCCTGATGGAAGTGGAGCACACAAAACCGCTAATACTATAATTCCAATGTATGCTAGTTTTCTATTTCTTGTAAGGGGAGATATATCATCCAGTGGAGTTGCACTTGGATTTTTGGTTGACATTACTAAGATTAAGATTGCCATGAGCCAATAATTTAGTAAAACCAGAACTAACATGCTTCCATAAGTTGCATATCTGTGGATTTTTTGACCCAAAAGAGTTCGTGCCATATGTCCTCCATCAAGCTGCCATGCTGGAAGTAAATTCAAAAATGTAATTAAAAATCCAATCCATGCTGCAAACATAACTGGTGTCATAATTACTTCATGACCTGGCCCTCCTTTACCAAACAATGCTAAACTTGCAGTCATTAGTAATGGTTCCCCTTGTTCCCATTCCACCAGAATTTGTTCTGCAAATAATCCCTCAGCTATTCCTTGATCCAAAATTGGTGCAGTATATGCACCATAAAGTGAAACTATAATTGTAATAACAAGCCCTGCAATTGGTCCTGCAATAGCTACATCAAATAAGATATTACGATTAATTGTTAATCCTTTTGATTGAATGAATGCACCAAATGTTGGAATTCCTACTACTGGTAAACCTGGAATGAAATAAGGCCAACTTGTTTTTAGTCTATGTGTTTTTGCTGCAATGATGTGTCCAAGTTCATGTGTTCCTAAAATTCCTAATAGTGCAAATGTATAAACAATTGCCATTTGAAATGGATCTCCAATTTCAATAATATTATTTGTTCCAGATGTTCTATAGTAACCATCAATCATTACAAATGATATTACAATTGCAAACAATAATCTCGGTGTCCAAGTTGCATTGAGCCATCTTCTAGGTTTTTTTACTGTAAATTTTTGAATTTCAATGTAAATACCATCATCTTTTTTTAGTAATTTACAGACATAACTCATATTTTCTAAAGACCTTGCCAAATCTTCAAATTTTGTTTGAAATTCTACATTTGTTATTTTAAATTCTAAGGTAAATTCTGTTTTTGTAAACTCTCCTACATCAAAAATTGAATTAACTATTGAAATGATGCCTTCTTGAGAATCCTCTTCCATCTACCTCATACTTTCTTATTCCATTAATGATCTTTTTGTTTAAAATTAAATATTGATAGTTTAATGCTATAATTATGCAAGTAATTTTAAAACAGATAGGTGACTGTAGCATACGTAGAGCGGTCCCAAGCGATCTAATCTCAGTCATGGAAATTAACCTCAAAACCTTACCTGAACACTATTCTGACTATTTCTATGAGTCATTATTGCAGGAATTACCTGAAGCATTTTTGGTTGCAGAAATTGATGGCAAAATAGTTGGATATGAAATGTGTAAAACTGAATTTGGATTTTCAAATTTTAAAAAATTGGGTTTTGTTAAAAAAGGACATGTGGTATCAATTGCTGTTCTTGATGAACATAGAAAAAAAGGAATTGGTAAAGCACTTGTTGAAGAATCTGTTACTGGTGTAAAGACAAGAAATTGCGATGAATTTTACTTAGAAGTTAGATGCAGTAACACTGATGCTGTTCGTCTTTATGAAAAACTTGGATTTGTAATTAGACAAGAACTCAATTCATATTATCGTGATGGTGAATCTGCATACTTGATGGCAATTGAACTAAATTGAAAGTTTTAGTAATTATTTTAATTGCAGTTATGATGATTGGATCATCATCAATTGCTTTTGGTGTGGTACTTGTATTTTTAGATAAAGATATTTATGAAATTCCTACTCCTGATAATCCATTAACAATTTTTATTGATTCCCCTGGTAAAGTTATAATTTCTGTAAGTAATGGTGAAATTGCAACAATATTAGGTGAAACAACTTCTGGTGAATTTACAATTTACCATGATGATTATAATTTCATGGAAGGTACAATGCTAATTGCAAATCACATTAATGATTATACCCTAAAAGAGTGGACAGATGTTTCAACTTTTTCTAAAAATGGATCAACTGAATCTGCAAAAGAATCAACCAGTGTAAAAACTGGTAATGGTGGTGGTTGTCTTATAGCTACAGCAACATATGGTTCAGAAATGTCACAACAAGTTCAGCAACTCAGAGAACTAAGAGACAATCAATTACTACAAACAAAATCAGGAACTGCTTTCATGGGAACGTTCAATGACATTTACTATTCATTCTCTCCAATAATTGCAGATTACGAGCGTGAAAACCCATATTTCAAGGAGGCAGTAAAGATTGCAATTACTCCAATGATTTCCACATTATCTTTAATGGAAAATGCTGAATCCGAATCTGAAGTTTTAGGACTTGGATTGTCAGTAATTGTATTGAATTTGGGAATGTATCTTGGTGTTCCAGCCATAGTTGTAATTGGAATTAAAAAGAAATTTTGAGAAGATAACCGATAAATAACTCAGAAAAAGTTTTTTCACATGGATAAGCGTAAAGGCATGGGTGCTCTAATTTTTACACTTTGTATCGGTGGATTCTTTGTTTATGCATACTTACTCATGTTATCTGAATGGTCCCCAATTGTTTTACAACTATCTGTATTGATGGCAGTTGGAGGTATTCTTGGTATTATTGCTTGGATTGGATATGTGATGGCAACAACAAAACCTACATCTGCAACAATTACTTCAGCTGACGATTCATCTACTTAGTAATTTTAACATCTACAACTGTTTGATAATATCTTGGACCTACTGCTCTTACAATTTTAGATCCAAGGATTTCTGATTTTACTTTTGTAATTTTTTTATAATGTTCTTCAGTTAATTTCCCAGCTTCTGATTTTTTATCTGCATGCATGTGAGAGTAGTAGTGAATAATTCCTCCACTCTTTGTTGTACTTATCGCAGAATCTAAAAATTCATCTGATCTTTCTGGTAACAATGTTAGTGTTCTATCTGATTTATCAATTAATTGTTCTTGGATAATTTTTGATGCATCTCCATTAATTGAAATTATTTTTCCTGCTAGTTTGTTTATCAAAATATTTCTTTCACAAAGTTTTGATGCTACTGGATTCAAATCAAGACTATACACAGTACATTTTTTCTTTTTTGCAGCCATAATTGAAAACATTCCAACTCCTGCAAACATGTTTACTACTACTTCACCATCTTGAGTTAATTTTGCAATTCTTTCTCTTTCAGTTGAGAGACGAGGTGAGAAAAATGCCTTTTCTACATCCACAATAAATTTACAATTGAATTCTTTGTATTCTGTTTCTGTATTATCTTCTCCTGCTAGAATCTCTAGATTTCTTGTACGAAAATCTCCTTCTACTGCTGAAGACTGGTAAAATACACTTTTGACAATTTTAACTTCATTTAGTAGAGTTTCACCAATAATTTTTTTCTTGGATAATAATGAATCTGGTATTCTAACTATTATGATACTTCCTATTTGATCAAATGCTGAGATTAATTCTTCACTTTCTTTTGATGTTAACACACTTTCTAGTGATTTTTTTAACATTCGAGTCAATGCTTGTGGTAAAAATTTCCTGATGCCTTTTGATCTTTATCTAATCTACTCTCTATTTTATTTACTCTAGGTCTTAGACTTTTTTCATCTCTTCTAAATGACATGTCTAATGATTTTAGGAATCTATTCATTGCTTCTGGTTTTGGCATAGGTGATGTAGCGGTTCCTGCCTTTCCTGACTCTCCTTCAAATATTATCATTGAATCTGATACTAAATCCATTAATTGTAAATCATGGTCAATAATAATTGCTGATTTTCCAAACGAACGAACAAATTTTTGCAAAAATTTTGCGACTGCAATTCTATCTTCAACATCTAAAAATGCTGAAGGCTCATCCAATGCATACAAATCTACTTTCTGAATTAAGCATGATGCAACTGCAATTTTTTGTAGTTCACCGCCTGAAAGATTTTTTACCGATTTATTGTATAATTTTCTAATTTTTAATGGGTCTAGAATTTGTTCTTCTTCTTGACTTCCCTCAATGGGGCCTCCATTTGCTTTTTCTAAAAGTGCTATAACTTCTACATCAATATCATTTTGGAGATACTGTGGCTTGTATGCTATTTTGATTTTTTTATCAATTGAACCTACATCAGGTTTTTCTGCTCCTGCAATCATTCTCATCATTGTTGTTTTTCCAAGAGCATTTGCACCCATTATGCCCAAAACTTCTCCTTTTCTTATTTTTCCAGGTTCAATTGAGACTGAAAATGAATCAAATTTTTTCTCTAGTTTTGGATAATTTACAATTTCGGTACCTTCTTGGAAAATATCTGTGGCTGACGACGATACATCCATAGAAAATTTTTTCTCTCTAAATCTAACATTTTCATTTGGCAGATATCCATCAAGAAAAACATTAATTCCTATTTTTGTTGATAAAATATTTGAAACAATTCCATATGCTGTTGGTTCACCATATAGTACCTCAATGTAGTCACTAAGAAAATCAAGTAATGTTAGATCATGTTCTACAACCATTACACTTTTTCCAATTTTTGCTAATCCTTGAATTACTCTTGCAACACCTGTTCTTTGAAATACATCATTATATGATGAAGGCTCATCAAAAAAATAAAATTCTGTATCTTTTGATGCAGCAGCAGCTACTGCAATTCTTTGTAATTCTCCTCCACTAAGTTCTTTCAAACTTTGCTCCATAGAATTCTGTAATCCCAATTCTCTAACTAATTCTCTAGTTATTCCTCTTTCATCATATTTATCAAGTAACTCATTTCCTGTACCATCAAATGCGTCTGCAAGATGATGAATTTGTTGTGGTTTAATTGATGCACGAATTTCATTTTTTTCAATTCTTTGAAAATGTTGTTTTAATTCAGTTCCACTATAATGTTTAAAAATCTCATTCCATTCTGGTGGATTTTCATATCTTCCAAGATTTGGTTTTAGTTTTCCCGACAATATGTTGACTACTGTACTTTTCCCCATTCCATTTCTTCCAAGTAGTCCAACGACTTCTCCTTTTCTTGGAGTTGGTAGTTTGTATAATCGAAAAGAGTTTGTTCCATACTGATGAATTTTATCAGTAGCTAACTCACTTGCTAAATTTACAATTGTTATTGCATCAAATGGACATACTTTAACACATATTCCACATCCGTTACAAATATCTTCATCAATTTGGGCTTTTTTTGACTCTTCATTAATTGTAACACATTCTGCACCTGATTTGTTTACTGGGCAGTATTTTATACACTCTAATCCACATTTTTGTGGCTGACATAGATCTTGATCCAATACTGCAACTCTGTGTGTCATAGTTGTAATTCGATATTTTCTTTGCTTTATACCTATTTTGAGTAGATTTCAAATCTGTCGTTACGTTAATACACTAGAATTATGGTATGATTTTCAAGCCGGCCATAGCGTCAGGGTGCGACCTAATCCCATTCCGAACTTAGAAGTCAAACCTGATAGCGCTGTTGTGTTACTAAGATGCGAGAGCTCTTGGGAAGCAACAGTGCTGGCATTTTTCAATTTTCAAACAATCTTTTAATATCCATTTGATTGAATTGGTTTCAATGTCAAATTGTAGTGTTTGTGGTGAAAAATGTGATAATGATATTAGATTACTAAATCATATGATGGAAAAACATGGATGGAGAAATCCAAATGTTGAAAAACCTGATAGAAATAGTAGGGGTTACTAATTTTATAATTTTTGTAAATAATCTAAAATTAATCTTACCCCAAAACCTGTAGCTCCTTTTGGATTGTATGGTTTTTCTTTTGTTGCTGCACCTTGAGTCCATGCAACACCTGCAATATCTACATGCACCCACGGTGTACTTTCTATTGCACTTTTCAAAAATGCTGCAGCTGTAATGGTTCCTGCAGCTCTTCCTATTCCCACATTTTTGATATCTGCAACATCTGATTTTATCATGTCCATATAGTCTTGTGTCAATGGTAATTCCCAAACTTCCTCTGTTGTTGATTTGGATGAATCTGTAATTTTCTTTGTTAACTGTTCATTGTTTGATACAATTGCAGCTACATTGTTACCTAATGCAACAATACATGCTCCTGTTAAAGTTGCAAAATCAATAATTGCTTTTGGAGAATATTGTTTTTCACCATATGCTAAAGCATCTGCTAAAATGAGCCTACCTTCAGCATCTGTATTTAGAATTTCTGCTGTCTTTCCATTGTATAATTTTAAAATATCTCCTGGTCTGTATGCTTCTCCTCCTGGCATATTTTCTACTGATGGAATAATTCCAACCACATTAATTGGTAATTTCAATTCTGAAACTGATTTCATAATTCCTAACACTGTACACCCTCCACATTTATCAAATTTCATTTCATCCATACCTTGCCCAGGTTTTAATGAAATTCCACCAGTATCAAATGTAACAGCTTTTCCAACTAGAACAATTGGTTTTTGATTTTTAGGTCCATGATTATGTTCTATGATAATCAGTTTTGGTTCATTTTTACTTCCCTTACCTACTGCTGTAATTCCTCCAAACCCTTTTTTCTTTAATTCTGGTTGTGAAATTATAGTACATTTCATTTTATTTTTTTTAGAAATATCTTTAGCAAAGTTTGCTAGTGTTGTAGGCGTACATTCGTTTGGTGGTAAATTTGCAATACTTTTAGTAAATATTGCACCTTCTGCAACAGCTTCTGCAATTTTAATTGCTTTTGAAATTTTATTTGATTTAGAAATTATGATTGTCATGTCTGGTGCTTTATCTACTTTTTCTGCTTTGAATTTATCAAATTTGTATAATGACATTTTTGCACCTTCTACAATCTGAGAAACAGATGAAATTGAATCAATTACAAAATTTGGTGGTGTTATGATTGAAAATTCTTTTAATTTTAATTCCCTAGCTTTTTGTCCAATTTTACCTGAAACAAATCTTATCGTATCTTGTGTTAAATTTTCTTTTTTACCGATACCTGCAAGAAGTATTCTTTGAGCTTGCTTTTTACCTGGAATTGGAATGATTGTTAATCTTCCTAATTTACCATTCATATCTTTTAGAGATTGATTGATAGATGATGATGTTTTTATATCAAATTTTGGTAATCCTAGAACTTTGTTAGAATCTTCTAACACAAATCCACATAGAAGTTCTGTTTTTCTTTTAGTGGAATTTTCGGTTTTAATCTTCATGATGAAATTATGTTTTTTAAAGCATTATTTAGATTTTCTATAAATCAATTTTTTTACTATTTGTAATGAGTGTAAATGATCTAATAAATACTGCTTTGACACTTTTACAATCATCACTACAGATGTTATTCATTTGAGTAAATTTTATTCTTTTTGATTTTGTAGAAAAAATTGCTTTTATTAGTGGAAATAATGCTGCTCTTCCACCACTTGCCCTTTTCTCATCAATAAACCAAAACATCTCTAATGCTGATTCATCTAAAATTTCGTCTCTAATTTTTATTCCAAAATTTGAATAGTGCCCTACCATTGTAATTTTACCTTTAGCCAAAAAATTTACAATTGTTGCAAATTTTATACAAACATAACACTGATCATCAAAAAGTACAATTGGAACTTCATCTTTAATTTCCATAATTAGACATGATTGCGATCAAATTAAAATTTTACAGAAGTAGATTTTTATTCGATTTATGAAGATACGTTCCAGATGGGACTTAATTATTATCAAATGAAAAAAAATATTCTAAAAGCTCGTAAATTAGTAATCAAGGCAACTAATTCTGCAGGTTCTGGTCATCCTGGTGGTTCTTTTTCCATGGCTGAAATTTTAGGCTGTTTATTTAATAAACACTTGAAATTTGATGCTCAAAACCCTCAATGGGAAGATAGGGACCGGTTAGTATTGTCCAAAGGTCATGCTGCCCCAGGTTTGTTTTCTAATATGGCAGTTGCAGGATATTTTCCAGAATCTGAAATTGAAACTTTACGAAAATTTGGTAGCAGATTACAGGGACATCCTGATCTAAAATGTCCTGGAGTTGAATTTTGTGGAGGCTCCTTAGGTACAGGATTATCATATTCTGTTGGAATTGCACTAGCTGCAAAAATTGATTCTAAGGATCATCATATCTATACAATTATTGGAGACGGTGAATCTGATGAGGGACAAGTTTGGGAAGCTGCTATGACAGCTTCCAAATACAAAGTTGATAATCTAACTGCTTTTCTTGATAGAAATTTTATTCAACAGGATTCATACACTGAAAAAATAATGCCATTAGATGAAAACTTAGAAGGTGACGACATTACTGAAATGTGGAAAGATGCATCAAGATGGAAAACTGGTGACAAATGGAGATCATTTGGTTGGAATGTTCTTGAAATTGATGGACATAGAGTTGAACAAATTGATGCAGCAATTACAAAAGCTAATGCAACTAAAGGAGTTCCTACAATAATTATCTCAAGAACTATCAAAGGAAAGTCTTTGGAACATATGGAAGATAATCCACAATGGCATGGAAAAGCACCTGACACTGACATTATTCCTATAATTAATTCTGAATTAGATTCTCAATTTTTAATTGCTCCATCTATTATTGCAGGTGATATGTCTAATTTAGAAAATGAAGTTAAGCGATGTGTAACAGGAAGATCTGATCTAATTCATCTTGATGTAATGGATGGTCAATTTGTTCCAACTAAAACTTTTGATCATAACAAAATAAAAGAACTAAGACCATTAACTGTAATTCCATTTGATACACATCTTATGATTCATGAACCTGTAAAATATGTTAAAGATTACATAGATGCTGGAAGTGATATTGTAACAGTTCATGCTGAGGTAACTGATGAATCTAGTTTTGGAGAAATTCATGATCTCTTAAAACAACATCAAGTTGGTGTTGGTTTTGCAATTAATCCTGATACTGAACTACCTGAATGGTCTTACAAATTTTTGTCCACATTAGATCAGCTAATTGTAATGTCTGTAATTCCTGGAAAATCTGGTCAAAAATATATTGAAGAAACCCATACCAAAATGGCTAGACTAAACTCTATTCTCAATACACACAATTTTTCTGGTTGTATTGAGGCTGATGGCGGTGTAAATATTGAAAATATTGGATCTGTCTTTAGAGATGGTGCACGTGCCTTTGTTGGTGGTGGTGCAATTGTTGGGCAACAGGATGTTAGATCTGCAATTAAAGATTTTAGAAATGCAGTTTTAAAATCAAGGAGACGTATGTTGCTTGATAAAGCAAATCAATTGGGAGGTTCTGATTTAGTCAATAAATGGATTGGATTACATATCATTGGTGCAAAACAAAAGGAAATTAAAAAAATAGCACAGGAGTCAGGATATCTTTGAATGAACCAATAATGACTGACATGCGTTCAGAATATGTAAAATCACTAATTCAAGTTGGACATGATAATCCTAACGTTGTTGTCTTAGGTGCTGATACAACTGATTCATTAAAGACTTCTAAATTTGGAAAACAATTTCCTGAAAGATTTTTTAATGTTGGTATTGCTGAAGCAAATCTTGTAACTACATCTGCCGGATTAGCTGTGTCTGGAAAAATTTCTTTTGCAAGTACTTATGCAATCTTTTTACCTGGAAGGGCTGTTGATCAAATTCGAAATAACATTGCATATCCCTCACCCCCTGGAAAAAAAGGATTAAATGTAAAATTGGTTACATCCCATGGAGGTTTGTCTGTTGGACCTGATGGAGGTTCTCATCAACAAATTGAAGATATTGCTATTATGAGAGTCATTCCAAACTTTCGAGTTTTTATTCCAGCTGATACTATTTGTGTTTCAAAATTAACACAATTGATGGCATCTGAATATGGACCATTTTACATGAGAATGGCAAGATCAAAAACACCTATTGTACATTCAGAATCTCAAGAATTTAAAATTGGTAAAGGGATTACTGTTAGAGATGGTTCTGATTGTACTATTGCCGCATGTGGAACAACAGTTAGAATGGCATTAGAAGCAGCAGAGATGTTACAACAAGATGGGATTTCTTGTAGAATTTTAGATATGTTTTCAATCAAGCCTATTGATGATAATATTTTAGAGAAGGCGGCAAGAGAAACTGGTTGTATTGTTACAACTGAGGAACATAATATTTTTGGAGGAATGGGATCCGCAGTAGCAGAATCTGTTTCTGAATCTTATCCTGTACCTATCAAAAGAATTGGAGCCCAAGATATGTTTGGAGAGTCTGCACGTGATGCTGAAATTCCTTTACTTTTAGAGAAGCACGGAATTACATCTTTTAATATGGCAAAACAAGCAAAAGAATTAAGGAGTAAAAAAATATGAAAATTTTTCTTGATACTGCTAATTTAAAATCTATAAAAAAATTTAATGACATGGGATTACTAGATGGAATTACTACAAATCCTTCTTTAATGTCAAAAGAAGAGGGTAATCCAAAACATGCAATGGAAGAAATTACAAAAATTATTCAAGGTGATGTGAGTTTAGAAGTTGTTAGTACTGAATATTCTGGAATGATGGAAGAGGGTAAACGTCTTCGTCAATATGGTGATAATGTTGTTGTTAAAGTTCCAATGACTCCTGATGGTCTTAAGGCATGTAAATCTTTTTCATCCCAGGGAATTCCAGTAAATGTTACTTTGATTTTTTCTGCAAATCAAGCTTTACTTGCTGCAAAATCTGGAGCAAAATATGTTAGTCCATTTATTGGAAGACTAGATGATATTGGTCAAGATGGAATGAACTTAATTAAAGAAATTAAAGCAATTTTTTCAAACTATTCTTTTAAAACTCAAATTCTTGTTGCAAGTGTTCGTCATCCATTACATGTAATTGATGCCGCAAAGATTGGAGCAGATGTAGTCACATTACCTCCGGGAGTTTTAGATAAAATGCTCCAACATCCTTTAACAAAAATTGGTTTAGATAATTTTCTTGCAGACTGGGAAAAACTAAAAGAAAAAAACCCTGATACTAAGATATAAGAAATATTAGAAAAATATAAGAAAAATAAAATCCAAAAAGGAGTTTACGATGTACCTTTTCTTGAACCAGTACCTCTGCCGGTACTTCTTGTTTTACCTTTGGTTGAAGGTCTAGATTTTGGTTCTGGGGTATCTGAAAGTTTTCTTCTACCCGTACCTCTACCCGTAGTAACTGTTCTACCTCCTGCAGCTTTCTTTCTGTCAGCTTGAATTTTTTTAAATTCCTCGCCTGAGAATTTAAGATCGCCTACATCAACTTCTATAGTTCCAGTTCCTCTTCCTGTTCTAACTTTTACTTTAACCATGTTTTTACTAAAATCATCTACGGGCTTTTATAGGATATGTCTATAATCTTCTTCTAAAAACAATATATCATAATTTTTATCTTTTATGATACTATTCATATTTTTACTTTGATATTTTTTAATAATTGCCATTAGCATAAAATTATGTTAATTTTTTAAATTTTTTGTGAAGAAAATATTCTTGATATTGCCTGTAGCTGCATTTCTATTAGTTTTTTTGAATGGATTTTTTGGACATTTACTTTTTACATCTCCTTATGATCAAGACATTAACAAATATTCTATCTATGTTCATTTTCAAGAAGAATGGAATAGTTACCCTTCAAATATTTTATTTGATGTCACAAATGTATGGTCTAACCCCAATATCAATAACCAGACTTATTTTACTGATTTTTCTAATACTTTTAGTTTTGATAATTATAATTCTAATAATTTACAATATCAGGACAATCGCGGTTATGTAGAATTAAAACATCAATTTAGTGATTGTAATTCAAACTGGAAACCAATGTTGTATAGATATGCAATTGACACTGTTAGAAATCAAATTGAATTAATTCAAGGTAGTGAATTAAATAATGATCCTTACGTTTCAATTTTCCCTAATGTTAAATCTATAAATTCAATTGCTTCTAAATTTTATATTCAATTTATTCCTATATGCACAGATAAAAATACAACTTCTTATGAATACTCAATTTCTATTGATGATGAGACTTCTTGGATAGATGTTTATTTTGTTGATTCAAAGAAACAATTTGAAAATTATCTAACTTTTGATAAATTTAATTTCTATACCAATGATGGTTGTTTTGGTAAAAATTATCAAAGTTTTAGTGGAATTTGTGAAAATATTGATCAAGAATCTGGTCTTCTAATTATAATTCCTGACAATTTGAATCGTTCTTTAACAAAAATTAAAGTAAATTTACATGAAAAAATTTAGAAATTCCTCTACTAACTGCTAATCCAACCTAACTTTTTGAAATACATAAACATGACAATTGCCGGTATTGCAGATGCTAGAATTATGACTACAAATGTTGTAAATGGACCTAAAATCATCAAATTATCTCCAATTCCTCCTGGTAGATTGACATTCATTCCATAAAATGTTCCAATCACTGTTGATGGAATGGCTAATGTAAAAATCATAGTTAGAACGGCTAACACTTTGTTTGTTTTCTCATTACTTAATACAAAATCTGTATCTTTGTAAATTTCCATAGTTTCTCTTGATTCCTCTAATGTTTCAATAACTTTGTCAATGTGATCGATTACATCATCAAAGTATAATGAAAGTTCATCATCTGAATTATCTGAAAATCTTTTAACATTTTTTGCAATTTCTAATACAAATCTCTTTAACGGCACTGATATTCTTCTTAATCTATTAATTTCTCTTCTAAGTAATGCAATACTTCTAGCAACTGGTTTTGATTCATCAAAAACATTATCTTCCATTTCATCTAAATTTGCAATAATTTTTCTTGATGTATGTAAAAGATCATCTACTAAAGCATCTATAATTTCGTGAAGTAAATCCCCTGATGATTCTCCTAACAATTTATTTTTTCTTTCTTGGTCTAAATCTGATTTAGATGCATTTACTAATTCTACTAATGGTTTTAAATCTCCTTGTTGTACTGTAACTAGAAAATTTTTTCCGATGAATATAGATAATTGACTATTTTTTGATATTCCAATTTTTTGTGCAAGTGGTGGAAAATGTAAAATTACAAAGAAATGATCATCATAACTATCCAGTTTTGGAAGTTCAAATTTTGTCATACAATCTTCTATGTTTAATTCATTGAAATTGTATTTTTCAGCTAATTTTTCTACATCTTCTCTATCTGGATTTTGTAAATCTATCCATGTAAATTCATTACCTTGTATAGTTTCAATTTTTCTCTCAACAGGTTCTTCTAACGGTTTTTTCCCTGAACGTAGTCTATTAGTGATGAATCCTCGTCTCATGGTGAAAAATACCCAGATTCTACAAATTTAAAGCGATCGTTACTTAGTTCCACAAGTAATTATCTTATGATAAAAAAATTCTGCTCTATTATTGATTTGAGACTAATTAATTTAGATCATTCCCCCTCTATGATTGGATCTTAAAGATTATTACTGGATGAAGAAATACTTTTTTTGTGGCCCTCGTAGTACAGTGGTTAGTATAGAGGGTTGTGGATCCTCGGACAGGAGTTCGATTCCCCTCGAGGGCCTCTCTTTTTAAAATATTCCGAACTTACTTGATTCCATCTCTTCTTTAATTGCAACTTTAAATCTAGGAGATTTTTTTTCAATATTTTTTGTTAGCCATGTAAGAAATTTCTTGTCTGTTCCCCTACCCTTTAATTTTTGAAAATCTGCATCCATCATTGATTCCAATTTTTGTATTAATGTTCTATTTACACTTAAGACAAAAAAATGCCATCCAAAAGCAAATTCCGAATCTGTCATGACAAAATCATCTTTTCCATGAACCATTTCTTCTAAAAATGTTAGTTGATGCGTTAATGCTTTACTTGTTTTATCATAATCTATGGCAGATACGTTGATGTTTAGTCTATTTTCCATAATTTTTTTATACATATACAAAATAAAAGGCTTTTACCTATTTTCATTTTAGTAAATATTCAAAATCAATATCAAAATGCATTTTCATAATACTGATATACGTTTTAATTGATTCTGGAATTTCTTTTGTACATACTACCCCTAATTCTTTTGCATTAATCCAAATAACTAATGTCTGTATAATTGTAAGAAATCTATCATTTTTAACCTGAGATCCTGAAACTGATTTGGTATATCTTTCTGCAAATTCCCATGCAGTAACAAAATCTATACATTTTACACCAAAAACTGCTAATAATTGTGCTTGTAAATTTTCTGCTTTTTTAAATGGTAATTTGTTAATAATATATGGAAAGTCTACTTTGTCTGGAAGACAATTTGGAAGTGGTCCCCATATTGTAATTATTTTAGTCTCAGGTTTTAATTTTTCAAATTTTTTGATCATCTTATGTATGATATCTTCATCTGTAAACCAAAACAGAATTACAGTTGCATCTGATATATCTGATTCCTCTATATTTTGATGAATTACTTTTGCATTAATTTTCTTCTCATCAATATTTTTTTGTGCATTTTGAATTTTTTTTAAATTATTGTCTATTCCTATGGCTTTTTTTACTTTAAATTCATTAATCGCAATTTCTACCCCTTTTTCATTATTACATCCTAAATGAAAAAATATATCATTCTCTCTTAAATTTGAAAATTTGAATATCTCTCTAAATGATTTTTCTGGTAATTGCACATCCTCTCCACTAAGTAAATTTTCTGGAAGTGTTTTTAAATATTCTTCAAATTTCAATACCTATACTATTCTAACCAATAATTTATTCTCTTATACTTTCTAATTTTGATACTGCTTGCCATAATTGAGTTCTAACATATGATGGCATGTTTGGATCTTGTGTTACATCATCAAGTAGGCTGATTGTATTTGCAGCCCTAACTGAGAGTGAATATTCTTCTTTAACTAAATCTGTGACAAGATCAGTTACAGATTTTTTAATTGTTTTTGGAGTTGAGTTTGTGGATACAATAAGGTTTAATGTATCAATAGCCTCTTTCATTGCTTGTTTATTTTGAGCCTTGTCTACCATGTTTAACGTATTTTGTTAAAAATTAGCAGTATATAGTTACATCTCTACAAATACACTATCTGATTCAACTACAATATTGTATGATGTTAAATTTCTTAATTTCATTGGAAATTTTAAAAATTTCCCTGTTTTACAATCAAATTCAGCTGCATGCCATCCACATGTAATGGTACATCCGTCTAACTTACCTTCAGATAAACTAGAACCTGAATGAGTACATGAATCATCTGTTGCACAATATTCTCCATCAATATTTGCAACTAGTATATCTCTACCATCAATTGAAATTTTAATCATTTTTCCAGGTGGAATTTCTGATGTTTTCCCTGCAATTATTCTTCCCATGATACTTTTTATTTGATCATAGTTAATATTTTTTCGTATATGGAAATTAGAGATGCAACTTCTTCTGATAAAAATTTAGTTTTAAAATTTTGTAAAAATACATTTTCATGGGGAGATTATGTCGATAAAGTTTGGTCCTCTTGGTTAGATGAAGGAAATTTATTTTTATTTGAAGAAGAATTTCCTATAGGAATTTGTCATGCATTCTATTTTCAAGATCAAATTTGGATTGAAGGTATTCGTATTGATCCAAATTTTCAAAGACAAAAGATTGCATCAAAACTTGTAATGCATGCTGAATTAATTGGTAAAAATAATGGTGCATCATTCTCTTCTATGTTAATAGATACTGAAAATAAAAAATCTATTTTTATGGCTAATTCTTTAAATTATAAAATATTTCAAATTTGGAATTATTATTCATTAATTCCTAAAAAAAACTTAAATTTTAAAATTAAATTTGAAAAATCTGTCAATTTTGATATTTTTCCTTTCTATGTAGATTCATGGAGATGGATTAAAACTACAAAGAAGATTCTATTTAATTTATTTATACAAAATAGAATAATAAAATCTAATTTTAATGGTAAAACGTCTATTGCTATAATTGGTGATTACAAACATCTTGATAAAACTTTGATTGTTACCTTATTTTCAGGCTCATTTGACACTTCATACAATATTCTGTCATATTTACAAAATTATGCAATTGAAAAAAACTATGAACGAATTCAAATTTTAACTAAAGAAAAATTACAACCATTCGATTTGTTAGAATATAAAATTTCATTTAATTTAATGAAAAAATCTTTACTTTAATTTGATTTAGTAACTTTGATTGTGTTGTTTAGCATTCCTAAACCTTCAATTTCCATTTCTATTTCATCTCCATTCTTTAGATACACTGCATTTGGTTTGTTTAACATTACACCTGCAGGTGTCCCGGTTGAAATTATGTCCCCTTTTTCTAATGTCATTACTTTCGTAATTTTAGCAATTATTTCTGGAATTTTAATAAACATATTACTTGTTGAGGAATTTTGTCTTATTTCTCCATTAACTTTTGTTGTCATTTTTAGATTTTGAGGATTTTTAATTTCATCTGTTGTTGTTATCCATGGACCACATGGTGCAAACGAATCAAATCCTTTTCCTCTAGTAAATTGTTTATCTTTATTTTGAATATCTCTTGCTGATACATCGTTGAAAATCATATATCCAAATATCATTTCTGAAGCATTTTCAATACTGACATTTTTACAATCTTTACCAATTATCAAAGCTAATTCAACTTCATAATCTAATTGTGTAACAAAGTCTGGACACACAATATCTGATTTTGTATGGTTTAGTGTTGTTCTAGGTTTAATTACCAATGCTGGTTCATCAGGTGCTTGTAATCCTTGCTCTTTAGCATGATCTACGTAGTTGAATGCTAGACATATTATTTTATTTGGATTTGGAATAGGTGCTAATAATTTATACTTTGAAATATCTTCTCTATACTCTAATTCATCTGTTTTATTTTTAATTTCATCATACCATCCATCAAACAAAAAATCTTTGACATTAATGGGGATTGGTACGCCTGTTAATTCTGTAATTTCACTTTTTATAGCTATTTTCTCACCCTTAAGAAAACCATAGGTTTCACTAGTACCATCTGTTACTCTAACTATTCTCATATCTCATCACTTATGTGTAAAAATTGCTTGATTTTGTGAATCCTTTCTACAATATCCAAATCTAACAAATTGTATTTCTTCTCCTTCTTTTATTTGTAAGTAATGCGGTTCACAATAAACATCTGTTTCTTCTAAACTGTCTTCATTAAATTTTTCATCAATAAATAATATTTTTGGAATAATCATTTTAATTTGATGTGCTGTTTTTTCTGAAACCCATTGTATTTTTGGAATATTTTTAATTTCTCCATCTCTTACATACTCCCCTTCTAAGGCTAATCCTTGCTTTGTAATTAAAATATTCCCTAATCCTAAAAGTCTAATTTGTTCCCCTTCTTTGATATTTTGTGCATCCTCTCCAGAAATATAGAAATTTCCATCAACATCAATTTTTCTTTTACCCATATCATTTATTGGATGATTTGAAACTTCAACAGATGTAATTGATAAATTTTTTACTGTAAGTTTTTTTGGATTGCTAACCATATACAATCTAATACTATCTCCATCAACTAATTTTCTATTAAATGCTTCAAGAGAATCAAAAGGTGCAAGAGTGTTTGCTTTGGTTAAACCTAATGACATTATGAATTTTCTAATTGCCTCTGGTTTGATTCCTCGTTTCTTTAATGCTTCTAAAGTTGGTAATCTAGGATCATCGTACCATGAAACTTTACGTTCCTCAATTAGTGGTTTGATGATTCTTTTTGAAATTGGCATACCTTTGAATTCTAATCTTGAGAAAAAGCCTTGTTCTGGTTTTCTCATATTTAATGAATCTAAAATTGTTTCAGTTAATTCTTCTCTTAATTCAAATTCTTTTGAACGAAATGCATGAGTGATTCCATCAATACTGTCTTCAATTGCTACTGCAAAATCATAACTTGGCCAGATTCTATATTTTTCACCTACTGTGTAGTGTTTTCCATCAATTATTCTGAATAGTACTGGATCTCTCATTACTGCATTATCTGCTTTCATATCTCCACGAAATCTAACAACTGCTTCACCTGGTTTGAATTTAGTTTGCATTTTCCCCCAATTATTGATATTTTTATCTAAATCTTCTCTACTGCACTTACATGCTTTTCTTTCTCGTCTATTTTTACTCATGTCATCTCTTTTACATTTACAAATGTAGGCTTTCCCAGAATTAATTAATTCCATTCCTTTTTCATAAAATACTTCCATATCGTCAGAAGTATTTTTTACAACATCAAATTCTATTCCTAGCCATTCCAATCCAACTTTAATTGCTGCATGATATTCCATTCTTTCGGCTTCAGGATTTGTATCATCCATTCTTAGAATAAATTTTCCTCCATACATTTTTGCATACTCTGAATTAATGATTGCTGCCTTTGCATGTCCAATATGTGGATATCCGTTTGGTTCAGGTGGAAATCTTGTAATGACATTTCCTTGTTGTGCATTTTTTAATTCAGGCAATCCTTCTCTTTCTTTTATTTTTTCTTTAGGTGTTAAAATTTCTGGAAAGTTTTCATCAATTTCTTTTTTTTGTTCATCAATTGATAATTTATTCACACTAGATACAATTTTAGATATTTCAATTGAAATTTCTTTTACTTTAGTTCTGAATTCTGGTTTAGCTCCAAGAATTTTTCCCAAAATTATTTTATCTCGAGTTCCCCCCTCATGCTCAAATGCATTTTGAAGAGTCATTTTTCTAATTTCTTTTTTTATTTCTTCATCCATGATGGTTCTCTTTATTATAATTACACACTTCGCCTAACTACAAAGTCTAATAATGCTGTTAATTCTATTTTGGCTGCTCCTTTGTATTTTGTTAGTGATTTTTCTGATTTTTCTGCGTATTTTAAAGCCTGATTCCTAACTTTTTCTTCAATACCTAAGGAACGAATAACTTCAATTGCTCTGTTTAGATCCTTCTTTGAAATTTTACTATTTCCAAATGCCTTTAAAATTATTTTTTTCTCATTACCTTTTGCTAATTTTATTGACATTAAAATTGGAAGAGATTTTTTACCTTCTCTTAAATCATTTCCTACTGGTTTTTTTGTAATTTTTGGATCACCCATAACTCCTATCAAATCATCTGTAATTTGAAATGCAATTCCTAAGTTTCTTCCAAATGCTGAAAGATTTGAAATATCTTTAGGTTTGTTTGTTGCACAAATTGCTCCCATTGCACATGATACGTCAAATAATGCTGCTGTTTTTTTACCTATCATTGTAATGTATTCTCTTTCTGTTGGAATTCTTTTCTCATCTGCCATTTTAATATCTAGTAACTGACCTTCGCAAACATCTACACAAGCTTTTGCAAGTCTGGATATTAGATGTGTAGTTGCATTTGGTGATAATTTTGATTCTGAAATAATTTGAAATGCTTTTGAAAATAATACATCCCCTGCTAAAATTGCAATTGGCATACCAAATTTTTTATGAACTGTTGGAACACCATGACGCATTTCGTCATTATCCATTATGTCATCATGTACTAGAGTAAAATTGTGTACCATTTCTACAGCACTTGCAGCTATCATGGCTTTTGATGACTTACCGCCTAAAATTTGACAACTTCTAATTACCATGTATGGTCTAAGTCTTTTTCCACCATTAACAATAAGATGCCCTGCTGCATCATAGAGTTTTTTTGGATTACCTTTTAATTTTGAATTAAGATATTTGTTTACAATTTTAGCATTATTTTCAATTTGTTTAGTTTTTTTCATTTACTAATCTCCATTTTTCTGTTGGAATATGTGTCTTAATTGCTTCTTGCAATCCTGCACGAATTTCACTATTAATCCACGTGGATAATACATTTTCATGCTTTTTGAGCATGGATTGTTCTGATTTTTCAAGTAATTTGAGTGCAATTAACATCCATGGACAATAAATTTCAGGTTTTATTTTTATTTCATCAATTAATTCTTTGGCTGAAATCCATTTTATTTCATCAATTTCTCCTTCAATTTCTTTTAATTCTATATTTTTATCAATCACTCCAACTAGGGTTCCACAAATTTCATTTTCTGATCCTATCTCTTTGTATGGTACATGATATTCAAATTTATGAAAATAATCTAATTTTCCAGAAATTCCTAGTTCTTCAGGCATCCTTCTTTCACCTGATGAAACATATCCTTCTGATTCTCTTGGATGACTTGCAAATGTTCCATCCCAATCCCCTGGCCATAACATTTTTCCTTTTGCTCTTTTTGTTAGAACTAATCTTCCATCAATATCAAACAACAATGCAGTAAATGCTCTATGCAATTTCCCATTTGGTAAATGACATTTTACTTTCTCTTCAGTTCCAATTGAATTATCATTCTCATCTACTAATATTACTAATTCCTCAGGCATTTCTTTTTCCTCTAAACATGGTTCCTTTAAACTCTCTATTTTTAACAGCTGCTACAATTCTTTCAGGTTTTTTGCCATTCACAAAAAATACATTCATACCCATCTTAGAAATTTTAATTGCTTCCTCTACTTTTCTTGTCATTCCTCCAGTTACATCCATTTTATTTTCTGACATTAATGGAATGTTTCCTTTTAATTCTAAAATTAATTTCTTTGATTTAAGATCAGAGTATAACCCATCTTCATTTAATGCAAAAATACATAATCTTGGTTTTAGAATTTTTGCAAAATGAGTCATAATTTTATCACCTGATAAAATGTACGTTTTATTTTGACCAAACCATAATGCGTCTCCATATGTAACTGGAATCAAGCCTGATTTTGCTATTTTTTCAACTTCTTTAATTTTTTTAATAATTGGCTTGTCACCTGACATAAAATCCGTAGGAGGTAGAGAGTATGGATTTAATTTATTTTTTAATAGTGAATCTATAATAATTTTATTTAATTCAATCATTGAATTTTTAATAATCGAAACTCCTCTAATGTCATACCTTCTTTCTTTTGTGTGCATATCATATTTCACAGACCAATAATGCCCATATGATCCCCCTCCATGAACAACTATGATTGGCTCTTTAATTTTTTTCAAACTTTTTGTAAGATCATCAATTGTTTTTTTCCTTGCTGATAATGGCTTCTCTTTATTTGTAATAATTGATCCGCCTAATTTTATCAGAATCATGTTGTACCAAACTATCTAGTCAATTAAAAAGTATTTAGTCCTGTGAAATCGATTTTGGCTGAAAAACATTCATAATTATTATCTTTGAATTTTTTTAACGTATTCTGTAAATCTGATTCATCTGTTAATGCAAAAACACATCCACCACCTCCTGAACCTGTTATTTTTGCTCCAAAAGATGATTCTTGTCCTATTTTTATCATTTCTCTTAATTGATTATTTGAAATTCCTAAAGTTTCTAAATATTTTTGATTCTGATTCATTTTTTCTCCTATTTTTTCTATTTTATTTTCTTTAACTAATTTTAAAACATCTTCCACTAATTTTGATTCCAAATTTGATAATTTAAAAAATTCTTCTTTATTTTTATTTTTAAATTCCTTGACTTTGGAAACCATGGATTGAGTTGAATGCTCTATGTTTGAATTTGCAATAATTAATTGATAATTGGGCTCATCTTCAATTTTTTTAAAGCCACTATTTTTTTCGTATTCCATAATTCCTCCATATGTGCAAACAGTACAATCTGCCCCTGATGTATTTTCAAAAATTGTTCTTTCAGCCTCTATTGCAAGTTCTAAGATTTCTTCTTTGGATATTTTTCTAAATAATTTGAAAATTGCTGCAGCTCCTGCAACACAACAAGCTGATGATGAACCTAATCCTGCACCTAATGGTATCTCTGAATCAATTTCAATATGTATTCCTGTATCTTCATTTTCAATTGCTTTGTTCGCTAAATAATAAAATGGTTTTAATGGCGAATTAATTTCTAAAATTGATTTATCTGGTTCTAGAATTAATTTTCCTATTTCAGAACTTATGGAAATTTTTCTCTCACTAATTTTTTCTGCAGTTACTGTAATTCTTTTATTGATTGAACATAGAATTGCTTTAACTCCATATACTACAAAATGTTCTCCAAAAAGAATAACTTTTGCTGGAGCAGATGCTTTAGATTTCAATTAAATACTGGAATTATTTTATTCGATTTCCTCTTCGGTCATCTTTGCTTCAAAATCATCAATTTCATATTTCATTGATTCATTTTCTTTTAATTCTCCTTTTTCAATGAGAATTTGACGAACTAGTAACCAGTAAACTGTTGCCAGTGCTTTTCTTCCTCTGTTATTTGCTGGAATGATAATGTCTAATTTTGATGTAATGTTGTCTGTATTTGCAATTCCAATCACTGGAATTCCTGCATTAGTTGCTTCAATTAATGCTTGTTCGTCTACTTCAGGATCTGAAATGAAAACTAATTTTGGTTCAATATAGTATGGTAATGATGGATTAGTTAATGTTCCTGGCATAAACCTTCCAAGAAGTTGTTTAGCTCCTGTCATCTCACAGAATTTTTCAATTGGAATTCCTGCATATTGTCTACCAGAACATACTATGATATTTTCTGCTCCTACTCTATTGATGAATTTTGCAGAAGTGTTAATTTTTTCTAATGTCATATCAATATCTAACATGTAAAGTCCTTCTGGACTTGCTTTTTCGATAAATGGTTTCATGAATTTTGTTTTAACTTGTGTTCCAACTCTGATCCCTGTTGAAATAACTTTCTTCTTGATGTCTATTGATTCAGTTTGTTCACTCATGACGATTTTAAATCTCCGCCATGCCACATATAAAATCATGCCCTGATAAGCGTAATAATTCGTTTAATTTTGCTACTCTTTCACCTCCTACTACGCCCACTTTGAGCATTTTTGACTTTGTCGCTATACCTATGTGTGAAATTTGAGAATCTGTAGATTCTCCAGATCTATGTGATGTGATTAATCTAATATTATTTTGATTCGCAATATTTGCAAATTCGAGAGCATCAAATAGACTACCTGCTTGGTTAACTTTCAAAATTGCTGCATTACATGCTTTAACCTCAATTGCTTTTGTTAGAATATCTTTACTTGTGACCGTCAAATCATCACCTGTTACAAGTGTGTTTGGAAATTTTGCAGTTAATTCTGCCATGTCTTCAAATGCTTCTTCATGAACTGCATCTTCGGCATAAATTAATTTGAATTTATCAATAATATCTGCTGCAAAATCAATTTGTTCTCCAGTTGAATTTTCAAACCCAGATCTTTCATACAAATATTTTCCTTTCTCTTCATTCCATTGTGTTGATGATGCAAAATCTACTCCCAATGAAACTTCTTTACCTAAAGTGAATCCCAAATTCTCACAAGCTTTTGCTGAAACTTCTAGTGCTTTCTGATTTTCTAATTTTGGTGCCCATCCACCTTCGTCCCCTCTTCCATTTGTAAAGTTAGGATCTTCCTTTTCTAAAACTTCTCGTAATTCTTTATGAACTGCTAAATTTATTTCAATTGCATCTTCGATAGTTTTTGAACCAGCTGCACAAATTAAAATTTCTTGAATATCTGGAGTCCCAGGTCCTGCATGTGCACCACCACCCAAAATATTTCCTAACGGAAATGGACATTTAATATCTGAATCATTTGATAATGTTTTGAATAATGGTTGTTCTAATGATTTTGATGCTGATTCCATTGATGCAATTGTTACTGCAAATGCAAGTGATCCTCCAATAACTGAATAATTACTAGTACTGTCTAAACTTTTCAAAGTATCATGAATTGTTTTTAAATCCGATGAATCTAATCCAATAAATTTTTGAGAATTTTGTGTTAATATTTTGAGACTTTCTTCTGGACCTCCATTTGGAAAACTGACTGCTTCATATTTTCCTACACTTGCACCTGACGGTGCACAAACTCTCCCTAGAAACTTACTATCTGATTTTATATCAACTTCAATTGTTTTACTGCCTCTACTATTGAATAAAACACGTCCTTCGATGGAAGTGATTTTGGACAAATTAATCTAATTCAGCTTGAACTTCTTGTTTTCTTTTCTGAATTGATTCATAAAATGGAATAACTTGTTGAATTGTTTCAACTGTAGTAAGAAGCATCCTTCTACAACAATATCTGTTAATTTGCAATTCATTTAGAACTTTTTCAGGATCCTCTCCTGCTTTGAGTTTTGTTTGATAATCGTCGAATTTATCTGCAATTAAATTTCCACATGTAAAACATCTAACAGGAATTAACACGTTCGAAAAAGTCGCCAAGGATTATAAAAACCATTCAAGATTCTTTTGTTGCGGATGTCGCCCAGCCTGGCCAAAGGCGCTAGCTTGAGGGGCTAGTCTCTTAGGAGTACGTGGGTTCAAATCCCATCATCCGCACCATTTTTTAAAATTACTTTTCAAGTTTTTCTAATGCTTTAATTAATTCTGTTCGTCTTTTTTCTTCTGTAATTGCAGATCTAACATCATCGACCAAAATTCTGTTCACATCAATTTTTCGTCTTGCCTCTTTTACAACTTTATCATATAATGAGAAAGTATAAAGCTGAAGATACAAGCCTTCCATAATTTCAAAAAATCTTACTGCTTCATCGATATTTCCTGTTCGCATTTCATCAAAAACTCGTCTTTTTAACTCCCCTACACAATCTAGTAATCCTAAAACATATGATTCTGGCATTACTGCTAATTTTTTATCTGATGGAATATCTTTTTTTTCAACAACTGCAATTAAACATGCTGCTTCAACAAATTCTTGTTCTGGTGTAATGAGATATCTTCTTAACTGACCTGTTGCTTTTTTCTTGTATTTTTTTAATAATGTATCAGCTTGTTTTAAATTATTTTTAGCAGTTACTAAATCTCCCTTATGAACTGCAATGATTGATTTACTACACAGAATAATTATTTCTCTAGTATTTTTTAGCAAAAATTCTCTTGAATCTTGAGTTGCAGCTAAAGTTTTTGTTATTTTATTCAATGATGGTTTAACATTTTTTAATGTCATGTTACAATGTTCTAAAACTAGGATAAAGCCGTTTGCTAAACTTTTATTTTGGTAATTATTCTGATGTAAAGTATGGAAATAACTGTAGATCAAATGTATCAAATTGAAAATAAAGGTCATGATATGGGTTTTTTAAAAAAATTCATGATGGAAAATGCTGGCGCTGCTGCAGTAAGACGTTTAATTACTAAATTCGAAAATATAGCCTCAAAAAATATTTTAGTTTTTGTAGGTTTGGGAAATAATGGTGGAGATGGTTTGGTAATGGCTAGACATTTAGCTGGATATGGATCAAACGTCACTGTTATGCTTCTTGGTGAACCTGAAAAAATTAAAACTGATGAAAGTAATTGGAATTGGTCTATTTTACAAAAAATGCCATCCGTAAAATTAATGTCTGGAAATTCTTTGGATTTTAATTTTAAACCTGACATCATTATAGATGGAATTTTAGGTACTGGAATTACTGGTGAAATTAGAGAACCATATGCATCTGCAATTAATTATATCAATTCAACTGATTGTTACAAATTTGCTGTAGATGTTCCATCTGGATTAGACCCTCAAACAGGAAATACTGCCAATATCTTTACAAAATGTGATATGACAGTTACATTTCATAAAATGAAAGAAGGTATTCCAAAAAGAAAGGATCTAACTGGTGAACTCTATGCCGAAAAAATTGGAATTCCTGTTGAAGCTGAAGAAGGAATTCTATGATAGTACATCAAATTCCAGTTGGACCAATGCAGAATTTCTCTTACATTGTAGTTGATGAAAATACTAGTGAATCTATAATTATAGATCCTTCTTGGAATTTAATGGAATTAGAATTAATAATTGAAAATAATAATTTAAAAATAAAATATATTGTGAATACTCACTATCATGATGATCATACTAGAGGAAACCAAGAAATGGTTGAATCTACAAATGCTCCTATCATTCAACATGAATCTTCAACATTGAAAAATGATATTACTGTAAAAGATGGAGATTTTGTTGAATTTGGTAATTCAAAATTAAAAGTTCTTCATACCCCTGGACATTCTGATGATGGTATTTGTTTAGTTGGTGACGGAAATATTTTTTCAGGTGATACATTATTTGTTGGTAATTGTGGCAGAATTGATTTACCTGGAGGTAGTGCATCTAAACTTTATCATAGTCTTTTTGATGTGCTTTACTCTTTAGATGATAATTTGGTCTTGTATCCTGGTCATAATTATGGTCCGACTGAAGTATCCACTATGGGGAAAGAAAAAATGAGTAATATGATAATGCAAAAACGAACTGAACAACAGTTTCTAGATATGATGGGTTAGTGATATTTTGGAAAATTTTGAATTATTTGGTAATGTTAAACAGGCTCAAAACTTTCTTGAATCTGTAAAATCTGGAAGATTTCTTTTTTCTTTTGTAATGTCTTATACTCAAACTTGTGAAATTCCAGGAATTACTATTGCTGGTGCTGATACTAATTCAATGCAATATACACCTCCAGCTGATGCAGAATATCTTCACTATGGATATTGTAAAACAATTGATAATATTCCGATGACTCCTGATGGAAAGCCCACTCCTGGTCTCTTAACAAAAACAGCTTTAGAATCTGCAAGTATTCCTCATTTAACAATTAATGCTGGAAGTAAAATTACACCTCAATTACCTTTTATTGAAACTGGTTTATCTTTCGGAAAAAATATTTCTGTTGAATCTGCAATGACTGATTCTGAAGTTTCTGCTGCTGTTGAATATGGTAGAATTGTTGGAAGAAATATGGCCTCATTAACTGATTGTTTAGTAATTGGTGAAAGTATTCCTGCTGGAACAACAACTGCTTTAGCTGTTTTACGAGCTTTTGATTTTGATGCAAAAGTAAGTTCTAGTATTCCTACTAATCCTATAAAATTAAAAAATGAAATTGTTGATTCTGCACTTAAACGAATTGACTCTGATCATCCATACAGTATACTTGCAAAAGTTGGTGATCCTATGATTGCTTTTGTTGCAGGAATGTTAAGTTCTGCATCAGCTGTTTCTAAAGTAATGTTAGCTGGTGGAACTCAAATGACTGCTGTTTTAGCATTTGCATCTAAAATTGGATTTAATGAAGAAAATACTGCAATCGGAACTACTTCATACATTACAAATGATCAAAATGCAAATTTTACAAATCTAGTTGAACAGATTGCAGACATACCTGCAATTTCTGTAAATCCTGGATTAAATAATTCTAAATATTCTGGTTTAAAGGCATTTTCAGAAGGATTTGGAAAAGAAGGTGTAGGTGCTGGAGGTACTATTATCTCATCCATGCTCAAAACTGGCAATGACTCTACAAAATTTTTGAATCTTGCAGAACAGGAATATGATCGATTATCTACTCTATCAAATCTTTGACGTATTGATAAAAGTCTAAAATTAAGTACAAACATTAAACAAATTTTTAGATAATCCAAAAAAACTAAACATTGTTTCAAAATTTCATTCAATATAGTTATGTTCTGCTCTAAGATTAATTTCACATGAGTCAAATTATAGAATATGGGCGTTTTGTAAATAGACTGTTTACTTTAGATAAAAATATTAGATTTGTTGCAGTAGCAAACAAATCTGGTGAAATTCTTGCTAAAGGTTCAAAACCTGATACCCCTCTACTGCTATCTCCTGAGGAAACACAAGAAACTCTTCATCATGCAATAACTGCATGGAAATCTCGAGAAAAACATTATCCCAAAATTGGGGAAGGACTATACACTTTGGCAGTCTACGAAAAATTAAGACGTGCAACAATTCCATTACCTAGTGGAAACTTACTTCTGGTAACAATAGATAATGCAGGGGGACAACAACAGATCATGGATAAAATAATCAATGAAGTAAAAATTCATGATCATTCTGGAACTAATTCCAGTTAGTAATGTTGGAATTATGTTATTTTACAGTGACTGATTTTGCTAAATTTCTAGGATAATCTGGATCTGTATCTTTTTCTAATGCTGAATAATATGCTAGTAGTTGTATTGGAATAATTTCTGAAATTGGATATAATATTTCATTAATTTTTGGAATTTCTATCCAATAATCATAAATGTCACTTTCAATATCTGAAACACCAATAATTTTTGCTCCACGAGCTTTAATTTCTCGTGCACTTGTTAATGTGTCAGTATATGTTGAATCATTTGGATTAATGATAATTACAAAAACATCTGTGTCCATTAATGCCAGAGGACCATGTTTTAATTCTCCACCTGGAATTCCTTCTGCATGAATGTATGTTAATTCTTTTAATTTTAATGCTGATTCTATTGCAATTGGATAGTTTATTCCTCTACCTAAAATGTAAATGTCTGATACATTTTTCAATTCTTTTGCAATCTTTTGAATTTCAACTGGATTTTCTATCATTTTTGAAATTGATTCTGAAAATTCTTCAAAATTAATTGTGATATTTTCACTTAATTTTTGTACAATTTTATATAATATTATTAATTGTGCAGTAAAGCTTTTTGTTGCAGCAACTCCAATTTCTGGTCCACAATTCATTCCTAATATGACATCTCCCTTACGCGTAAGTGATGATGTGAGTAAATTAACAATAGAAATAATTTTACAGTTTAATTTTTTTACAATTCTTACAGCCTCTAAAACATCTGCACTCTCTCCACTTTGTGATATTGCAATTAGAACTGAATTTTCTTCAATAGTTTCTGGTGAAAATTGAAGTTCACTTGCGATAATTGGCTCTGCTTTAATTTTAACATATTTTGATAAAATTTGTTTTGCAATGAGTGCAGAGTTATAGCTTGTTCCACTACCTGTAATGTAGATATTTTTTGCATTTTTAATGTATTCTACTGCTTCTTCTAAACCCTTTACTGTTTTTTCTCCTGCTTTTAAGATCACATCTGGTTGTTCATAAATTTCTTTTAATGTAAAATGTGCATAATCCCCCTTGTATGCATCCCCAAATTCTTTTGAAACTTTTGTAATTTCATGTTTAACCTGTTCACCATTAAAATCTAAAATTTTAAATTCTTTATTATCTAAAATTATAAAATTTTTACTTTTCATGTATATTGCATTATCTGTATATTCAATAAATCCTAAAACATCACTTGACAAGAAAATATTTTCTTCTCCGACACCAATAATTAATGGTTCATGAAATCTAGCTGCTGCAAGTTGACCATTTTCAAACATTGCAACAAATGCATAATGACCTTTGATTTCTGCTACTGTTTTGATAATTGTATCTTTAACATTTTTTGTGAATTCATAATTTTTTTGAAGTAAATTTGCAATTATTTCACTATCTGTTTCACTTTTGAAATTATATCCCTCATCTTGTAACTGTTTTTTTAATTCTTCAAAATTTTCTATTATCCCATTGTGTACTATTGCAATTTTTCCAGAATTACTTGGATGTGGATGTGCATTAAGTTCTGTAACTTTTCCATGAGTTGCCCATCTTGTATGACCTATACCTGTTTTACCTGGTAATGTATCTAATTGTATTTTTGAATTTACTTCGTTAACTTTACCAATTCCTTTTTTTAATTTAATTTGATTTTCTGATTCTGTTGCAACTCCTACACTATCATATCCTCGATACTCCATCCGTTTGAGTCCCTTTACAATTATTGGAGCTGCAATTTCATTTCCAGAATAGCCAATTATTGAACACATTGTAATTCTATTTGATAATTAGGGGTATTTACTGATAATGATACTTTGATTAGTCTGTTGAAGGTTTATCTTCTTTTACTGCTTCAGTAGATTTTGCTTCAGTAGATTTTGCTTCAGTAGATTTTGCTTCAGTAGATTTTGCTTCAGTAGATTTTGCTTCAGTAGATTTTGCTTCAGTAGATGCTTGAACCTCCACTTCTTCTTCAATTTCAGTAGTTACTTTCACTTTAGTTTTTTCTAACATTTCTGGAATTTTAGATTCAGGACTAAAATGAACACTATCCTCTTCTGATACTGTAACTGTATATGATGGAATATCGACTTTTCTATCTCCAACCATGATGTGACCATGAATTACTGCCTGTCTTGCTTGATATGGTGTTTTAAATCCTAATTTGTTTGAAACAATAGTTTGTAATCTTCGTGCAAGTAAATCTGTAGGTTTTAGATTAAGTACATCATCTAATGTTGCATCATTTGATATTAGACCAATTCTTGCAAGTGACTTCAATAATATTGGTTCTTTTTCATCTCTAATTTTTTGTGTTAAAGCTAGTAATGATCTTGCTTGTTGTCTAACCCGAGATAATTCAGTATGTGCTTTCCATAATTCTCTTTTAGTTCTTAATCCAAATGTACCCAGAGTTTGCAACTCTTCCATCTTTAATTCATAATTAAGAGGTCGTTTTGGTTTACGCCAAGCTTTACGTGGATATTTAGGATCTCCCATTCAAAACACCTATTCTTTTTTCTCCGTTGCTGGTGCTGCTGCTGGTGCTGCTGCTGGTGCATCTGCTGCTGGTGCATCTGCTGCTGGTACACCTGCACTTCCTTTCTTAACTGGAGCTGCTAATCCACCTTTTGCTACTCCTACTGCTCCACCTTTTCTGCCTGATGTTCTAGTTCTTTGTCCTCTAACTTTTAGACCACTTAGATGACGATAACCTCTCCAACTGGCAGTTATTCTTTCTCTTTCAATATCATTTCTTAATGTAAATGGAATATCTGATGTTAACAAATGTAAATCTTTTCCAGTTTCAATATCTCTTTGTCTATTGATAAACCATGATGGAAATTTTGCTTCAATTGGATTTAAGATTAATTTTTCAATTGCTTGAACATTTTCTTCTGTAAGATGACCAATGTTGGAATTTTGATTAATTTTTAATGTTGATGTAATTGCTGTTGCAAAATTATATCCTATACCTTTGATTTGAGTTAATCCTACGAGAAGTTTTCTTTCTCCTGGAATATCGTTACCTACGATTCTTACAATGTGTCTGTATTCTTGGCTACTCAAGTATTCCAAAATTCTAAGAAACCCCGATAAAAACCATTGCTAGGCGTCAATCTTTTTGTTCTAATGACATAGTTTTTTGAGCGATCAGAAGTACTGCATGCTTAATTTTGATGTATTTTTACTTGAATTTATCTAAAGTCCTCGTCATTTGTCCAATCGTTACCTTGAACATTCCATTGATTACATTTACAGCATTTTTTTACTCCTCTTTGAGTGTCTATATCTATACAAAAACAATGCTCTCCCTTACCTGATGGATCATGACTACAGAGTTTTTGCATATTTTACAATTGTTTTATTTCTTAATTATTCTATTGGCTTGGATTATTCAAAACGTTATTACTTTCTAATTTCCTGCACTTAGATCATGAGTGAACCATTTGATAGAGAGAAAGTTATTGATTCTATGTTTGATCCTATAACATCTGAAATATTGGCAGAATTAGAAAATGGAAAAAAAGAATGTTCTGTTTTATCCCAACAATTCTCTATGTCCGAATCTGATCTTTTGAAAAGACTTGATTATTTGATAGAATGTGAATTTCTAATTAAAACAGTTGAAAATGATCAATGTTCTATATCTGCAAAT
This sequence comes from Candidatus Nitrosopumilus sp., assembly GCA_028448965.1. GTDB lineage: Archaea > Thermoproteota > Nitrososphaeria > Nitrososphaerales > Nitrosopumilaceae > Nitrosopumilus. The sequence continues at coordinate 7,665 of JAONQT010000003.1, read as the reverse complement.
ACTGAAAAACTTGGTTCATTACTTGAAGATAGTGATGCATTTGATGGTGCAATAAATGGTTTAGAAAAAATGGATAGTTACCTAAACTGATTTTCTTTTATTTCTAATTTCATATATTGCTAATATTACTAATCCTACCATTCCTATAATTATACAAGATGAAGAAACACTTGAAATTATGAGCTTCTTACTTGCATCTGGAAGTGGACCAATTGCACCAGCTACATAACTTTCTTTATCATCTGAACTCTCAATAATTAATTCATAATCTCCAGAATCAAATACTTTGAATTCCTGCTCTATGGTATCTTCATTAATTTTTTCTGAAATTATTTCAAAACCTAAAGGATCTAACATTTTTACAGAAAATGTTTTTTCCTTAAAATCCATTACTTGAACTGCAAAAATTCCAACTGGAGTCTCATTTTTGTCTAAATTAACTGAAATTGTAACTATTTGTCCTGAACTAACTTTTCCATTCCCTTGAATTATTCCTTCTAATGTGACTTGATTTTCAACTACCGATGTTGCAATACCTGCAACTATCAATATCCCAAAAATTACTATTACTAATCCTGTTTTTTGCACGTGATTTGTTTTATTTTCTTTATATTAAACCTAATTTTTAATTTTATAGAAAACTTAGACTGGGCTAAAAAAGTTAGCTCATGCTAAATTTAAATAATCCTAATTGTAGTATTTTTTGTTGACATGAAAAAACCCATTTTAGTTGGAACTATTGTTATTGTTGCAATACTTATTGGAATTTCAGCCATTTTTGTACAAAACAATGATGATGCAAAAATTAACGATATTGAAAGTCCTGATAGTTATTCTGAGAAAATTGCTATTACAACAACAACTAACGTTATTACAGATTTAGTAGAAAACATTGGAGGTGATCATGTTTCTGTTACTGGATTAATGGGTCCTGGTATAGATCCTCATTTGTATAGACCTAGTGCAAGTGATGTCAAATCACTACAGAATGCTGATATTATATTTTACAATGGATTGGATTTGGAAGGGAAGATGGGGGATATTTTTGTTAAAATTGGAAGAGAAGGAACCTCTGTTTTTGCAGTATCTGAAAATATTCCTCCAGAATCACTACTAATCTTGGATGCTAATGGTAATTTTGATCCACATATTTGGTGGGATGTAGAACTTTGGACAGAAGCTGCAAAAGTTGTAGCAACTGGATTAAAAGAATATGATCCTAATAATTCTGAAAATTATGAGAAAAATCTTTTAGAATATCTGAACCAATTAGATTCACTTAATTCAAATAATTTGAACAAGATTAATTCAATTCCTTCAGAACAAAGAGTTCTTGTAACGGCTCATGATGCATTCCAATATTTTGGACATACATATGGTTTTGAAGAATTAGCTATTCAGGGATGGAGCACTGATAGTGAAGCTGGAATTAAAGAAATCCAAAATTTAGCTGACGAAATTTCTAAACGAAAAATCAAGGCTTTGTTTGTAGAAACTTCTATTTCTCCGGCAACAATTGAGGCTCTAAAGGCAGCTGTTCAAGATAAAGGTCATGATATTGTAATTGGTGGGGAATTATTTTCTGATGCTATTGGAGAAAAAGGAACTGCTGAAGGAACCTACATTGGAGCATTTACTCATAATATTGATACAATTGTAAAGGCTTTGAAATAATGGAGCAAAAATCTAGTAAGAAAAATTCTGAATCGGAAAAAGAATATTCTGTAATAATTAAGAATCTATCAGTTACATACCGAACTGAACCAGCATTGTGGAATATTGATCTTAATTTTCCTAAAGGACAGATGATTGCAATTGTTGGTCCAAATGGTGCAGGCAAGTCTACTCTAATTAAGGCTGTAATGGGATTAGTTCCAATTACTGCTGGTAAAGTGAGTATTTTTGGAAAAACATATTCTAAGAATCGAGACAAAGTTGCATATGTTCCTCAACGAGGTTCTGTTGACTGGGATTTTCCAACAGATGCATTAGATGTAGTTGAAATGGGATTGTATGGAAAACTTGGATGGTTTCGTCGTCCTAATTCTAAAACGCGGAATTTAGCAAAAGAATGTCTGGATAAGGTAGGGTTATCTAATTATGCAGATAGACAGATTGGACAATTGTCAGGAGGACAACAGCAAAGAGTTTTTCTGGCTAGGGCTTTAGCACAAGATGCTCAGATTTACTTGATGGATGAACCCTTAAACGGAGTGGATGTCATTACAGAAAAAACAATCCTCTCTATTCTTGAGAACCTAAAAAAAGAAGGAAAAACCATTGTTATGGTTCATCATGAACTTCAGACTGTTGACAAATATTTTGATTGGGTTGTGATGGTTAATAGAAATTTAATTGCTAATGGACCAATTAAAGAAGTGTTTACAAAAATAAATTTGGACAGGACCTATCAAGAAAAACAGCGCATGTCTATTTAGTAAATGAATGTGATGACAAATGATTCTTGAAGAAATATTATCTATTTTTCTAGGAATTTTCACTGATTATACACTAAGATATGTTGCTCTAGGTTCAGCTATTTTGGGAATTACTAGTGGTGCTTTAGGATGTTTCACTGTATTACGAAAACAAAGTTTGTTTGGAGATGCTATTGCTCATGCAGCTCTACCTGGAATTGGATTTGCCTATTTGTTTGCTGGAACAAAAGATTCACTTCTTTTAATGTTGGGTGCTGCAATCTTTGCATGGTTTGGTGGAATGATCACACTTGCAATCACAAGCACTACTAGAATTAAACAAGATGCTGCATTGGGAATTACACTTTCAGTATTTTTTGGATTGGGCATTGTTTTACTAAGTTATTTACAAAGTATTGGTGGTGCTAGTCAGGGGGGATTGGATAGATTTCTGTTTGGTCAGGCAGCTGCATTAATAGAATCTGATGTCATTAATCTGGGAATCTTATCTGCCGTATGCTTTACTATTCTAATTTTATTCTATAAAGAATTCAAGATAACAACATTTGATAGTTCATTTGGTCAAAGTCTAGGATTTCCAATCAAATACCTTAATGTCTTATTAACATCAGTAATTGTTGTAGCCGTTGTAATTGGATTACATACTGTTGGTGTAGTTTTGATGGTTTCTATGCTAATTGCTCCTGCAGCTGCTGCAAGACAATGGACTTCAAATCTAAAAAATATGATTATTCTATCTGCTATCTTTGGAGGTTTAAGTGGAATTATTGGTTCTATGATTAGTAGTACAGCTGAAGGGATGTCAACTGGTCCGGTCATTGTTATTACAATTACCGCCATATTGGGAATCTCATTTGTCTTTTCACCTAAACAAGGTTACCTATTCAGGTATATTCGTAATCAAAGAAAATCTCAAACTTCTCTAGACAACATCAAAACTATCTCAGATAAGGAAAAGGAGAATCATGGAAATATCTAGTGATCTAATAATTATTGGTACTGCAATTTTAGTTGCAGCAAATTGTGCTTCAATTGGTGTATTTTTGGTATTGAGAAAAATGGCAATGATGTCTGATGCCATTAGTCATTCTGTCTTACTGGGAATAGTTATTGCTGTGTTTGCTGTAGGTGGAAGAGAACCTGTTGCAGTAATTGTGGGTGGTGTTCTTTCTGGAATTCTTACAATATCTTTGGTTGAGTTATTGTATCGTTCAGGTAAATTAAAACAAGATAGTTCAATTGGAATTATTTTTCCTTTCTTATTTGCTATTGGAGTAATTCTTGTTACACAAGCTGGTAATGTTCACATTGACGTACAACATGTTTTGTATGGTTCAATAGAATTTGCACCATTTGATACATTGTATCTGGATGAATTGAACATTGGTTCAAAATCTATATGGGTTCTTGGTATTTTGGCAATTGCAAATGTATCTTTTATTGTGATTCTTTACAAAGAACTAAAAATTAGCACCTTTGACAAGTCGCTTGCATTGAGTGCTGGATTAATGCCTCTATTAGTTCATTATTTGTTAATGATTATGGTAGCTACAACTGCAGTTGTTGCTTTTGAATCCGTTGGTGCTATTTTGGTAATTGCATTTTTCATTGTGCCTGCATCTGCAGCATTTTTACTTACAGATCGTTTATCTCGAATGTTAGTTCTTTCAGTTTCTCTTGGAATCATAAGTGCTGTAATGGGTTATTTGTTTGCAATTTTTGCTGATGTATCCATATCTGGTTCAATGGCTACAATTACTGGAATTATTTTTGGATTGGTTTGGATCTTTGGACCAAATAGAGGACTAATTTCAAGATGGAGACGAATTTCAAAACAAAGATTTGAAGTAGATTTAGGAATTGTGTTAACTCATATCCATAAAGAATTGGGCTCAGATCGTCAAGTTTCTACATCAAGTATGTCAAATTCCTTAGGTTGGACCAAAGAATATTCTAAAAAATTAAGTGAATTTATTCAAGAACAAAAATTTGTTGAAAAAAATGCTCAAGGTAATTTTGCACTTACTGATATTGGATTAAAAAAGGTAGAAAATTATTCAAATTAATTTGAATACTCCTATTCATTAGGTTCAGGATGAATTGTAATTACTGAATTTTTAATTTTTAATCTAATTACATGTTCAATTTCTGATGTAAGATCGTGTACTTTTTCAATTGATAGTTCTTTATCAAAAGAACAATCAATATCAATTTTAAGAATATTTTCAAATTTTAGTGATAAAATTCTACCTACTTTTTTGACATCTGGATAATCTTCGACAATTTTTTTAATTTTTTCTTCTGTAACTGTATCTTCTACATTGAAGTTTTTTGGAACTGTTAGAAATGGTTCTAAATGAATTGTGGCATGAGTAATTTCTGGTATTTCTTTCTGTATTTTATTTTCAATAATTTCAGAAATTCTATGTGCTGAAACTAAGTTAATTTCTCTATTTACCATTACATGCAAATTACAATATGATTTTCCTTTTGTTTTATGTGTGATCACATTGTGAACTCCTTTAACTCCTTTTACACTTTTTGCAATTTCTAAAACTTTCCCATCTAATGGAACGTTTTTCCAATTGGGTTCAAAATGAATCGTAATTCCTGTATTGGGAATTTTATTTTTGATATTTTTTTCAACACTATCGCTAATTTTATGAGCCTTTTCAAAACTTGTATCACCTCTCAATGATATGGTCACATCAGCAAAAATTGTCTCACCTGATCTTCTCATCAAAATCGATCCTGTTTCCATAACTCCATTTGTTGAATTTGAAATTTCTCTAACTTTTTTTACAAGTTCTGGTGATATTACATCTGTCAAATCTAATGCTGTTTTATAGATTAATTTTATACTGAGTACTGCTAATAAGCCTCCGAGAATTAAGGCTGCAACAAAATCCCCAAAATAAATCCCATATGTAACTAGAATAATTCCTATAATTGCAACAGATGTGGATCCAAGATCCATAAATGCATGATAGAAATCTGCCTTGAGAGTAGTTCCTCCAATTGCTTTGATACTTTTTCTAAGTAATATGATTCTGAAAAAATCAACTCCAATTGTGTACAGTCCACCAATTATTGCAAATAATCCTGGTAACACACTTGGTGGTGGACTTTGTAATCTGTTAATTGATTCATAAATGAAAAAACAAGCAATTAGAAAAATTGCTATTCCTCCAATTAATCCACCTAATGATTCAATTTTTCCATGTCCATAGGTATGTTCTGCATCTGGTGGTTTCATCGCCCATCTTGCTGCTAAAAGTAAAACTAGTGTTACAACACTATCTAACAATGCATGTATACTATCTGTAATTAGAGCAAGACTGTTAGAAATTAAACCAAAAATTAATTCTACTACAAAGGCTGAAAAAATTGCAAATAAGGAAATTTGTAAAACTTTTGTTCTTTGAGCAAATATTTCCATTATTATGAATTATTTGATCTGGTATTACAGGTTTCTTAAGTAAATAATAATTTTATAGCAATTTCAATTATTTGATTTTTCAATGTTTGTGAATATTTTACTAAAAAAAGGAAAATTAGACCATAAATTAGTCAATTTTAATTTGATTTAAAATATAAATACTCTGAGGCACGATTCAAAATGAAAATGAAAGTATCTGGATTCTTAGCATTTACAATATTATCTATTTCAATTCTATCTTTTGGCTTAACTGGTGCAGTAAATGCACAATCTGGTCTTCCAGTATCTGTCGGAACTGATTCTTCAAGTTATACTACTGGAAATTCTATTGTAATTTCTGGATCAATTCAAAATTTATCAGAATTTGCTCAATCTGTAACTGTAATGGTTGTTAGTCCTAACGGCAATATGGTTTTCATAGACCAAATTTTACCTGATTCTTTTGGAAATTATTCTACAACTGTACAGGCTGGAGGAACTATGAATTCTAGTGGTGAGTATGAAATTCGTGCACAATATGGAGCACAAAAAATTACAAGTACTTTTAATTTTATTTCAACTGATTCTACATCAATACCAATTCAAACACCTGAACCAACCCCGGAACCTGAACCAACCCCGGAACCTGAACCAACCCCGGAACCTGAACCAACACCAGAACCAACACCAGAACCTGTTGTAGAACAAGTAGTAAATTGTGGTCCTGGAACTGAATCAGTAAACGGTATCTGCCAAGTAATACAAACTCAAGAATCTGAAGAAGAAGGCGGCGGTTGTCTAATTGCAACAGCAGCATACGGTTCTGAAATGGCACCGCAAGTACAACTGCTCAGAGAAATTCGTGATAACCAATTAATGAACACAGAAGCTGGCTCAGCATTTATGTCTGGATTCAATGAAATGTATTATTCATTTAGTCCAATTGCAGACATGGAACGTGAAAATCCAATGTTCAAAGAAGCAGTCAAACTTGGATTGACACCAATGCTTTCATCATTGGCAATCATGGAGAACGCTGACTCTGAATCAGAAGTATTAGGATTTGGATTATCCGTTATTGCACTAAACTTGGGAATGTATCTAGGACTTCCAGCATTTGGAATCCTTAAAGTCATTCAACTAAGAAAGAACTGAGTACACACTAGTTGGAACTCCTAGAGAAGTTTTTATGTATCCATTCAAGTAATTTATTTAATGAAGACTAAAGCAATAAGCTCAATCTTTTTATTATTTACTATAGCAATAAGCATGATTTCAATTACACCTGATGCTTTTGCAGATCACCATGAAGTTACAATTAACCCAATACCTGGTTCTGGTTCAGGTCCTGGTTGTGAAGTTACAGAAGAAGGATGTTACAATCCAAGTACTGTAACAGTTTATGTTGGTAGTATTGTAATATTTTCAAATACAGATAGTGTATCACACACTTTTTCTTCAGGAGTTCCATCTGATGATGTTATTGGAACAGAATTTAATTCAGGAATGCTTGCACCAGGTGACTCTGCTCAATGGACACCAGAAAATGTTGGTGAATTTGCTTACTTTGATATGATTCATCCTTGGATGAAAGGATTGATTATAGTTCAAGAATCTAAAGAACAAACACATTCTGAAGTTGTAGAACCTGTTGTAGAACCTGTTGTAGAACCAGTTGTAGAACCTGTTGTAGAACCTGTTGTAGAACCAGTTGTAGAACCAGTTGTAGAACCTGTTGTAGAACCTGTTGTAGAACCAGTTGTTGCTACTCAAGAATCTGAAGAAGAAGGCGGCGGTTGTCTCATTGCA
>JAONQT010000002.1 GCA_028448965.1 Candidatus Nitrosopumilus sp. | reverse complement strand
ATACTAATTACAACTACTAATGTATTTGAGTCAACTGTTTTTGGTAAATGATACCCTTTAACAACTGATACATGAATATTTGTTTTTGATAATATTGCTGAAAAAACATCTCCTATTACCCCAGATCCTCCCATTCCCGCAAATACAATTTGATTAATTTTTGAAACTTCTACTTTTTTAACTTCTTTTTCAAAATATTTTTTTGCTATTTCTGGCCAATTATCATATACTTTGTACATTTTTTCAGTATCAATTTTTACTAAATCTGTAATATTCAATAAATTTAATCTTGTTTCAGTAATAAAATATCTATCTACACTATAATTAGAAAATTCACACTCAGATTTAATAAATTTCTATAAATTTACTTAATTTTAATTTAAACATATATTATCATAAATTAACTTTATTTTTATTGTCTGAAAATTCATCTATCAACCCTTTAGAACAATCTATGAAAAAAATACAATATGCAGATTATGATAATTGGATCACAAATTTTGCTCTTAATTTAGATGATATATGGAATGAAAATTCTTCTAAAGATTTATCACAACATCATTCAAATCAAAATAATATTGCTATTGTTATTGGCAAAGGCCCATCCATAGATGAAAAAAACCATCTTCAGATTCTGGCAAATAGTAATTTTACAGGTTCTATAGTTTGTTGTGATGGAAAATTAATTGATACTTTAAAATGTGGAGTCACACCTGATAAATTCCCAAATTTTTATGTAGTAAATATTGATCCTGGATCTCATACAGCAAAATTATTTGATCATCCTTTAGTTTCTAAATTTGGTTCTAAAATTAAAGGAATCTTCACAACTATTTCAAATAATAATACTGTAAAGCAAGCAAGACAATCCGGAATACAAATTCATTGGATGCATTCATTATTTGATTATAATGATGGAAAAAAATCTTTTAATTATATCTCTTCAATAATTGTTCGTTCTAAAAAACATGGTAATGGCTTACCTGCCATACAAACTGGCGGTAATGTCGGGACATCTTGTTGGTTTGTATCGTGGAAAATTTTAAAATGTACTAAAGTTGTTTTACTGGGAATGAATCATGGCTGGAATGAAGATACACCTATTGAAACCATTACTAAACATGGTGTTGATTTTGCTACTTCTTACGGTGTTGATACCCCAGAATTTCAAAGATTATTTCCAAAAATATACAATCCTGATTTACAAAAATATTGCATATTAGATCCTATTTTTCAGTATTATCGTGGGGCAATATTGGAATTCATTTTAAGATCTCCTCTTGATATTGAAACCATTAATGCAACTGAAGGTGGTTCAATATTTGGTAAAAGAGTAAAATCTATGCCATTTGAAAATTTTCTTCAAGAATATACCTGATTCTGATTTTGTTGATCAAACTGGTTTAAATATATCATTTTGATACTCCCAAATGTAATGAAAGTACTATTTGTTGTTCCTGAAATCAGGATGGATAGCGGTCCTCAATACTTTCCTTTTTGGGCTGGGATTCTGGCATCTATTGTTCAGCAAAAGGGTGGTGATGTTGGTATTCTTGATCTTAATGCACTAAGAATGAAATTTGATGGAAAAAAAGTTCCGATTGAAGTAATTGAAGAAGAAATTGGTGCTGAACATTGGGACTTTATAGGTATTGGAGGATTAACTACTACTTATTCAAGAATAAAAGAACTTGCACCTATTATTCGAAAATCTGCACCTAATGCATTATTTGTTGGTGGAGGTGGATGGAGTTCGTATAATCCTGATGAAATTCTAAAATTAGTTCCACAACTTGATCTTATTGTTATTGGTGAAGGTGAGGTTACATTTTCAGAATTATATGATGAAGTAAAAAATTCTTCTAAAGATTTTCAAAACGTTAACGGTTTATGCATACGTGATAAAGATTCATGCATTTGGACTAAACCTAGGGCTCTAATTGATGATCTTAATACTGTTCCATACCCTGCATATGATTTAATTGAAACTGATATTTATTTCCAAAATTCTGGATTACATTTTTCATTAGAATCTTATAATGCAAAAAGAAGAGCTTCAGTTGTTTGGGAAAGAGGATGTCCAAGAGGATGTACTTTTTGTTCACATAACGGTATGTCCAGAATTGATTTACAAAATATCTATGGTGAAGGTGATAGAAAAGCAGGAGAAAAATTAGTTAGACTTTCTGATAAAGAAAATGACACTTTTCAATTACCTGCAAGATGGCCAACTGCACAATACTGTATTGACAATGTAAAATTAATGAAAGAAAAACTTGATATTGATTTTATAACTATTGTTGATGAAAATATGACTAGTAATAAAAAATGGACTGAAGAATTTTGTAAACTTTTCATTGACGAAGGACTGAATAAAGAAATTAAATGGGGTACATTAGGTGACGCACCTAGTGTTGCAACAAACCCTAGTCTTGTTTCAACTATGAGAGAAGCTGGGTGTAGCTATATTTCATTTGGATTTGAGTCTGCATCTGATAAGGTTTTAAAAGAGGATATTCAAAAAGGACAAGTTCGTGCACATCTTCAAAAAACACTTGATACTATTGAAAAATCTAGTCTCACACCTTTGTCTACTTTTATGATTGGAAATCAACATGAAAATATAGATGATTTAATGGAAACTGTTGATTTTTGGATACAAAATAATGCTAAAATTGATCCTTTCATTTGTACTCCGTATGTTGGAAGTCCTATATTTTACAACAATAAAGATAGAATTTTAGAACAATATGATTCTCGTCTTTCATTTGTAAATGATGGTACTTTCAAAATTGATGAAGATATTGTTAAGAAGTGGAGATTAGATGCTTTGGATAAATTTATGAATGAATGTGCTGATGCAACTGAATACACTGCAACTATAAGTGAATATTTCACTATTCCTGAATTATTTGCAATAAAACATTTGATGTTTACACAAGATACAAAGAGACTTTTACAATGGGCACATAAAAGATATGATGAAACAGGAAAAGAATACTGGAAACATAGTGAAAAATGGAATCATTACTGCAGTATTTGTACTTGTAAATCCGAATTAAAAAATCTTGAATTAATTGCTAGAAATTAATCTTAAATTATTTAATAATAAATTTAAAAATAATAATATCTAAATATTGTTTGTTTGTATCAATATTGTATTGAAAACCAATTTTAAAAAAATTAAGTCTGATTCATATACTGATGAAGTTACTAAGGAATTTAAACCTGAATTAACTCCTGAGGAATTTGAAGAATATGTGGTAAATTCAGGTGCAAAAGGATCTTTTATGATTTATCGATCCAAAAATAAAGATGAAGAATTAGGTTTAGATGAACTTTAAATCTATTTCAATTTTTATCTAGTTCTTTTAAATATGCCAAAAAATTATTTATTTTTATGAATGATAAAATTGTAATTAATTCTTCATTAAGAACGGTAGAATGGAAAGATAATAAAGTCATAATGATTGAACAAACTAAATTACCTAATGAACTTGTATTTGTAGAATATGATGATTTTAATCAAGTTGCAAATGCAATAAAAACTCTGATTGTTAGAGGTGCACCAGCAATAGGTGTTTCAGGTGCATTTGGATTGGGATTAGCAGTTTTACAAAGTAAAGCACAAACCAAGGATCAATTACTTTCTGATTTAGAATATGCAAAAAATATTTTATTTGCAACTAGACCTACTGCCGTTAATTTAGGTTGGGGGTTAAAAAAAATTATGAATGTGGCAAAAACTGGAAATTCAATTGAAGAAATTAAAGAATTAGTAATTTCTACAGCAAAAAAAATGGCTGATGAAGATATTGAAATTAATAAATTAATGGGAAAAAATGGCGCCCCTCTTTTTGATGACAATGATACAATAATGACTCATTGTAATGCAGGTGCTTTAGCTACTGTTGCTTATGGTACAGCATTGGGAGTTATTCGTGCAACTAGAGAAAGTGGAAAAAATGTTAAAGTTATAGCTACTGAGACAAGACCTATTCAACAAGGTTCTAGATTAACCGCATTTGAGCTAAAACATGATGGATTTGATGTTAGTCTTGTTCCTGATACTGCTGTTGGCTACAGTATGTCCAATGGATTAGTTAACAAAGTAGTAGTTGGTGCTGATAGAATTGTAAAAACTGGGCATGTTTTTAATAAAATTGGAACTTATCAAGTTGCAACAATGGCAAAACAACATGGAATTCCATTTTATGTTGCAGCACCACTATCTACAATTGATATGGAAACTAAAGCTGAGGATGTAATTATTGAGATGAGAAAAGGTTCTGAAGTTACAGGAATCGGTGAAAATAAAACTGCCCCTGATGACATCAACGTCATAAATCCTGCATTTGACATGACTCCACCTGAACTAATTTCTGGTATAATTACCGAAAAAGGAGTTGCAACGGCTCCTTTTGAAGAATCAATAGAAAAATTGTTTAAATAATTTTAAAAATTAGATTGTTAGTAAATTGAAATGAATACAAAAAATCAATTCAAAATCAACGAATATGAAAAAAAAATCTTCTCACAAAATGGAGAAGATGGAATAATTAATTATATTTTTTCTAAGATTGGAACTACTAACAAATTTTCAGTAGAATTTGGAGTTGGTGATGGATTTGAAAGTAATACTACTTATCTTTTTGAGAAAAAAAATTGGAATGGTCTTATGATGGATTATGGTTCTGACGATAAAATTTATTTTTCAAATGTTCTAAAAAAAGTATGGAATAATAGAAATCTTGGTTTTCAAAAAAATTTAAAAAATGAAATTAGATTTATGAAAAAAATTATTTCTAGAAAGAAAAGAAATCAGTCATTTCAATTTGATATTAAAAATGAACGTATAACTGCTGAAAATATACAAAATTTATTTAGTAAATATGATGTTCCAATTCATTTTGATTTATTATCAATTGATATAGATTTCAATGATTACTGGGTTTGGAAATCTATAGTAGACTATTTTCCTCGTTTAGTTGTAATTGAATATAATTCATCTATTCCATCTCATGAGAGTAAAGTTGTACCATATGATCCTGAATCTGTTTGGGATGGAACTAATTATTTTGGAGCTAGTTTATTGGCATTGAATAAATTGGCGTCTCAAAAAGGGTATACATTAATTGGCTGTGACAGTAATGGAATAAACGCTTTTTTTTGTAAAACTGATCTATTAAATAATTATAATTTTGATTCAGTAGATGAACTATATCGTTCTCCTCAATATGGTGAAATAATTAATGAAAAACATATAGGTCATCCTTTTTCTAATAAAAAAATGTTAAACATCTAATTTACTTTGATTAATAATATTTTTTATTCTAAATTACTTTTTTCTGTTTCATAATTTTTTTTCCATGATTCAATTACTGGTTCTATTATTTTCAGTAATCCCGATTTTTTTTCTAAAATTTTTAATAATGAATTTGTATCAAAATCATTTCCAATCTCTTTAAAAATTTCTCTTGCCATTTCTAAATCTTCTTGATAATCTAAAAATAATCTAACTCCTTTTGGAAATTTATTAATAAATTCTGGAACGATATATTCTACATTAAATTCATTTCGTAAGAAAAATTCTCTATAACCCGTTTCAGTATTTTTAATTTTTTTTAATTTATACATTTTTTTTATTGCATTAATATGGAAACCTGCAGGAACTATACCATGAATTCCATGACTTGGATTAAATTTCCCTAAAGAATCATTACCTGTAATATATTCTACTTCTGAATTTAGAAATTTTTCTGCTATAATATCAATATATTTAGGATCCGTGTAAATTTTATCTCCTTCTACATCAATAATGATATCTGTTTTATAATATTCTGCAGCATCTTGTATTCTTTTAATTACATCATTATTACTTCCCCTAAAAACTTCTATGTTTCTTTTTTTTAGATAATCAACTAATTCATCATCTGATTTTAGCTTTGTAGTACAAATTATGATTTTTCTAATTTTAGTTGCTTTTTTTATTCTATGAATTAAATGATCAATTACTAGTTTTTCTCCAATATTTTTAAAATGTTTTTTGGGTAGTCTTGAGCTTCCTAATCTTGCTAATACAAAAACATCAATATTCATAATAGGATTAATTCGTACTTCATTAATTAATCAATTTTATATCATTCAAAATTTATTTGTATGATTCAGTTATTCCAAGCTAATTAATACAAAGTTTTTATTGTTTTTCAAACTGCTGTAAGAGTATGAGTACCGTTTCTAGTCAAGCAATTGAAGAATCTTTAAAACAATGCATGGATCCTGAAGTCCCTTTAAACATTGTAGAAATGGGATTAATTTACGGAATTGACGTTACAGAAAATAATGATGTTAATATTAAGATGACAATGACTACCCAAGGCTGCCCTCTTCATGAAACTTTGGTTGCAGATGCTACAAGATTTGCTAAAAAAGTTCCTGGTGTAAATAATGTGAAAATTGACATTGTATGGGAACCTGTATGGACAATGGATAAAATGACTGAAGAAGGTAAACTCAAAATTAAAGAAATGGGCGCTGCTGGATTGAATACTCCTGCACCAATAAACTATGAAACTGCACTACCTCAAGGAGTTGGAAAATTAGTACAACAAGAAGATGGTTCAATGGTTTTAGCTAATGAACATGATCAAGGATTTATGGTAAATCAGGCTATTGTTGATTTTTGGAAATCTTGTAATGGTCAACGTAAGGTAACAGATCTTGTCGAAGTATTTGCTAATCAAACAGGATTACAAAGAAATCAAGTTGAAAAAGAAGTAATGCAGCTATTGCAGCAACTTCGTGATGGTGGATTAATTGCAATTGCTGGTCAACCAGATGTTCCAAATGTTGAATTTAAAAAATAATTTTAAAAAATATAACTAGAATTTGCACCATCAAAATTTATTGTAATACCTGATAGATATTTCACTTTATTTTCTACTATTGCTTTAACAAAATTTCCAATCTCTTCAGGTTCACCTAGTCTTTTCATTGGTAATGTTTTTTCAAATTCTTTGATATTATCTATTAATTCTTTAGTTCTATCAGTATTAATGGGACCTGGTGCAATATTGATACAACTAATATTATTTTGAGCATATTCTTTACTCAAAACTTTGAAAACTTCTGTAAATGCTGCACGATATGCTGAAGAAATAATTAATTTCATATTTGGTTCTTTAATTACATTTGAACTAATTAGAAAAATATATCCATTTTCATTAATTTTTATTTTTTGTAAAATAGTACAAAACCCTAAAAATAGTTGATTATGATATTTCTTCCAATCTTCTTCAATAATACTTGAAAATGGTTTTGGCTCAGGACCTCCCGTGTTTAGAATTAAAATATCTGTTTCATTATGTATTTCTAAAAATTTTTTTACACTATCCAGATTTGAGGTATCAATATCTTTCTTGGATGCAGCAAAGACATCAATTTTTATTGATTTTAATGAATCTGAAATAGCTTTACCTATTCCACGTGAACCTCCTAAAACAATTGCTTTAGTCATACTATTATAGAAAATTAGTCATAATTAAATTTCATTGTATTAAAAATCAAAATTTTGATGCTTTAGAAAAAGTTGGTATGTGTTTTTCATCTTTATTTTTAAATAATATGTAATGTTTTTTACATAAACTTCTATTTTCTTTAAAACTAATTTTTACAGTTTGTATAGCTTTTTCCTTACATTCTGAAATACTACATTTCAATATACTCAATAATTGATATTTGTTAATAAAACTTTGAAATTATATAATTACCTTTCCTAACTTTTTTATCATTGTACTTTATTGCACAATTATGGATGATGATGAAAAAGGAAAAGAATTTCTAAAATTAATTGATGATCAAAATACTGCTCAATGGAATATCGTTGCAAAATTATCTTCTTTAATTAAATCTGAATGGAATTCTGGTGAATTAAAAACTGAAATTGAAACTTTAGTGAAAAATCATTATAAAATTACTAAGGATCTTAATAGTCTAGATAATAATAATGGTATTTTATAATGCTGAATCTACCATTAATGCAATAAATAATACTGCCAAATAGGGACTAGAAAATTTAAACAATGTCCATGCAGCTTTTTCCATTGGTTTTATTGTAACCCAAATTGATAATCCTAACATTAATCCACCCGATGCAATTGCAGTCCACAAATAAACATCACCTACCATCTCTTCACCATTTTCAGTTGTAATGAAAAATGGTGCAATTGAAAATAACACCATTACAACAGTAGATAATGCAATAGCTCTTGCTGATGTTTTTTCAGATTGTACTGCAGTCAACATTGGAACATTTACTTTATTGTAATCTTCTTTGAAATGTAATGTTAAAGCCCAAATATGCATCGGAATCCAAATAAACACTAATCCTGCCATTGCAAGACCCATAGTCCATAAATCTGACATGCTTACAGCCACCCATCCTATCATAGGTGGTGAACCCCCACATAATCCTCCTAAAATAATATTAGTTCTAGAATTTCGTTTTAGTATGTATGAATATACAATAATATTGTTTACTAATGCAAATGCAATGAATATTGTTGCCCATGCACCTTGTTCTGGTGTTGTGGTAAATGAAATTGCATAAGCCAATACCAATGATATTCCTGCCAATGCTAATCCAAAATTTCTTGCTTTAACTGCTGGGTAAATTCTCTTTGATGGAAGAGGTCTATCCTTTGTTCTTTCCATAATGGCATCAATATCTCTATCGTGATAGTTTGTCAAAGTATTAGCTGCTGCAGAACCTGATGCTACTGAAAATAACATCAAAGCCCATGTTTCAATGGAAATTGGGATATTGTAAATATTTGATGCTGTTAGTGCAGCTCCAAATGCAGTAAATACAAGTAAATACCAAATTTTTGGTTTTGTTAATTCATAATAAACTGCTATCCTTGAACTAGTTGTTTGCTTTTGCAATACTAGTCACCACTATTTGATGGCATATATGGCATTGCTTTCGTTCGTGATTTCATTTCAATAAATGACTCTGATGATTGAATTCCTTCAACTCTGCCTATTTTTTCTGAAACCATTTTGTGCATTTGATCCAATGATCTTGAATACATTGTGACTAAAATATCAAATCTACCTGTAACTTCTGCAACTTCTCTGACTCCATCAATTTTGAATAATTGTTCAATAACATTATCACGTTGTTTTGTATCAATGTTTATTCCTGTCAATGCTTTGACTTCGTATCCAAGTTCTGCATCATTAACATCTATTGTAAAACGTTCAATTAATTTTCTTTTAACTAATCTTTTGATTCTTGAATAAACTACTGATGAATTTACATCTATTTTTTTTGATAATCGTGGAACTGAAATTGATGCATCATTAGATAACTCTGATAAAATTTGTAAATCTAGATCATCAACTTTTGTCGTCTAAAACACCCAAATCGATGAAGATTTTTGGTTCTTATAAAGTTATTATTGTAAAAATTACAGATAATCCACTAAATCTTATCTTTTTTGTATAACATTTCTGCTAACAAGACAGCGCCTTTTGCAGAACCCATTTTTTTATTATGTGAGAATAACATGTATTTCAATCCATTATCAAATAATTCTTCCTTTTCTACTCTTCCAATTGTTGTAGTCATTCCATCCCCTACAGTTCTTTCCATTCTTGGTTGTGGTCTCGTTGGATCTTCATGGAATGCATAGTAATCTTTTGGAGCAGATGGTAATCCTATTACTGAACTGTCTTTGTTACTTTGATTGTAAGTTTCCTTTGCTTTTTGTGGATCAATTTCTTCTGTAGTTTCTACAAACACTGATTCTGTATGACCATCTATTACTGGAACTCTGGTGCAAGTACAACTAATTTTGATATCTGCATCTTCAATTTTTCCATCTTTTAGTTTTCCCAAAATTTTCCTTGTTTCTAATCTAACCTTTCCTTCTTCTTTTGGGATATATGGAATAATATTATCTGTGATTCCCATTGCGGATACCCCTGACTTACCTCCACCTGATATTGCCTGCATTGAAGTCATCATAACTTTTTTTGCACCATATTTCTCAAGTAGTGGTTTTAATGTAATTGCTAAACCTGTAGTAGTACAATTTGGTAAAGGAGCTACCCATCCTTTCCAGTTTCTATTTTTCTTTTGAATTTCTAGTAATTCTATCTGCTCATCATTAATTCCTGGAATTAGTATTGGAACATCATCCTCATATCTATAAGCTGAACTAGTTGAGATAACTGGTAATTCTGCAGCCATTTTAGTTTCTATGTCTCTTGCAGCTTCAGATTCCACTGCAGAAAATATCAAATCTAATTGAGAAATATCTAATTGATCTACTGATTTAACTGTCATATTTTTGATATATTCTGGAATTTCTCCACCTACATCCCATGCTATAATTCCACTAGCATCTTTTATTGCATCCAGATAATTTTTTCCTGCTGAACGTTCAGATGCTGCAATTTGAGTAACTTCAAACCATGGGTGATTATCCAATGATAGTACAAATTCTTGGCCTACAGAACCTGTAACCCCAATTATTGCAACTTTTTTCTTGCCCATAATGAGAAATTAGATCGGTTTCAATTAATAATCGTTTTCAGATTACCACAAGATACTAAATTAGCCAATTCTACTTGTAACTGTGAAAATAACCGTAAAATCGTCTATTCGTCAACATGCCCCTGTTATTCATGGTGGAAAATTTCCTTTAAAAAATCGCGATCAAAATATTATTGATTTTAGTTCTAATATTACCCCCCTTGGAATCCCTCATTCTGTTAAATTAATAATTAAAAAAAATTTAGACAACATTAAATTTTATCCTGATCCAAATTCAGAGACTGTAATTTCAAGTTTAGAAAAATATACGCATTTATCTAAATCAAATATTATTGTTGGAAACGGTGCAATTGAAATTCTCTATAATTTTTGTTTTGCATTTTTATCTAAAACAACTAAAGTGTTAATCCATGTACCAACATTTCAAGAATATGAAACTGCAGTGAAATTAAATAATTCTAAAATTTCATATTTTAAATCTTTAAATTTATCTAAAGATATTGATTCATTTATTTTACAGATTCCAAAAAATGGATGTATTTTTCTTTGTAATCCTAATAATCCTACGGGAGAATTATTGTCAAAAAAAGAATTATTATCTATAATAATTATGGCAAAAAAATTAAAAACTATTGTATTTATTGATGAATGTTTTATTGAATTAGTTCCAAAATCTAATGAATCTGTAATTTCTTATGTAAAAAAATATGATAATATTTTTATTTTAAGATCTTTAACAAAATCATTTGGTTTACCTGGATTAAGAATTGGATATGCATGTGGTTCTAAAGAAATAATTAATATTTTAAAAAAAATAAAAATTCCTTGGAGTGTAAATTCTTTAGCACAGGATGCAGCAAATGCTGTTATTAAAAATATTTCTCATATAAAAAAATCTAATATGATAATTCAAAAAGAATTAAAATACTTAGAAAATAATATTTCTATACTAGATGGATTTCAATGTATTCCATCATTTACAAATTTTATTTTAATTAAAACAAAATATAATTCTACAAAATTACAAAAAAAATTATTAAAAAACAAAATTTTAATTCGTGATTGTAAAAATTTTAGAGGTTTAGATAATCAATATATTCGAATTGCAGTAAAATCCCATAAAGATAATGTAAAACTAGTAAAAGCATTGGAGAAAATAAAATGAAATCATTAATGATTCAAGGAACTTCTTCTGGTGCTGGTAAAACAACTTTAGTTGCAGCCTTGTGTAGAATTTTTTCTGATAAAGGCTACAGTGTGGCTCCATTCAAATCTCAAAATATGTCTAATTTTGCATATATTACGCCTGATTTTGAAATTTCTCGCGCTCAAGCAATTCAAGCTTTTGGTGCGCGTTGTAATATTACGCCTGATTTGAATCCTATTTTATTAAAACCAGTTGGAAATTATTCTAGTATTGTATATTTGAACGGTAAGCGTTTCAAAAAAATGCATGCTCAAGAATATTATGAAAAATTTGTGAATATTGAAGGTATGCGAATAGCTACAAAATCACTGAAGACTTTACAGAGAAATTTTGATTTAGTAATTATGGAAGGAGCAGGTTCTCCTGCAGAAATTAATTTACAAAAATATGATATTGCAAATATGAAAATCGCTAAAAAAGCAAATGCAGATGTTTTATTAGTAACTGATATTGATAGAGGCGGATCTTTTGCAAGTTTAGTTGGAACTATGAATTTAATTGATAAAAAATATCAAAAACTTGTCAAGGGATTTATTTTTAATAAATTTCGTGGTGATATTGATGTTTTAAAACCTGGATTTAAAAAATTAAAAAATATTACAAAAATTCCTATTTTTGGAACTATTCCCTTGATACCATTAAATTTACCTGAAGAAGATTCTCTTAATGCAAAACCTAAACATATTACTTGGAATAAAAAAAATATTTCAAAAATTGACGATGAATTAAATAAATTATCAAAAATTGTTGAATTAAATATTGATATTAACTCAATTGAGAAAATGTTACAATGATTCTTGAATCTATATCTATTATTGGTTTTGCAATTTTAATTGATTTAATATTTGGAGATCCAAAAAATCGCTATCATCCAACAGCCTGGATAGGAATGTTGATTGGAAAATTTACTCCTATTGCAAAACATCAAAATTCTATATTTGAAAAAATTGGAGGTACTTTAATTATAATAATTATTTCTAGTATTGTTGTTCTATTATTATCAAGTCTTAGTTTTGGAATATCTTTAATTTCTATTGATTATATTTCACTGATTGTTTCTATAATTACTGGAGCATTACTGCTTAAAACAACTATTGCTATTCGTGGAATGGAAAAACATGCAACTAGCGTATTGGAATCTTTGGAAAGTAATAATCTAGACATGGCAAGAAATTATCTATCCATGATTGTAAAGAGAAATACTACTAATTTGGATAAAAATCATGTACTTTCAGGCGTATTAGAAAGCATTAGTGAGAATACTGTTGATGGTGTTACTGGACCAATGTTTTATTATGCTTTTTTTGGTTTATGGGGGGCCTTTGTGTATCGAGTAATCAATACAGCAGATTCGATGATTGGATACAAAAATGATATTTTTAGAAATTTAGGATGGTTTACTGCTACTTGTGATACAATCTTAAATTATATTCCTTCTAGACTTACAGGATTAATAATGATTATTTCAGCAGCTATTTTACAAAATAATTGGAGAAATTCTTACAAAGTAATGATTAGGGATGGCAAAACAACTGAAAGTCCTAATGCTGGATATCCAATGGCAGCATTAGCTGGTGCTTTAGAAACTAAATTTGAAAAAATAAATCATTACAAATTGGGTGATGGTGAAATTATTCTTACAAAACATCATGTCTTATCTGCAATTAAAATTATGAAACTAACGTCAATTCTTTTCTTTGGAATTATTACAGTTCCAATAATTCTATTTTTATCTTTTATTGGATGGTGGCTTTATGTTTAAAGAAGTTGGATCAATTTTTTCTTTTTTAACAATTTTACCATCATCATCAAATTCTACATTAGATGATATTGCAAAATACATGTATCTATTCCCTATTGTTGGAATTATTATTGGAATTTTAGTTGGTTCATTTGGTTTTGGTTTATCATTTCTTTTGGATCCAATCATAGTTAGTTTTCTCGTAGTTACATCAATTGTAATTATAACTGGAATTCACCATGCAGATGGTTTAGCTGATTTTGCTGATGGTCTTATGGTAAAAGGTAGTAAAGAAAAAAAACTTAATGCAATGAAGGATCTTTCTACAGGATCTGCAGGAGTAGTTGCAATTGTTTTATATCTAATTGGACTAGTTGCTGCAATTTCACTTACAACTGGATTTGATTTGTTTAAGGCAATTTTAATTAGTGAAATTTTAGCAAAATTTTCAATGGTTCTATTAGCAAATTTAGGAAATTCAGCAGCAATAGGGTCAAATTCTCCTTTTATGAAAATTATGAAAGACAAGAAAAAATTAATGGTAGCTTTTGTAATTATGATAATTCCTGTTGCTTTACTTGGTGAAACTACTGGTATTATCATGCTTAGTGTAACTTTTATCGTAACATTGCTAGTTCTGGTAATATCTAATCGTAGTTTTGGTGGAATAACTGGCGACGTGCTTGGTTCAACTAATGAATTAACTCGTTTAGCATCTTTGATGGTATTTGTATCAGTATGATTGGTTTGATAATGGCTGGTGGTAAAGGTACACGCATGAATTTAGGTAATGAAAAATTGTTACTCAAATATAGAAAACCAATAATTCTTCATGTGGTTGACTCGTTAAAAGATTCAAATTGTTTTTCAAAAATTTTTGCCTTAACTAGTTCTAATTCTCCAAATACAAAAAAACTATTACAAGAAAATAATATTGAAATTTTTAATACTAATGGAATTGGCTATGTTGAAGATTTAAGTTTGGTACTTCAATCTACAAATGATTCTGTTTTACTTACTTCAGGTGATTTACCATTACTAGATAGTGAAATTATAAAAAATATTGTTAAACATTATAATCCTGAAAAAATTTGGACAAGTATACTCGTTACTAACAAATTTTTAACTAGACTTGGATTAGAATCTGATTATTCCATAAATTATAATAATGAAGTATGTAATTATACTGGAATTTCTTTAATTAACGCAAATAAAATTAATTCATCTAAAAATTTAGATCAAAATTATATTTTAATTGATGATAAACGAGTTGCATTTAATTTAAACACAAAACAGGATTATGAATTACTCAGCACTACCTGAAACTTTACCATTTATTTTGGCTTTAGAACCTGTTGGTTCTGAAATTGTATTGCCACAAGAATTACATGCAATAACTGTAGATGCATGAGAATATACTACCTGTAATTCACCACATTCTTCACAATTAACTTTTTGAAATTTACTTGATGGTTTTGGAATTTCGATGTGATCTTTCTTCATGCTGCTACCAACTCAAATTTCTTAATTCTAACACCTTTTTTATTGTATTTCTTTTTACATACAGTGCATGTCATAATAGGAGTAACTTTCTTTGTAACTTTAGCTGGTTTTGCAAGTTTTGGGAATTTCTGTCCACCATAGCCTTGTTTACGTTCAGCGTGACGACGTTCACCTCTAGCAGAACCACGTCTTTTTCCAGCCTTGTAAATGGAGACCTTTTGTTCAGTATGTGTTTTACATTTTGCACAATACTTTCTGATCACCTTTGGAATGTTCATATCAACAAAACCTCTCCATCCGTAATTTAAGCATTGAACCTATAATAGTCATAAATTTCATTTATTATTATGAATTCAAGCCTAGCCCATTCTATTAACTCTCTAAATTCTGTAGCACTTGGAGACAAAAAAGCAAATCTTGTCTTGAAAAATTGTAACTTACTATCAGTTTACACCAGAGAAATCATTCCAAAAAGTCAGATCGCAATAATTAATGATCGTATTGCATATGTTG
Organism: Candidatus Nitrosopumilus sp.; assembly: GCA_028448965.1. Lineage (GTDB taxonomy): Archaea > Thermoproteota > Nitrososphaeria > Nitrososphaerales > Nitrosopumilaceae > Nitrosopumilus. Next base: position 42,319 of record JAONQT010000002.1, on the reverse strand, counting down.
GTCCTGATGCAACACATACGATAGGACCCAAAACAAAAGTAATTGATATTCATGATAAATTTGTCAGTCCCGGATTTGCAGATCCCCATTTACACATTGATCAATTTGTATTGCCATCTGAATTTGCAAAACAAGCTCTTCTTTGTGGTGTAACTTCTCTCTTTTCAGATCCAATTGATATTGTTAGTGTAGCTGGTTACAAGGGTTTTCAGGAATTTCTTAAACTGGGAGAAAATTTACCAATTCGAATATTTCAAGCAGTTCCTGGAGGGCTTCCTGTAGATGCAAAATTTAGTAATAGTAAATCTTTAACTTTATCTCAAGAAAAAACTGCAATAAAACATCCACATGTAATTGGAATGGGAGAAGTTTTTTCATGGACTAAAGTAATTTTACGTGAACCTAAAACAATGAAATCACTTTCAACAATGTTGGAATGTGATTGTATAATTAATGGACACACTGCAGGTGCAAGTGATAAAAAACTTAATGCATATGTTTCATCTGGAATTCTTTCTTGTCACGAACCAATTAATTTTGATCAAGTATTAGAAAGATTACGTCTTGGAATGTGGATAATGATTAGAGAAGGTTCTATACGTCGTGATTTGAAAGAAATTATTCCCCGTGTATTATCACATGGAACGTATCTTAATCGATTAATGTTTTGTTCTGATGGTCTTGACCCATTAGATATTTCTAAATTTGGTCATATTGACTATTGCATACGAGAATCTATCAAACTTGGTTTAGCACCTATTGATGCAGTTACAATGGCATCTAAGAATAATTTTGATTATTATAATATGGGAAAAGATCTTGGTGGTATTGCACCTGGCAAATTAGCTGATATCTTGGTTTTTGATAATCTAAAATCATTTAAACCAAAACATGTTTTTGTTGGTGGTAAACTTGTAGTTTCTAATGGTTCTTTTGTAGCTCGTATTAGAAAAAACATTATTTCTCCATGGATTAAAAAAACTGTTAAATTAAAAAAATTCTCTAAAAATGATTTTCTAATTAAATCCAAGAAAGAACATGTAGTAGCAAATACAATTTTTATGCAAAATGAAATAATTACTAAATTAGGAACATCTGAACTTAATTCTAAGGATGGTCATGTTTCAGCATCTTTAGATTCTGATGTTTGGAAAATTGCAGCATTTGATAGAATTCATGGAACAAATCAACATACAATTGGATTTCTTGAAAATTTTGGTGCTGATATAGGTGCATTTGCTTCAACTTGGAGTTTTCATGAAAATAATTTGATTGTACTTGGTTCAAATGATTCTGATATGGCAATAGCATCAAACCATTTAATTAAAAATCAAGGTGGTCTAGTCGTGGTCAAATCTGGAAAAATACTTGCCTCATTACCTTTACAATTTGGTGGTATTGTTTCAACTGATTCTTTTGAAACTGTTTCATCTAATTTTGAACAGATCAATAATTCTATTGTAGATTTAGGATGTAAATTTCATAGACCTCACTTGATCCCTCTTTTCTTGCCTTTTCTAGCCCTACCTTCTGTAAGGATTCTTGCAGGTGGAATTATTGATGTCAAAAAACGATCTTACATTTCTCCAATCAATTAGGCAATGTTAAAAAGGGGCATTTTGAGAATTGAAAATGAATCTAAATGGCATCAATTCAACAAGGACCAAATGGACCTGTACTAGTTCTTAAAGAAAGTGCATTACAACAAAAAGGTAAAGATGCTCAACAAAACAATATTGCAGCAGCAAAATTGGTTGCAGAATTAGTTAAAAGTAGTCTTGGACCTCGTGGTTTAGATAAAATGCTAGTTGATTCCTTAGGCGACGTTACAATTACAAATGATGGTGCTACTATTCTTAAAGAAATTGATGTTCAACACCCAGCAGCAAAAATGATAGTCGAGATTTCCAAAACTGTAGATAATGAAGTAGGTGACGGAACTACTTCATCTGTTGTTTTCGGCGGTGCCTTATTAGCAAGAGCTGAAGATCTTTTAAAGAAAGATGTTCATTCTTCAACCATTATTGAAGGTTTTCAAGCAGCATCTGAAAAGGTTCTTGAAATTTATTCACAATTATCCAAAAAAATTCAACCTGATGACAAAGCATCACTTCTTAAAATTGCCTCAACAAGTATGCAATCAAAACTAATTTCTGAAGATAGTTCTAGTTTATCAAAAATTGTGGTTGATGCAGTTCTTAGTATTGCAACAAAAAAAGGAGATCAATATTTTGTTGACCTAGAAAATATTAAAGTTGAAAAGAAACCAGGTGGCTCAATAGAAGATACACAAATTGTAAAAGGTATTGTTTTAGATAAAGAAATTGTTCATAGTGGAATGCCCACTAGAATCGAAAAAGCAAATATTGCATTAATTAATTCTGCATTAGAAATTGAAAAAACTGAAATGAGTGCAGAAATTAGGATTACTGACCCAACACAAATGCAAATGTTTTTGGAAGAAGAAAACAGAATGTTAAAAACAATGGTTGATAAATTACATGATGTTGGCGCCAATGTTTTGGTTTGTCAAAAAGGAATTGATGACATTGCACAACATTATCTTTCAAAACATGGAATTATGGCAATTCGTCGTGTCAAAGAAAGTGATATGATTAAACTTGCTAAAGCTACAGATGGACGTGTAATTAGTAACTTAGATGATTTATCTGAAAAAGATCTTGGTTCTGCTGATTTAGCTCACCAAAAGAAAGTTGAATCCGATAAATGGGTATTCATTGAAGGCTGTAAACATCCACAATCTGTTACATTACTAATTCGTGGAGGAACTCAAAGAGTAATTGATGAGGTTGACCGTTCCATTCATGATTCATTGATGGTAGTAAAAGATGTAATTGAAAAACCAGAAATTGTTGCAGGTGGTGGAGCTCCAGAAGCATTTGCAGCATCTCAACTCAAAGAATGGGCAGATAATTTTAGTGGTAGAGAACAACTTGCAATTAAAAAATATGCTGAAGCATTAGAGGTTATACCATTAACAATTTCTGAAAATGCTGGAATGGATCCAATTGATACAATGGCTACTTTAAGATCAAAACAAAATCAAGGTCAAAAATGGACCGGTATTGATGCAAAAAATACAAAAATTGCTGATATGATGGCAATTAATGTTGTAGAACCAATTGTAGTTAAAGAACAAATAATTAAATCTGCAACAGAGGCAGCATGTATGATTCTTAGAATCGATGATGTAATCGCCATATCTGGTGGTCCAGGTGGCGGTGGCGGCATGCCACCAATGGGATAAATCTAGTCAAAACTTAAGCATACTACTTTTCATAAATTATTGTTGTACAAAATTGGTATAGATTTGGGTGGTACCAAAACAGAAATCATTGTACTTGATGAAAATCTAACTGTTTTAGAAAGAAAGAGAGTAGATACTCCTCAAAATAATTATAATGACATTCTTGATACAATTGAAATCCTGATTTCAGATGTATCTCAAAATATTTCTGATTTTTCTTTAGGAATTTGTTGTCCTGGTGCAATTTCAAAGCAAACTGGATTAATCAAAAATAGTAATACTCAATGTTTAATTGGTAAATCTTTAAAAAAAGATTTAGAAAATAAACTCCAAAAAACTATTTCTATTGAAAATGACGCTAATTGTTTTACTTTATCTGAATCTAAAATGGGTGCTGGGATCGGATTTGATTTAGTTTTTGGTGTTATTCTAGGTACTGGTGTAGGTGGAGGAATTGTAATTAATAATATTCTTCATTGTGGCAGAACCAATATTGCTGGTGAATGGGGACATCATACTTTACATCAAAATGGTAATTCCTGCTATTGTGGTAAATCTGGTTGTGTGGAGACATACATTAGTGGACCCTCTTTGGAAAAACGCTGGAATAAACTAACTGGATTAACTCAATCTATGCCTGAAATTATTAATAATTTTGATTATACTATTGGTAAACAATGGAAAGATGAATTTTTAGAAAATTTTGGTTATGGACTTGCAAATGTAATTGACATTTTAGATCCTGATGCCATCATACTTGGAGGTGGTTTATCTAATATTGATTTTTTATACACTGAAGGTAGAAAGTCAATTTACTCAAAAGTATTTTCAGATATTATTGAAACCCCTATATTGAAAAATAAACTTGGTGATTCTTCAGGAGTATTTGGAGCTGCACTTTTAGATTAATTTTTTGGACATCCTTCCATCTTTACAATAAAATATCCATTTGTCATTATTTCAATTTCAGTATCTTCTGGAACAGATTCTGAATGACAAAATTTACATTCTTCTGTAGTTACTATTGAATTATTTTCTCCAATTGATTTTAACCATTCTTTTGCAAAAGAAATTGCAGTTATAGAATCATTTTTGTCAGTAATTACATCAAAATGTATTGTATGACCATCATTTGCTTTTACATAAGTATCAAAAACATGGAAGGTCATATTTATTATAATTTAGCATATGTATCTCTAATTTCAAGAGTTTTATCTACAATTTCATTTACATTCACATCTAATTCTGTAGTTATCAAAATTAATCCTGCACCTCCAATAGGTACTGTTATTCTATAGATTTTTTCATATTTTGCTAATGCAAAAATTGGTGTTCCAATTTTATCTGCAGTTTTTTTCCTTGTTGACCATCGGTAAATTGCTTGTGATAATGATGTTTCAGTTTCTTCTCTAGTTAAGTGAGATATAACACCTGGTCTAATTTTATCGTGTAGCTCACCATAATCATAAACAGCTGCATATCTAATTTTCTCATTAAATTCTAATATTTCATCACAGATTTTTTCATAATTCATAATTTTTCACTATTGTGGTTCAATTGTTGCTGGAGGTTTACTTGAAATTGTATATGTTACCCAGGTTACATCCTCAATCTCATTAGTAATTCTATTGCTCATTTTTTCTAGTACTCCATGTGGTAGTCTTGTCCAATCAGCAGTCATTGCGTCAATAGAATCTACAACTCTAATCATAACTATGTTTCCATATCTTCTCTCATCCCCTACGACTCCCACTGCTTTATCGTCGCCTACTGCAGCATAAGCTTGCCATACTTTGGTATACAGTCCAGATTCCATTAATTCCTCTTCAACAATTTTACTTGCTACTTTAGAAATTTCTAATTTTAGTGGAGTCACTTCTCCAATTATTCTAACTGATAATCCTGGACCTGGAAATGGATGTCTCATGAAAAGTTTTTCAGGAACACCTAAAATTTTTGCAATTTCTCTAACTTCATCTTTGTATAATTCTCTTAATGGTTCTAAAATTTCTAAATTCAACCAATCTGGTAATCCTCCAACGTTGTGGTGAGATTTTATCACAGCTGCTGGACCTTTTGAAACTCCACTTTCAATTACATCTGGATATAAAGTTCCTTGAGCTAACCATTTGAAAGGACCCTCTTTTTCAGCAAAATTAGTAAAAACATGAACAAATTCTTCACCAACAATTTTTCTTTTTGCTTCTGGATCTGCTACCCCTTTTAATTTTTCAAGAAATTGTTGCCCTGCATCAACTGCTGTAAAATTAACTTTAAAATTTTCTTTAAACATTTCTTCCACTTCTTTTTCTTCGTTTAATCGTAACAAACCATTATCTACAAAAACACATTTTAATCTATTTCCAATTGCTTTATCAATTAGTAATGCTACTACTGTAGAGTCTATTCCTCCACTAACCCCACATAACACATTTCCTTTAATTTTAGAAATTTTTTCTACTGCTGTATCAATAAAACCTTCCATTGTCCAATTTTGTTTTGCATTACATACTTTTAGAACAAAATTTTTGAGAATTTCAGTACCTTGTTCTGTATGAATAACTTCCGGATGAAATTGAATTCCATAAACTGACTTTTCTTCTGATGCAATTGCTGCAGCTTTTGCACCTTCTGTATGACCAATTATTTTAAATCCTGATGGAATCTCTTCAGCCTCATCACCATGACTCATCCATGCGCGAACAGATTCTCCTATACCATTTAACAAATCACTATCATTATCTATTGTTAAAAGTGATGAACCATATTCTTTGTTTGCTCTTTTTACTTTACCCCCAAATTTATCTACAATTAATTGATGTCCGTAACAAATTCCTAATAATGGTAAACCCATTTCAAAAATTTTATTTTCTGGAACTGGAGCTTCTGAATTATAAACACTAGATGGACCTCCAGAAAAAATTATTCCTTTTGGATTATGTTTTTGTATTTCTTCATAACTAATATCATACGGTACTAATTCTGCAAAAACAGAAAATTCTCTAATTCTTCTACAAATTAAATGACTATATTGTGAACCAAAGTCTAAAACTAAAATCTTGTCCATACTATCACTTACTAATATTTTCCAACATTCTTGTTAATGACCATCCTGCTGTATTGATTAATTCAGTCACTCTTTGTTTTTCTCTGTAATTTTTAATTATTATTTCTCTAATATTTGCTCCATTTTTATTAATAATATAATCTATGATTGATTCTTTTTGGATCTTCCCATTTTCTGCTTCAACAAAATCTTTCTTCTTCATTTCTCCAATTATTCTATCCAAAAAGAATGATTTGAAGGGTGGAGTATCTGCATTAATCAAAACTTGTTCATCTAAAATTATTGAAACTTGGTCTGGTGTAACATATGCATTAGCAATTATTTTACCATCATTTCCTCGTTTAATTGGAATTGAATCATCTATTGGTTTTGATACTTCGATCTTTTCATTTATTTCAGGTTCAATTTTTGTTTTTAATTTTGATGCCTTCACGAAACTAGAATCTTTTAAAAATTCATCTAATACGCTAATGTTTTTCTCTAACATTTCTATTCCTTCCTGATGCTTATCCACCTGTTGTAGCATATTTTCTCTTAAAGCAACTATCTCTTTTACTTGCTCTTCTGAAAATTTCATAATTTAATAAATCACTAATGGGTATTAAATGCATTCTAGGTAATTATGATATCTAGTTCTCTGTATGATATTTTTTTAAATCCTTCAATTGGTTTTGATGTGGTAAATAATTCTGATTTTGTGATCGTCGATAACCAAATTAAAAGATCTTTTCCTATTTTTAGCTTTTTTATCTTCATTTCTCTATCTGATCTGTTTGTGTTAGAAAATTTACCAATCTGATTTCCAAAATCCATACCAAATAAAATAATTTTTTTTGCATCAAAATGATTTGCTAAGAAAACTCCTCTGTCCCCATCAGTAAAACCCCCAAAATTTTGAATTTTATTAACTGGATTTGTTTGAGTTGTTCCAATAGAATTTTTTATTTTTTTAACCATTTGTAATTTTTCAATATTATCTCCATGTGCATGTATTACAAATATTGATTTTGTCTTTGACATTTTTTTAATTGCATCTTCATTTCCATCTAAATCAGTTACAATGATATCTGGAATAATCCCGTTATCAATTAACGGTTTTAATGAACTATCAGCTGCAATTTTTATATATTTTTTTAGCTTTTTCAACTTTGGAATAGCAATTGACAACGATGGTCCAGAACCTATAACAAAAACTGTTTTACCTTGGATCAATTTTCTAATTTTTTCAGTACTATTATTTTTTTTAAGAATTGAATCTAAAATTAAAGCTGATTCCTTATCTTTTTTTTCACTATAGTTTAATTCCTTTAAAATAGAAAAATATCTTTTTTCCCAACCTGAAATCATCATATAACTCAAATTGTATGAGGTTTTGATAAACTATATGGCAAAAATTGGAAATATCTCTGTTGGTGGAAGAAACCCTGTTCGGATTATGGGTATTTTGAATACTAGTCCAGAATCTTTTTACAAAAAATCAATCAATACTACTCGTATTAAAATCAAAAATACAGTAATTCAAATGGAAAATGATGGTGCAGATATTATTGATGTAGGGGGAATGTCTACTGCACCATACTTGTCTACTAATGTATCTAAAAAAGTAGAATCTGACAGAATTCTTAATGCTGTTAAAATTATCCAAGATAATACTAATCTTCCAATATCTGTTGACACATGTAGATCTAGTGTAGCTAAAAATGCTTTACAAAATGATGTTGAAATAATTAATGATATTTCAGGATTAAAATATGATGAAAAAATGAAAGATGTGATTTCTAAATTTCAACCTTCAGTAATTTTATGTGCATATGCTTCTAAAACAATATCTGGAAATCCAATAAATTCAACAAAAAAACTTCTTAAAGATAGCTTAAAGATTATTAAGAAATGTAATATTCCTGATAAAAAAATTGTACTGGATCCTGCAATTGGATTTTTTAGAAAAACAGGAAAAGGTAAATTTTTTACAAAAATTAAAACTGATTGGGTAACTCGAGATCTATCTGTCATTAAAAATTTAAATTCTATTAAAATGAATTATCCTATTTTAATATCTGTTTCAAATAAATCCATTATTGGTAATATTTTAGAAAAAGAAAATCCCTCTGATCGATTATTTGGATCTATTACTGCTGAAGCAATATGTGTTTTAAATGGAGCCAATATTATTCGTACACATAATGTGATGGCTACTAAGGATGCCATTACAATTGCTTCAAAATTATCAAAATAACGCAAAGGCTTATAATCAATTTTTAACTTTTGTAACGAGGTTTAATTGGAATTTAAAGAAGGATTAACATTTGATGACGTTCTTCTTGTTCCCAAATATTCAGATATAACAAGTAGGAGTCAAACTGATCTAAAAACACAATTATCTCGAAATATCTCTCTAAACATACCTTTTGTCAGTGCAAATATGGATACTGTTACTGAATCATCTATGGCTGTAGCCATTGCACGTGCAGGGGGAATAGGAATAATTCATAGATTTTTAACAATTCAAGAACAAGCAAATGAAGTTCTTAAAGTAAAACGATCTGGAAGTGTAATGATTGAAAATCCTTATTCTATTACTGCTGATAAAACAATTGAGGATGCATTAGATTATGCTGAAAATAAAAATATTTCTGGATTATTGGTAGTTGATAGTAATTCAAAATTAATTGGTATTGTAACTGAAAGAGATTTACTCTTTGCAAATTCTAAAAATCTTATTCAAGATGTAATGACAAAAGATGTTGTTACTGCAAAATACGGTGTATCTATTGATGAGGCAAAAGTTCTACTACATAAACATAGAATTGAAAAATTACCTTTAGTGGATGAATCTGGATTTGTAAAAGGTTTGATTACAAGTAAGGATATCACAAATAATGCTAATTATCCAAATGCCTCCAAAGATAGTAAAGGTCGTCCTCTTGTTGGGGCTGCAGTTGGAGTTAAAGGTGACTTTTTAGAAAGAAGTGAATCTCTTTTAGAAGCAGGTGCTGATACTCTCGTTGTTGATATTGCTCATGGTCATAGTGAAAATGCAATTAGTACCGTAAAAAATATCAAAAAAGCATTTCCAGATTGTGAATTAATTGCAGGAAATATTGCAACTGCTCATGGTGCTGAAGATTTAATGAAAGCAGGAGTTGATGCAGTAAAAGTTGGTGTTGGTTCAGGTTCAATTTGTATTACTAGGGTAATTACTGGTTCAGGTGTTCCACAATTAACTGCAGTAATGGATTGTGCAAAAATAGGACATGATTATGGTATTCCAATTATTTCTGATGGTGGAACTAGAACTTCGGGTGATGCTACAAAAGCATTAGCAGCTGGTGCTTCAACTGTTATGGTTGGAAGTATGTTGGGAGGCACTGATGAATCTCCTGGAACCGTTTTGACAAAGAATGGAAAACGTTTCAAAGTATATCGTGGAATGGCTTCTCTTGCAGCATCTATAGGAAGAAAATCTAAAGAAACTGGTTCTACTTCTTTTGATGATGATCTTAATGATTACGTTGCTGAAGGTGTTGAAGCAATGGTTCCTTACAAGGGAACTGTTGTAGATATTTTAAAACAACTTACAGGCGGTGTTCGTTCTGGTTTAAGTTATTGTGGTGCACATACAATTACCCAAATGCAAGAAAATGCTGAATTTATAAAAATGTCTAGAGCTGGATTTGCAGAAAGTCAGCCTCATGATGTTTCTTTGATGTAGATAATTTTTTAAGCAGTATCTAAAGTCATTTTATTATGCTAGCTACAAGAACTATAATTGGTATAGTTGTTGGTAGTATAATTATTGGATTAGGCGGTTTTTCGTTAGTTAATACTTTAGCACCAACAATTTCTATGAATGAAGATTTTGTTATCGGTCCTGGTGATTCAGCCTCTTTTTCCATACCTGCACCAAAAGATGCACCACAATACATGATGATTGCTGGAGATGCTTTTGATGTAAAACTAACTAGTCCTGGTGAAGGATTGAAAATTGAAAATACTTCTTACAAAAAAGAATTGGTTTTAGATTGGTCTCATGCTGAAGATGGTCAAACAATCATTGTAATTCAAAATACTGGTGCTAGTGAATTAGAAATTGCAGCTAATACTAATCAGACTCCTGATCCATTTGGAATTACATTTGATTTCATGGTAATTACATCTGGAGTAATTATTCTTGGGTTTAGTTTAGGTTTTACGTTAAGAAAACCAAAAGGCTTCTAATTTAATTTTGCAGAAGGATATGAACCTAAAATTTTAATGAAAAGTGTTTCTTCCTCAATTTTATTTAACATTTCTAAAACCTTTGTATCCTTTTGATGACCTTCAAAATCTACGTAGAAATTATATTCCCATGTATTTGCTTTTGTAGGCCTTGATTCTATTTTTGTTAAATTAATATTATTTTTATTAAAATTTTCTATGATTCTATAGAGTGAACCTGGCTCATGCTTTATCGAAAAAATAATTGATGTTTTATCATTTCCAGTTTCTAAAACCTCTTTTTTAGATAATATTAAAAATCTAGTATAGTTATTGAGATTATTTGCAATATTTTCTGCAATTATGGGCATATTGTAAATTGATGCTGCTTCTTTACTTGCAATACATGCGCATTTTTTTTCATTTAATTTTTGTATAATTTTTACACTTCCTGCTGTATCATAAGTAGGAATTGTTTTAATATTATTTTTTTCAATAAAATTTCTACATTGACCTAGTGCTTGTGGATGTGAATACACTGTATCAATTTCTTCTATTCTACCAAATCCAATTAAACAATGTTCTATTCTGTGATATATTTCTCCAGTTGCATTTAGATTTGTTGAATATAATAAATCATAACTTTCTCCTACGCTTCCTTCTAGTGAATTTTCTACGGGTAAAATTGAATACTCTGTAATATCTTTAGATGTATTATCTAATATTTCTGCAAATGTTGTAAGTGGAATTGTTTTGATACCATTTTTAAAAAAAGATTTTGCTGCAGCTTCACTATATGCACCTCGTTCACCTTGGAACGATACATTTATCATTTTTTTACTCTCTCAAATGTATGAAATCACTTTTGCCAAAACTAGAAGAAAGTTTTCTTTCATCAATCCATGAACAATCTGTACATTTGATAGCATCACGCATTGTGACAACTTTCCCTCCACATTTTCTACATTTTGTAAATATAATTCCTAATTCTGGTTCATCCATTACTGCATGAATTGTTCCATTAAGATGAGCAACAATTTTCAATGATGCTACATCATTTACTAATGCAACATTTCTTATTCTCATATTTCGTGTGCCACAAATACATTCTACTTTTGAAGTGGTTGGTTTTCCATTAATGTAATCAATTGTAACTGCAATCATAGATGACATTACTGCAGCAACTGTTCCAATTATGACATCACCTACTTTTGGAATTGATAGAAGCTTTGGATGGTTTACATTAATCATTCGTGTTTCTTTGTCCATGTCTTTCTCTCCCATTGTGGCTGATCTAACCATATCACCGTCATCAAAAGTATTGTGACCAGCCTCATATTCCTCAATAGATGCTATTTTATCTCCTGGAAATACTGAATTATCTGACATAATCTAATTTTTCTTGTTATGATTATAATTGTTTATGATACAAAGGATTTTGATAAATCATATATCTCTAAAAATTAGAAAGTAATCATGAGGGCATTAGTATATGATGAATATACATCTGATGATGATTTTTCTAAAATTTTAAAAATCAAAAATCTTCCTATTCCTGAACCACGCTCCAATGAAGTTGTTTTCAAAGTAATTTCTGCTGCATGTAATTATGATGATATTTGGGGAATGAGGGGAAAACCTTTGGCAATACCATTACCTCACATTTCTGGAACTGATGCAGCAGGTATTGTCACTGCTGTAGGAAATGATGTAAAAAATATCAAAGTTGGAGATAGAGTTGTTTCTCATGGAAATATGTCATGCAGAGTTTGTAAAGCATGTACAGATGGACGAGAATTTGATTGTAAAAAAAGAACAATTTGGGGTTTTGAAACTGGTCCTCTTTGGGGTGGATATTGTGAATATACACATTTACCAGAAGTTAATGTTTTGAAAATCCCAGAAGGTGTATCATATGATGAGGCAGCAGCTGCATCAATGACATTACTAACTTCATGGCACATGTTAGTTGGTAGAGCAAAAATTCAACCAGGACAATTAGTACTCATTATGGGTGGAAGTTCTGGTGTTGGTAGCTTTGGAATTCAAATCGCCAAATTATTTGGTTGTACAGTTATTGCAACTGCAAGTCCAGATAAATTAGAAAAATGTTTAGAACTTGGAGCAGATTATGCAGTTGATCATAGAAAAGAAGATTGGCATAAGGAAGTAAGATCAATTGCTAAAAAAATTCCAAAACCATACGGTGAGGTTCCAAGCATTGATGTAATTTTTGAACATATTGGTGGTTCTCACTGGAATAAGGAATTGACTTTGTTAAATTACGGTGGAACTATTGTTACAACAGGTGCTACAACTGGATACAACGCTAAAACTGATTTAAGACATATTTTCTTTAAAGGAATTAATATTTTAGGCTCAACTCAAGGTACTAGATCTGAATTAGAAGAGTGTTTTTATTGGATGTCAAAGGGTAAAATCAAATCTATTATTGATTCAGTACACTCTTTGGAAAATGCTGTTGAGGCTCATAATAAAATGCTACATGGTAAAGGACTCTTTGGAAAAATCTTGATAAAACCCAATTTAGATTAATTATGAGTAATCCTAAAATAAATTCATTATTAGATGAAGGTAATAGATTATTTTTACAAAAAAAATTTCAACAAGCAATTACATATTATGATAAAATACTAGATGAAGATCCAAAAAATATTAGTTCGTTAAATAATAAAGGATATGCATTAAGTAAACTCAAAGATTTTACTAATGCTATGAAATGTTATGAAATTGCTTTACGAATACGTCCTAACGATTTATCTATTCTAATTAATAAAATATCTTCTTTTCGAAAACAAGGAAATTTAATTGAGGCACTAACCATTTGTGATAATATTTTAAAAAATAATTCAAATTATAATGTTGTATTATATCACAAGGAACGTATTCTATTCTCTATGAAGAAATTTAATGAATCTATTTCTTGTTGTAATCTTATACTAGCAGATTATCCTGATAATGGTGATGTTATTTTTGATAAAGCATCAAATTTTGCAATGCTTTCAAATTTTGATAATGCCTTGAATTTACTTGAACATTCAATTGCTCAAGGAACGCAATACAAAATTAAAGCAAAAAACTCAAAATCATTCAAAAATTTATCTAGTAATACTAGATTTCAAAATTTAATATCTTAATTATAACCAATGTGGAATTTCTAGATACTCCTCAATGTTTTCTTTTCGTAAAACTTTCAAAAGTGCATTGGCTTGGGGTGTTGATAATACTGGCTTATCAAATTGATTATCTGTAGAAATTCTTGGGCATGCAACTTGAATAAATGCATCAATTCCTCTTAAATTATTTAATCGTTCATTCGTAATATCAGTTAAAGCAAATAATTGAACTTTTTTACCTTCCTTCTCTAATTCTTTTTTAAATTTTAATCCAAATACTTTTGATAATTGTCCTTCTTTTAATCCAATAATTATTCCAAATGAATTTACTTCTGCTGCTTTGTATATTGCAAGTGTTGCTTTCTTTTTTAGTTTACGTGCAAATTCTGTTACTTCTCTTACTTCATTAAAGTATGGATCTAAAACAAATGTTGGTAAATTTGTTGATAATGCAATTCCTGCTGCATGAAAATTACTTTGACCTAAAAATACGTAAGCATCAACTTCTTTTTTTAATTCAGATGCAGGATAAAATTCACAACCAAATACCTGACCATCATTTAATTGCCCTTTACCTTTTCCAATTTTAACATTAATTCCATTTTTTGTTAAAATTTTTTCTACCTTATCCATTTGATGTAAATGTTGACTATCTGTAACCAGTGAAATTAATTTCCCTTTTAGCAATTCTGTACATTTTTCTGCAACACTCTCAAATCCTACATCATCAAAGGCATCAATTAAAACTAAATTTTCTTCTAATGATTCAGTATTAATTGTATGTCCAATATTAAATTGGATTTCTGCTCCTAGTATTTTTGATCCAGTTGTGTTCAAATCACAAGTTCCCCATGTTGTATCTGCTAAAACATATGCTGGTATCTCATATTTTGTTGTAATTTTAATTGCCATATCCTGAACTTGTGGTAACATACCATCTGGACCATTTAATGAAACTGAGGCTGGATTCTTTTCTTCTATTTCTTTGAAAATTCTTGCTTCATCAATTATTATCAATTTAGCTTCGAACATTGTGTTATTAATTTAAACCAACTGAAATTTGCAACAACTAAAAATGTCTGAACTAATTAGAGAAATCATGAATAAGGAATCCATTCTAAATATTGGATTTGATGATACTGACTCACCTAGTGGAATGTGTACAACATTTCTCGCCTACAAAATTGTTGATTTACTTCAAAAACAAAAAACTGAATTCCTTGATTTTCCAAAATTAATTAGATTTAATCCCAACATTCCATGGAAAACTCGAGGGAATGGTGCTGTTTCATTAAAAATTAAGACTAGAAATCCTTCAAAAACAAAAAATCAAATTAAAAATTTAGTTTCAAAATACTCTGATACCAAAAATGGAGCAAATCCTGGGTTAGTATTTTTTGAAAGTGATTCTATTCCTTCTGACTTTACTAAATTTAGTAATTTAGCTTTATGGCAATTAATTAACAGAAATAATGCTAAAAAATTTATTAAAAAAAATAATCTTGATTTTTATTATGAAGGAAATGGTCAAGGATTAGTTGGAGCAATTAGTGCAATTGGATATGATTTTCATGATCATACATTAGAATTGTTAAGTTATAGAAAGAAAAGAGAATTTGGAAAAGAAAGAAAAATTTCAGCACATAGTGTTAAAACAATGCAAGAAAAAACTTTTCCATATACATTCAATAGTTTTGATACAAAAAAAGGTCGAGTTTTAATTACTCCTCATGGACCTGATCCAGTTTTTTATGGAGTAAGAGGAGAAAATGTAGATTCTTTAGTTAAAGCAACTAAAATTCTAAAAAGTAATGAAAAATTAGACGGTTATATGATTTTTAAATCTAATCAAGGAACTGGTGATCATTTAAAAAATGAATTAAATTTTGAAAATATGAAACCATATGCTTCTGGAACATTAAGTGGCATTGTATCAAATATTCCAAAAATAGTAAAAGGTGGACATGTTCTTTTTACTATTATTTCTAAAAATCATGAATTTTGGTGTGCCGTGTATAAAGAAACAGGAATTTCCACTATTGCTTCTAATCTAATAATTGGTGATGAAATTTCAATTGGTGGGGGAGTTAGGAAGGCTTCTAAAAATTTTCCACGAATAATTAACCTTGAATTTATTAAAATTATTAATCTTAAAAAAAATCTCTCAACATCTAATCCTGTATGTAAAAAATGTAATAAAAAAATGAAGTCAAAAGGTCAGAAACAAGGATTTCAATGTATTAGATGTGGAAAAAAGAATTCTAACAAAATAACTATTGAAATTCCAAGAAAAATCAAAAAACAACTGTATGTTCCTAAAATTTCTGCTTATAGACATCTTACACGACCACTACAGCGAATAGGAATTATTAACAAATCTACAAAATTTGATGAATCATTGTCTTGGTTTTGTGTTTATAAAACTAAGTAGCGGGGAGTAGATTTGAACTACTGAACTGCGGGTTATGAGCCCGCCGGGATGACCTGGCTTCCCCACCCCGCTGAACCTAAATAAAGTTCAACGGTATATACGCTTTATCAAATCTTTGAAAGTAATTAATAGGATTTCAAAGGATTGTTTTTTGATGAATAAAAAAATTCAAATTATTGCAATTACAGGTGCCATAATATTTTCAATATTAGTTTTAACTTCTTCAGATAATGAAACATCAATCCCATTACCAAAACCAAATTCATATTCAGAAAATGATTCTGTAATAATTTTAGCTGAAAATCTTGATAAACCACGTGCAATCGCTGTTTCTGATGATAGAGTTTTTGTTACAGAAAAAAATGGATACATTAGAGTTATTGAAAATAACATTTTACTAGAATCTCCATTAGCCACATTTCGTACTGCCAATGTATTTGACGGTGGATTATTGGGAATTGCGCTTCATCCTAATTTTTCAACTAATCATTTTCTATACGTTTTTTTGACATATGAAGAAAATGGTAATTTATGGAATAAAATTTTACGAATTACTGAAGAAAATAATAAACTAAAGGATGTAGAAATAATATTAGATAAAATTCCTGGTTCATCCTTTACTAATGGTGGTTTTTTAAAATTTGGACCTGATGGAAAATTATATGTGGGTGCGGGTACAGTTTCAGATGAATCTCATTTACCACAAGATGTCAATTCTTTATCTGGAAAAATTTTAAGATTAAATGATGATGGTACATTTCCAAATGATAACCCCTTTCCAAATTCACCTGTGTACTCTTTAGGACATAGACATCCACAAGGAATGACATGGGATGATAATGATAATTTATTTGTCGCAGAATTTGGACCTGAAAAAAATGATGAAATTAATCTCATTATAGCAGGAAAAAATTATGGATGGCCTGAACAACAATGTTCTGGAAGTCTTGATTTTGAAAATGCAGTTCTTTGTTATGATCCAAGTATTGAGCCTGGTGGAATTTTATTTTATTCTGGTGATAAAATTGAATTTGAATCTAAATTCATAATGGCTTCAATGCGAGCTTCCAATCTATATCAGGTTGATTTTGAAGATGGATTAAGCTCTCAAAAATCAATTCTAAGTGGAAATGGTAGAATTCGTGACGTTGTGGAAGGTTCTGACGGTAGTATCTATGTAATTACTTCAAATACTGATGGAAAAGGTTTTCCAGATGGACTCGATGATAGATTATTGAGGATATTAAAATAAAATGCCTGATTCATCTATTTCCAAATTTTTTGAAAAATCTAGAGAAGAAAGATTGAATATAATTAGAAATTTTGCAAATCTTTCTAAAAATGAGTTAGAAATTTTAGAAAACCCTGATGGTGGAATTTCTTTTGATAATGCAGATAAGATGATAGAAAATGCAATTGGAACTTTTTCATTGCCTTTGGGGATTGCAACAAATTTTAAAATTAACGGTAAAGACTACGTGGTTCCAATGGTTATTGAAGAACCATCTGTAATTGCAGCAGCATCAAAAGGTGCTAAAATTGCACGAATTAAAGGTGGATTTGAAGTAACTGCTGATGAATCATATAGTATTGGTCAGATTCAAATTTTAAATGTAGATACAAATTCTGCTATTAAAAAAATTCAAGATTCTACTTCTGAAATTTTAAAATTAGCAAATTCAAAAAGTAATACTCTATCTAAGATGAGTAAGGGTGCTAAAGAAATTACTTGTAAGGAAATTGAAACTCCATCTGGTAATATGTTAATTGTAGAATTATTGATTGATGTTGGTGACGCAATGGGTGCTAATGTAACAAACACTATGTGTGAAGCAGTTTCACCTCTTATTGAAAAAATTACTGGAGGAAAAGCATTACTTAGAATTTTATCTAATTACTCTACAAGACGTATGGTAAAAGCAAAAGCTATTTTTGAAAAAGAATCTGTAGGTGGAGAAAATGTGGTTGATAATATTGTATTAGCATTTGAATTTGCAGATAATGATGTTTATCGTGCAGTCACTCATAATAAAGGAATTATGAATGGAATCATATCTGTTGCTAATGCTGTAGGTCAAGATAGTAGAGCTATTGAAGCTGCTGCAAATGCATATGCATCTAATTCAGGAAAATATAGATCATTAAGTAAATGGAGTAAAGATGGCAATGGAAATTTAGTTGGAATTTTAGAAATTCCTCTTTCAGTTGGAATTGTTGGAGGAATTGTTAATGTACACCCTGTAGCTAAGGTTTGTTCAAAAATCCTTAACGTTGAATCTGCCCAAGAACTTGCTTGTGTGATGACTGCTACAGGATTAGCTCAAAATTATAGTGCAATTAGAGCCCTTTCTACTGAAGGGATTCAAAAAGGGCATATGAGATTGCATGCACGAAATCTCGCAGCAGCAGCAGGAGCAACTCCAGCACAAATTGATCAAATTGTTGAAAAAATGATTCAAGTAAAATCAATTTCACTTGATAAAGCTAAGGAATTACTTCAGCAAATTTAAACATCCTATTATATAGCTAAAAAGTGAAAAGTAATGAAAATGTCTGATGTAAAATTTGCTATACCTAAAGGAAGTCTAGAGGATGCTACATTCAAACTACTTGAAAAGTCATGGACTAAAGTTAATAGAAAAAGTAGAACATATCGTGTCTACCTTGATGATCCAAGTATTGTAGTCAAAATGTTACGTCCACAAGAAATTCCTACTCTTGTATCTGAAGGACTGTATGATGTTGGTATTACTGGTAAAGATTGGGTTGGAGAAACTAATTCTGATGTCGAACCAATTCTTGATTTAGAATATGGAAAAATTAGACTTGTAATTGCATTTCCTGATAAATATAGTTACAAAAATCTTGATGCAATGATTGCTGATTATGGAAAAAAGAAAAAAACACTTCGTCTTTCTTCTGAATATTTAACAACTGCATCTAAATTCATCAAAAGTTTAAAATCATATCAAAAATATTATGGGAAAAAAGATCCACTAATTGTAACCCCTTGGATGCGTTTAGGAAATAATAAGGATGTTCAAATTCATTTATCCTTTGGAGCAACTGAAGCAAAACCTCCAGAGGATGTTGATGCAATAATGGATGTTACTGAAACTGGAACAACTTTAAAACAAAATAAATTAAAAATTGTTGATGAAGTTTTAACTTCAACCGCACATTTAATTGTAAATAAAAAATCATTAAAGGATCCTAAAAAGCGGGAAAAAATTTTTGATATTATTACATTAATGAGAGGTGCAGTTAATGGAAGAAAATATTTACACATTTACCTTAATGTTGAAGAAAAAAATCTGAAAAAACTTTTAACACAAATGCCTTCTTTAAAGAGACCTACAATTAGTCCTCTTAGTGAAGACGGTTGGTTTGGTGTAAATACTGTGATTAAAAAAGAAGAATTTCACAAACTTATTCCTAAATTAAGAAAAATTGCACAAGGACTTGTAGTTCATGAACCACGTCAAATATTAGAATTAGAAGAAATTAAACGCGACGAAGAAAATTGATGAAAATCCATAAAGTAACAAATATTGAACAATTTGTTGCAAAAATCATTCCAAAACAGGCTCAAAAAAATAAATCTATCGTTGAATCTATTCTAAAGAATGTTCAAAAAAATGGTGATTCTGCAGTAAAAAAATATGAAAAAAAGTTTACTGGCGCTAGTATTTCCACCTTACGTATTTCTAAAGTAGAAATTAAAAATGCATATTCTCTAATATCAAAAGATGAGATTACTGCATTACGCTTAGTAAAAACAAGAGTTGAAAAAACAGAATCTGCTATTAAAAATATATTCAAAAATAAAAAAATTAACCATGATGGTATACAAATAATAAAAAAATTTATACCAATTCAAAGTACTGGTTGTTATATTCCTGGTGGTCTAGCAAAATATCCAAGTTCTGTTATTATGTCTGTAATTCCTGCAAAAGTTGCTGGTGTAAAACGAATTGTGGTAGTATCCCCCCCAAATTCTAATGGAAAAATTGATCCATTAACAATTGTTGCTGCAGATATTTGTGGTGCAACTGAGATCTATAAAACTGGAGGTGTACAAGCAATAGCTGCATTATCTTATGGAACTAAATCAATTTCAAAAGTTGATAAAATTGTTGGACCTGGCGGTGCATTTGTTACATTAGCAAAATCATTAGTTAATGATAATACTGGAATTGATATGCTTGCTGGCCCTACTGAATTAGGGATTATTGCAGATAATTCTGTTAATCCTGAATTTCTAGCACTTGATTTAATTTCTCAAGCAGAACATAGTAGTGATACTTTTTGTTATTTAATTACAAATTCAGAAAAAACTGCAAAACTTGTTAATCAAATAATTTCAAAATTATTACCAATAATTCAAAGAAAGGAATTAGTTAAAACAAGTTTATCTAAAAATGGATTTATTGCAGTATGTAAAAATAATTCTGATATGATAAACTTGGCAAATTCTCTAGCTCCTGAACATTTACAAATTATGACAAAAAATCCAAAATTAATTTCATCAAAAATAACTACAGCGGGATTAGTTTTACTTGGAAATTACTCTCCATCATCTGCTAGTGACTATATTTTAGGCTCAAATCACATTCTTCCTACTAATGGATTTGGTAAAATTCGAGGTTCTCTATCCGTAATGGATTTTATTAAAATAAACACTGAAGTCACAGCTTCAAAATTCTCTTTATCAAAAATTTCAAAACATCTTGATACATTAACTAGTTCTGAAGGATTACCAAATCACTATGAAGCAGTTAGAGGTAGATTATGATGAAAAAAAATTGGTTTGATTCAAAGGTTAAAGAATTTTCTTCAATTGGTGGATATCAAAAACCTCAATTAAATGAAAATTCTCTAAAATTAGACTCAAATGAAAATTATGTTCTTTCTAAACAATTTCAAAATGATATTGTATCCGGAGCTAGAAAAAATTCTGATGTAAGGGAATATCCTCTTGGTGGTGTTGAAAGATTAATTCAAATGATTTCTAAATTTGTTAAAGCACCTTCATCTATGATTGGTATTGGAAATGGTTCTGATCAAATTTTAGATTTAATTCTATCCAATTTTGCATCAAAACAAACTAAAGTTCTTACATCAAATCCTACTTTTGGTTTTTTTGAAGAGCGATGTAAATTATACTCAATTCCATTAATTGCAATTCCTTTTTCAGATGATATGAAATTAGATATTAAAGAATTTATTAAAGAATCAAAAAATGCAGATATTTTATATCTTGATTCTCCAAATAATCCAACTGGATTTCAATTTTCAAAAATAGAATTACAAAAATTGATTAAATCTTTTGATGGTTTGATAATTATTGATGAAGCTTATGGTGAGTTTTCTGATTATTCTCTTTCTAGTCTTGTAAAAACACAAAATAATCTAATTGTAGTTAGAACTTTATCAAAATCATTTGGAATGGCAGGTCTTCGTTTAGGTTACTTTGTTGCAAATAAAAAATTCACAGATGCATTTCTTAATGTTTTACAATACCCATACCCACTAAGCACTATTACTATTGAATCTGGGATTTTAGCCTTAGAAAAAGTAAATTTAATGGAAAATGCAACAAAAATAATAAAAATTGAGAGACAAAGAATTATTGAAACATTGAGAAAATTTGATACTTTTGAAGTATTTGATTCTAAGGCTAATTTTGTATTATTTGATGCACACAGCTCTTACAAACGAGTTTATTCGGCACTTGCAGAACAAGGAATTTCAATTAGAAAATTGGGCAAGATTGGAAATCATCAAGGATGTCTTAGAGTAACAATTGGAACCAAAGAAATGAATTCAAAATTTTTACTGGCTATTCGTGATTTATTAGAATGACTTTAAAACAGAAATTTGAGGGAATTTATGTTGATGATTCCTTTAATGATATTGAAATTGATAGTTTAATTTTTGATTGTGATGGTGTTTTAATTGATATTACAAAATCATATGATGAAACAATTATTAAAACTACAAAATATGTATTAGAAACTTTAGTAAATATTTCTGATGCAATTGATATAGATTTTAAAATAATTGATGGATTCAAATCTACTGGAGGATTTAATGATGAAGTTGATTTAACTTATGCCTCAATTCTTTCAATTATCGCTGCAAAAAAATTAAAAAAAGATCAAACTGAATTTATTTTTACTGTAATAAAAAACTCTGATTCAACTGGTATAAAATCCGTTGAAAATTTTCTAAAAACTCAAATTGATATTTCTGAAATTATTAACAAATTATCTTATCCTGGCACTCATAAAGAAAATATTTTGTATCAAATATTTGATCAATTATTTTATGGACCTAAACTCTATTCAGAATTATTCAAAACTATTTCAAAATTTTCTGATCCTGGTTTAATTGAAAACGATTATGTTATTTTTAATGATGAATTATGTATCAAATTACAGAAAAAATTTGATAAACAAATTTCTATGGTTACTGGAAGAGGAAAAGAATCTGTTAATTATTCATTAAAATATCTATTAGAAAAATTTGATTTAACAAATTCAGTATTTTTAGAGGATGAATCACGAGAACTAGCAAAACCAAACCCTCAGGCACTTCTAAATTGTATAATTGGTATGAATAGTAAATCTTGTCTGTATGTTGGTGACTCCATGGAGGATTTTCTTATGGCTAAGAAAGCAACAATTTTGGGTCACAAAACTACTTTTTGTGGAATAATTGGAACTAGCAAAAATCCTAAGGAAAAATTAAAATTATTTGAGCAAAATGAGGCTATTCTTGTTTTAGATTCAATTAATCTCCTACCAAAGGTATTAAATTTAGAATAAATCATATTAGATAATCTGTGAAAAATATGGCTCAAAGAAAAGCATCAATTAATCGAAATACCAAAGAAACTAGCATTTCTGTATCTGTAAATCTAGACGGAACAGGTAATACTAGTATCAAAACTGGAATTAATTTTATTGATCACTTGATCACATCTTTTGGTAAACATGGAATGATGGATCTTAAAGTAACTGCAAAATCTAATGACGGGATTGAACATCACTTGATTGAGGATACTGCAATTACTATTGGCCAAGCAATTGATAAAGCATTAAGTTCTAGAAGTGGAATTACAAGATTTAGTTATGCTTCTGTACCAATGGATGAATCTCTAGCTGAAGCATCTATTGATTTAGTAAAACGACCATTTTCAAAATTAACTTTGTCAATAAAAAGAAATAAAATTGAAAATGTTTCAAAAGAAGATTTAGAACACTTCTTTCAATCATTACTTCAAAATCTAAATAGCTGTATACACCTTACTGTAAAGTATGGTGATAATGATCATCATAAAGTTGAATCTGCAATTAAATCACTTGCAGTTGCATTTAGAACTGCATCATCATATGATAAAAAACAAAAAGGAATTCCAAGTACTAAAGGTTCAATGTAATGGTTAGTGTAGCAATATTTGACTATGGTGCTGGAAATATTTTCAGTCTCAAAAATTCTCTTCAACAAGCAGGTGCTTCAGTAGATGTGATTACTTCTTTTGATAAACCTAATGTTTATTCTGGATTATTATTACCTGGTGTAGGTAATTTTGATCCTGCAATTAAAAGCATTAATGAAAATTCAAAAATAAAATTCCATGATTTTGTCAAAGATAATACGCCTGTTTTAGGTATATGTCTTGGAATGGAAATGTTTTTTGAAAAAAGTGAAGAAGGAATTGAAAAAGGATTTAATGTAATTGATGGCGAAATAGTTATTCTTCCATCTACTATGAAAGTTCCTCATATGGGATGGAATAATTTAGAAATTAAAAAACCTGGAATTATTTTAGAAGGTGTTAATGATGATTCCTGGGTTTATTTTGTTCACTCTTATCGTGCAAAACCAACATTTGATGATGTGATTACAGCTGAATCTGATTATGGTGTTAAAGTTCCTGCAGTTGTTGAAAAAAATAACTTTTTTGGAACTCAATTTCATCCTGAAAAATCAGGAGATATTGGTAAAATTATGATACAAAATTTTCTAAATGTGTGTAAAAAATGAAAGTAATTCCTGCAATTGATCTAATGAATGGCCATGTAGTTAGACTCTACAAAGGTGATCCTAGTCAAAAAACCATATACAGTGATGATCCAATTAGTATTGCAAAAAAATGGGAGAATGCTGGAGCTGATATGATTCATCTTGTAGATTTGGATGCTACCTTGGGATTGGGTTCTAATCTTGAGTTAATTAAAAAAATTGTTTCTTCTGTATCAATTCCTATAGAAATTGCAGGTGGATTGCGTTCTGAATCATTAATACTTGAAGCTTTAGATATTGTTGATAGAGTTGTAATTGGAACTTTTGCTTTTAAAGAACCTGAATTATTACAAAATTTGCTAACAAAATTAGGACCTGAAAAAATTGTTATTTCAGTTGATCATAAGGATGGAATGATTGTAACACATGGATGGCAAAGTACTACTGATATTTCATTGATTGATTCAATGAATGAATTTCTACATGTTGGATTTACAGAATTTCTTCTAACTAATGTTAATCGTGATGGAACTTTAGAAGGACCTGATCTAGAATTTCTTCAAGAAGCATGTGATTTAGATAAAGCAAATGTAATTGCTAGTGGTGGAATTTCTAGTATTGATGATATTCCTAAAGTAAAAGAAAAAAACGCATGGGGTGTAATTTTAGGAAAAGCACTTTATGAGAATAAAATTACTATTGAGGAAACAAAGAAATTATCATGACCTTAACAAAAAGAATCATTCCCTGCTTGGATGTAAAAAATGGTAGAGTAGTTAAAGGATTAAATTTTGAATCAATAAAAGATGCTGGAGATCCAGTAGAGTTAGCTGCTAAATATAGTAAAGAGGGTGCAGATGAACTTGTATTTCTTGATATTACAGCTTCAAATGAACAACGAGAAACAATTAAAGAATTAGTACGTAAGGTTGCTTCTGTAATTAATATTCCATTCACTGTTGGTGGTGGTGTTAAATCAATTGATGATGCTAGAAACATCTTACTTAATGGAGCTGATAAAGTTGGAGTTAACACTAGTGCAATAAAAAATCCCCATTTAATTACTGAATTAATGACATTATTTGGTAGACAATGTGTTGTAGTTGCAATTGATGCTAAAAGAAATTATGAAATTAAAGAAAATGTAAATGTCTTTTCAGAAAATGAAAAAAAATTTTGGTTTGAAGTTTTTATTTTTGGAGGAAAACAAGGAACTGGTATAGATGTAATTAACTGGGCAAAAGAAGCTGAAAAATTAGGTGCTGGAGAAATTTTACTTACTAGTATTGATGCTGATGGTACAAAAAATGGATATGATGTTTTACTCACAAAATCAATCGTAAATAACGCATCTATTCCTGTAATTGCATCAGGTGGATGTGGAAAACCTGAGGATATGGTGGCAATATTTGAAAAATCTAATGTTGATGCTGCTTTAGCTGCTTCTATTTTCCATTATGAAACTCATGGAGTTAAAGGTGTGAAATCTTTTCTTAAAGAGAAAAAAATATCTGTAAGATTATAATGTATAATTTCTAGGTAAAAATTATGAATAAATCTATTGATGAAATTGATTTTGAAAAAAGTGGAGGACTTGTACCTGTAATTGTTCAAGATGCTAATACAAAAGATATCCTCACACTTGCTTATACAAATAAAGAATCTTTAGAGCTGACCAAAAAAACTGGTAATTCTTGGTTTTGGAGTCGTTCAAGAAATAAGCTTTGGATGAAAGGTGAAGAATCTGGTAACACTCAAAAAATTAAAGGAATTTTAGTTGATTGTGATTCTGATGCAATAATTTATCTTGTTGAACCATCAGGCCCTGCATGTCATACTGGTGAAAAAGTTTGTTTCCATCATGAATTAAAATAATTTAGCAAACTGGCTCAAATGTTCTATCATCCCAATCATTAATTTGATTCTTAATTTCAAATGTTATATTTTCATATGTTGTTTCATACAATACTATTGACCATATACCTGCAAGATCTTCTGTTGAACAAATTCCTTCATCTTCAT
This sequence comes from Candidatus Nitrosopumilus sp., assembly GCA_028448965.1. Classification (GTDB taxonomy): domain Archaea; phylum Thermoproteota; class Nitrososphaeria; order Nitrososphaerales; family Nitrosopumilaceae; genus Nitrosopumilus. Next base: position 16,166 of record JAONQT010000002.1, on the reverse strand, counting down.
TTAATCTTGGTTCTACATAATAATTAAATGCAGATTTTTTATCTCCATCAAATGGTATTGCTATGTATGTTGTTCTATGTGTATCATTTATTGGTCGTAAAAATAAAATTACTCCTTTATCATTTGAATTCAATTCACGCATATCTAAGAAAATTTTTTCACCAATATTATATTGTGATTTATCTATTTGCACATATCCTGATATGTTTAATTTACCATCTACTGTGTTTGTGATCTGAATTTCTCCTGTTTCATGATCTACACGTATATTCTCGCTAATCATTTCTTGATTTGATATTAGAATCACAATTCCTACAATAATTATAATTACAATTCCTATTACTATCTTGGAATTACTCATGTAGTTTTTTTTTAATTAATTAGTAAAAATGTTCCTTATCGCTGATTTTTTTCTTTAGACGTTATATTTTATTATTAAATTAATTTTTGATACTTATGACTATTTATTTTATGAATTAGTTATATTTTGTTAGAATGAAATTAAGTATTACTTAACTTGATATTAGGATTTTTTATCTATTCTATCCATTGAAGTATTGATCTTGACTAGAACTTCATTACAGTGTAGAGAATGTAAAAAAGAGTATGAAACGGCATTCAAATATGTCTGTGATGACTGTTTTGGTCCACTAGATGTAAAATATAATTTTCCTTCACTTACCAAGGACACTTTTTCCAATCGGGAACAGACCTACTGGCGATATTTTGAATTACTTCCAATAGAGAACAAATCAAATATTGTAAATATCGGTGCAGGAATGACTCCATTAACTAAAGCAGAAAATCTCGGAAAAAAATTAGGCCTAAATAATTTATACATAAAAAATGATTCAGTAAACCCAACATTTTCTTTTAAAGATAGACCTGCAGGTGTTGCAATATCAAAAGCAAAAGAACTTGGATTAACTGCTGTTGGTTGTGCATCTACTGGTAATTTAGCATCAGCAACTGCAGCACATGCAGCAGCTGCAGGATTACCCTGTCATGTATTTGCACCAAGTAATATTGAGATGGCAAAAATTACACAAGCACTAGCTTATGGTGCAAATTACATTGCAGTTGATGGAACTTATGATGATGCAAATAGAATTGCAGCTCAAATTGGTGATAGTAAAGGAATTGGTATAGTGAATATTAACATGCGTTCACATTATGTAGAAGGTTCTAAAACATTTTCATTTGAAGTTGCAGAACAACTTGATTGGACAGTACCTGATCAACTAATAGTTCCTGTAGGAAGTGGTGCAATGCTTAATGCAATTTGTAAAGGATTTGAAGAATTACAAACTGTTTCATTACTTGATGATGTTTCTAATATGCATATGATTGCAGCACAACCACATGGATGTGCTCCAATTGTTGATGCATTTAAGAAAAATACTAAAGAAGTTATTCCAGTTGAAAATCCTGATACTGTAGCTAAGAGTTTGGCAATAGGAGATCCTGGTGATGGTCGTTATGTTTTGAAAAGATTAGAACAGTATAATGGATTTGCAGAAGAATGTAATGATCAAGAAATTTTAGATTCAATACTTTTACTAGCTCAAACTGAAGGAATTTTTACAGAACCTGCAGGCGGTGTATCAATTTCTGTATTACAAAAAATGGTTGAACAAGGTAAAATTGATAAAAATGACAAAGTCGTATGTTATGTTACTGGTAATGGTCTAAAAGCAACTGAATCAATTATGCAAGTACTAACAAAACCAACTGTTTACAAGCCAAACATTAATGAAATCTCAGCGGTAGTTCAATAATATGGCAAATATCACATTTACAATCCCTTCAGTACTTAATGCAGGCGGTGGAGAAAAAAAATCTGAAATTTCTGCCGACTCTTTACAAGATGCTTTTGTAAAAATATCTGAAATTTTAGGTGATGATTTTAAGCGCAGAGTTTTAGAGGCTGATAACACCCCACGTTCTTTGATTAATATTTACATTAATGGCAAAAATGCCAAATTCTCTAGTGGTATGGAAACCCCACTAAGTGACGGTGATGAAGTGTATATTTTACCTGCAGTTGCAGGAGGTTCTGAGGATTTATCTTCAAAAGAACTTGATAGATATTCACGTCAAGTAATGCTTGAGGAAATTGGATACAATGGACAGTTAAAATTAAAAAATTCTAAAGTTTGTGTTGTTGGAACTGGGGGCTTGGGACATCCAATTATTACAAGATTAACTGCAATGGGTGTAGGAACTTTAAGAATTGTTGATAGAGATGTAATTGAGTTATCTAATTTACATAGGCAAACATTATTTGATGAATCCGACGTTGGACAAGTTAAAGTTGAAACAGCAGCAAAAAAATTAAGAAAATTAAACTCTGAATGTAACATTGAAGCACTAACTGTTTCAGTTAATGATTATACAGCACTTGAAGTTGTTGAAGGATGTGATGTTGTAATTGATGCACTTGATTCAGTTAATGCACGTTATGCATTAAACAAGGCTTGTGTTAAATTTAATATTCCATTTGTAACCGGTGCTGCAGTTGGAACATCAGGACAAGCATTTACAATTTTACCAAAAGAATCTGCATGCTATTATTGCATGTTTCCAGCACTTGATGAAGATACAATGCCAACATGCAGTATTGAAGGAGTACATCCATCAATACTTTCTATAATGGGTGGAATAGAAGTTGCAGAAGCTGTAAAAATAATTACTGGAAAGAAACCAAATCTTTCAAATAGAATTTTACATATTGATTTAGAAAATTTAGATTTTAACAGTACAAAAACATTCAGAGCTGATGAATGTCCAATTTGTGGAACCGGAAAATTAGAAGTTGTTGAAAAACAGGAATTAATTTTGGAAGAGTTATGTGGAAGAAACAGAGGAAAGAGAACTTACTCTATTACTCCAACTGAAACTTTTGATTTAGACTCTGTTAGTGTTTCAGCAATTGCAAAAGAAAAAGGATTTCTAGTTGAGAATTTAGGTGACTTGGGATTATCTATGAGAACAAATGAATTATCTGTTAATTTCATGAAAAGAGGATCTGCAGTTGTGGTTGGTTCAAAAGATGAATCTGACGCAATTGCACTTTACAAAACACTATTATCTAAAAATTAGGCTGTAAATATTTCATAAATACATAGTAAATGTTATAAAATATAGTTTTTAGATCTAAATATTGAAAGAAATTATATAAAATATAGATTAATGATGTAAGAACTTTAAAAAATTAAGAAAATACATGAAATAATCCCAAGAAATGGTCAATTTGTGGACAAATCGTCCATTAGTCTTAAATACAAATTTTTGAGAAATAAGTCAATAACATGAATAACGAAATAGGACGTAAATTAACTAGTCTTACGCTAATGACAATAATGTTAGCCGGTGGTATGGTTATTGCCGCACCTTCAATGGTGCCAGAAGCCGCAGCCGCAGGCGCATTATATGTCTCCGCAGAAAACGCACAATACGCAAATTCCTTTAATGGATTCCAAATTGTTGAAATCGTTGTTAGAGATTCTAATAGATCCGAAACTGACGAACAACAAGGTGAACCTGTCGTCAGAGTTAACAGCAATGTTATCCGAATGGCACAAGGTAACGACGGTAATTGGTACGCATACATCGGCAGCAACGATCACGTTTATGACGGTGATGTCGCATCCAATAACCTCGACTTTGGTACAGCAGCAGCTGTAACAGGTGTTACAAATAACACGGGTGTTAGAGTGTTCCACACTGCAGCAGCCGGAGTTATCGGTAATGCACCAACACTATCCAGCTTTAACAATTCGTACATTAATGCTGATAGTAGTACGGACTTAGGTCAAATTGGTGTGCAAACATCAACACAATGGCCTTTCATCCAAACATTGGATCTAACTATAGGAACATTTGATATTGTACTAGAACAAGCCGGAGCCGATGAAGTCGTTACACTGGAACACGAAACCGGTGATATCGACGCATTTGCAGGTATCGAATTTGATAGAACCTCAGCACCGCAAGGCGCAGAGATTCACATCACAATTACTGATCCTGGATTAAACATCGACCCAACCGCTGAAGATATTATTATCTTTAAAGTTAGAAACAACAATACTGGTTCATTAAGTTCTACCGAAGGCTTAGCCGGCGATAGAGCATCAATGAGTTTCACTAACGGTACCTTACCAACGGTAGGTGCCACAAGTGTTTACGGTATTGAAAATGTTTACTTTAAACCAGAGAGTAATTCTAACGGCGATAACGGATTATTAACCATCAACAACAACACCAATGGTGCAGTCGGTACTGTATTAGTAAACGATTCAACCCTTGATGACGTCATTGGTGACGAATTCATGGTATTCTGGGAAACTGCCGAGAATACCGGTGTCTTTGTTAACACTGATGATGCTGATGATTCTAATCTAATGACAAACTCAACAGCCAAAAGAGGTACAACAGCAACTTTCAATTTCAATGATAGTTCATACTCCTTCGTAGTAGCAAATGACTTTGGTACTATCGATATGGATGAGACCTCTGTTGGTGATGAGTGGAATTCCGGTGAAGAGATGACAGTTATACTATATGACCAAGACTTTAACAAAAACACAGCTAGTGATGAAGATATTGTTATATCTTCAGCAATAGTTCCTTCTTTACAGATTGGTAGCCCATTATCATTAGGTAATGACACTACCATCGGAGGCCCTGCACCTGGCGGAGAAGCAGTTGACAATGGTAATGGTACCAGTGTTAGCTCTTTCAGCAAGATTGCAAGTGTCGACGCAATATCTGGCGATGTAGATGCAGCAAAAATCGAAATCGTTTCTGATATTACTGTAGATGAGTTGATAGCCTTAAACGACAGTGGTCGTTATGCATTTGTCAATTATGATATTACATCATTGACAGCTGCCACAGCAATCACTGCAATGACCTTTGAAGATCATGATGCAACTATTGTAGCAACAACTAACAGTACTGCATTATTAGTCAAAGGACTCGAGGCTATTACAATTAATGGATTGCAAGGTGCAAATGGTAGTGACTTAGTTACTATCAACATCTCTGCAGCTCCAGCAATTGCTGTTGGCGATGATTTCTATGTAGACTTCTTTTCTTTTAGATCAGATGATACTGCAAGAGCAAACAACGCCATTTACAGACTCTACTTAGAGGAATCTGACGACAATACAGGTGAATTTGTCGGCTCAGTTGAGTATCTTATGCTAAATCAATTAAATACCAACAAAGCCGCAACTTACTCTGATTGGCTCGTCACTGCATCTGATGAAATCAACATCATTGTCCACGAGGACTTAACTGATGAAGATTCACCAAGAATCAATTATTTGGATCTTGGAGCAGATGGTGTTAGCACTCAAATAGCAGATCAAGTAGAAGCTCCATCACACAGTGGTGTAGTTACACTTGATAATGATAACTATAAGATTGCAGACACTGTTGTTGTAACCTTAGATGACCAAGACCTAAACACTGACTCTGAATTAGTTGATGTATACATTACATCAACTGATGATAAAGTCGGTGACGGTTCTGGTGATCATATTCTTGACATAACATTTGACGACTTAACCTGGGTACACACTAAAAATGATAGTGATTGTACTGCTAGTGACGTCACTGGAGACAATGGTTTAGAGGCAACAGGCTTTACATTATTAGAGTCTGATGTCGCTTCTGGTATCTTTACCGGTAGCTTCCAAGTCCCAACCAATTACTGTGCCACTGATGGAGATGCAGGTGAAACTGACTCTGTTACTGGTGTAACTGGTACGGACATTGAAGTAAACTATAACGACTTCCGTGATGCTTCTGGTGAAACAATCGAAGTAGGTGACGGTGCAAGCATTAATGCAAACACTGGATCCGTATCTTTTGATAGAACTGTATATCCAGTACCATTTGGTTCAGACCTAGCTAGTGAGACTACCTTCAAGTTGCACGCAACTTCAAACGGTGGTACCGCTACTGATCTAGCCCAAGGTGATGTAGTTGTTCACGTCAGAGTAACCGACGCTGATTATGATATATCAGCAGCTGGTGAAGACGTGATAACAGATTCAAGTGTCGCAATCAAGATTCAAAGAGGTTCTGATTCAGTAACAGTTGCCACCGTAGGTGACTCTGTCGCTAATCAACTTGTTGAAGTTTCACCAGATTCTGGTGTCTTTGAATACGATCAAACCGTAACATACACTAGTGGCCCAAGTGAGAATTGTCCAACGACAACTAACACTACACTAAGTTCCGGTTGTGTATTGCAAGGTGATATTATCACTGTAACATACACAGATAATCAAGACGCTTCTGGTAAGTCACAAACTGTAACTGACTCTGCAACATTTGACCTTAGAAACGGTGTATTACAATCTGACAAATCTGTTTACTTAATTGGTTCAGACATGATCTTAACCTTAATTGAGCCAGACTTTGACCTCGATAATGACGGCGCAGAATCCTACACACTCGATTTGATTGAGTGGGATTCTGATGCAGCAGAAACCTCCATGGGTGCCTTAGGTGTCACTGGAGCTAATGCAGCCTTTGACCCAGAACCATCAGCATTTAGAGAGACAGGTGACTCTACTGGAATCTTCCAAGTAGTCATCGAAATCCCTTCAAAGTTGAATAGTAATCTGTTGGACAGAGGTGAGAAAATCGACTTGGAATATACCGACTGGGGTCCAGCCGGAGCTGACTATGTTGGACAAGAAGATGAAGATATTGGCTTAACTGTCTATACTTCTAACTTCGGTGCAACAATTGAACTCGATCAAAAAGTATACACATGGACTGACAAAGTCTACATCACAATTGTCGCCCCTGATCATAACTTCGATAGTGGATTAGTCGATGAAATCGGAAACACAGCAGATGATTCTATTAAAGTATCAACTCGTGGAAACGAACTCGACAAATACAAACTCGTTGAATCAGGAGCTGACACTGGTATCTTTATCGGTGAGGTAACACTCAAAGGTATGAAACACGATGCAGATGGTGACAGTTCTACCGGTACTGACGGTTATGATATAACCGGAACACAAGCTAGCCGAACTACTGGTGCCACAAATGGCCCAACAGGCGGTGAACTTGCAACCACTGACAATGACGGACTAACTGTCTCCTTTGAATTCTCAGAGGATGAAACAGTTGTAGGTTCAGCATTAATCAGATGGAACATCGGTGAGGTACAATGGCTCGAGGCCAGCTATCCAGCAAGCGGAACAGGTGTAATAAGAGTAATTGACGCAGATATGAACTTAGATCCAGAAGCAATCGACAACTTCGATGTTGACGCTTGGTCTGACTCCGACGCCGGAGGTATTGACCTTACTGTAACTGAGACTAATGAGGCAACCGGAATATTCGAGGGTACTGTATTCTTTACAACTACCAATGAATCTTCAGGTCACAGACTCAGAGTCGCAGAAGGTGACACTGTCACCGCAGAATATGAGGACAATACATTACCTGAACCATATACTACTGCAGATGAACTTGATATCACAGCCACATCACTAATCGGTACTGTTGTACCACCTCTCGAGAGAGCACCAGCTGCTAACTTGAGAACAGTTGACGCATTCGGTAACAGCTTAACCTCTGTTAGCGTAGATCAACAGGTGCAAATCAGTGCTGAATTAGCAAATGGTCAAGATAGAGAGCAATCATTCGCATACTTAGTACAAGTTCAAGATGGTAACGGTGTTACAGTCTCCCTTGCATGGATTACAGGTTCACTATCTAGTGGTCAATCATTCAGCCCTGCATTATCCTGGATTCCAACCGAAAGTGGTAGCTACACAGCAACTGCATTCGTATGGGAATCAGTAGATAATCCAACGGCATTATCACCACCAGTCAGTACAACAATAACTGTACAGTAAGATAACTAGTTCTAATTTTCCTTTTTTTCTTTTTTTTAATACCTCTTAACGAAAGTTATGCACAATTTTTTCACAAGTAATATCTAGGAGAACATTAGAAATAAACTAAAATGAAATTATTTGTTTTACTTTCTATTCTTTTTGTATTTCTATTACTCCCAATTCAATATTCTTTTTCAGAATTAGAAGTATCTACAAATAGTAAATTGTATTCCCCTGAACATACTTTACAAGTTTATGGAACTGGTTTACCTGGGGAAAATCTTATTTTAAGATTATTTGCACCTGATGAATCTATTACAAAATTTGAACAAATTCAAACGACATCTGACGGAAGTTTCAATTATCAATTATTAACTTGGCCTAAGCCTTCTTCTACTGTACCTTATGGAACTTATGTTGTTGAAGTATTAAGTACTGAACAAAATGGTCTATCTAAAAAAGTTGATATTAAATTTTCATCAACCACAGAACTAATTTCTGTTGCAGTAGAAAGACAAATTGACACTGTTGTATTTGCACCTGAAACTGGTGCAATTAATCAGTCATTTCGAGTATTTGTTCAAACAACACGTGATGGTTTAAACATTGGAAATAACCCATTTGAACTTCTTCAACATTCTTTAATTCATTTACCTGATGGTTCGTCATTATCTCTACAAGATTCTTTTAAGACATTATATTCTGGAGTTTATTATTTTGATTTTACACCTAGACAAGAAGGTACTCACATCTTTCAAATTTCTGTTTTTAGTGATGGTGTTGCATCAAAAGGATTTGCAGCTACACATGTTTTAAGTCAAAATCTAGGTGGAATCAATAAACAAATTAGTAAACTCAACTCTATTTTAGATGAAACCTCTATTGAATTAAATGTTTTAAAATCTGAAATTGAAGGATTTGATAATACTTTATCAACAGCTAGTGGTAAAATCGGTGAAAGCACAGATGATATTTCGTTATCTGTTAAATCTATTGAGGAGGCTTCATCCCAACTTAATTCTTTATTATTTCCAATTATAGCATCTATTGGATTAATTGTAGCATTACAAATTACAATTATTGCTAGAAGAAGATAATTATAATTATGTATCATAATGAGATTTAATGATGCCCAAAGTGGCTATTTTCTTCTCTGTATTGTTACTTTCATCTACACTAACAAGTTCTCATGCATTTGGTACTGAAGGATTAGAATTATCCAATAATTCTAAAAATCATATAATTCACAATTCTGATTTAATTGATATTGATAAAAATTTTTTAATTGAAAATAATTTTAAAAGATATTTAATTTTTGGTTCTAATTTAGAACAAAATAATACTTTAAAAAACAATTCTTTGTATGGCATTACCTCTGATCATGGATTTTTTTATGTGTCAATACTTTCTGAAAATACTGCATCCAATCTTATTTCACAAGGATATAATGTAATTGAAGATTCCAAATTAGATTTTCATTTATCTGATCAAATAATTTCTGATGCTTCACGAATTGGTGAGATAACTGGCTCCACAATTGCTAAACAACAATACAATGCAACAGGAAAAGATATTGTTGTCGCAATTGTTGATACTGGGGTTGACTTTTCAAATCCTGATATTCAACATTCACTTGCTAGAGATAAACTAAATCATCCCATAATGCTTGACCCTGATGGACAAGGAATAATTCTAACAAATTCAACTTTTCATGCTAACATTAGTAAATATGATACTATTAGAAATTATACTAAAACACTTCCTGATAATGCAACTTCCTCTGTTTATCTAACACGGGACGGGGCATTTCTTGACATATCTCAAGGAGGGGATGGAACTATAATTCAAGTTTATAATTCATTATTTCCACAGTTTGGAAATTCAATTATTTTTAATGGAACTTTATCGGATGACATGAAAATTGGAAATGATCATCGTGACTTTATTAAATCAAAAAGTGGAATATATCATCTTGGCGTTATGTATCAAGGTGCATTACAAATATCTTCTAAAATACAAGTAGTTCCTGTTCTTGTAGTTGATTCTATTGTTGCTGGTGTTTATGATACTGTTATTCCTGATCTTAGTACTTCTTGGGAAGATTATACTAAAGATGATTTAAAAAATAATGAAAAACCTAATTTTGATTTTGATTTTACAGATGAAATACCGATTCAATTGGGTAGTGGAAATGAATTTTTAGTATTTGATTCCAACAATGATGGAAAAAATGATTTTAGTGCTGGAACAATTGGTGCACAAGTTTTAGATGTTTATGGTGTTATAAAAAATAATTCTACTATTATCGATGATTCTCTAAATGCAATTAATGGAACATTATTACCTGCATTAGATTCAAGTGGGAATTTTTTTGGTGTGATGACCGATTTTATGGGTCATGGTACTTCAAGTGCAGCAAGTATAACTTCACGTGGTCATGAATCTTATGATATTTACAATAACACAAAAAAATATTCCATAGTTGGTGTTGCACCTGATGCAAAAATTTTACCTGTTAAAGCTTTATGGTTTGGTGATACTGTATATGCATGGTTATGGGTTGCAGGATTTGAAAATGATAATAATAGTTGGAAATTTTCTGGTAAACCAAAAGCAGATATAATTTCCAATAGTTGGGGAATTTCTAATTTCCCTTCTTTTAATTCATTCCCTGGTATGGATGTCCTATCATTAATTCTCAGCGTATTGGCAACTCCTCATTCTTTACATGATGATTATCCTGGTATTACAATAATTTCAAGTGCAGGAAATTCTGGACATGGGTATGGTACAATTGGATTACCTAATGCATCACCATTTGGAATTTCAGTAGGTGCTACTACTAACAATGTATTTGTTGGATATGGTCCGTTTAAAGATCAACCACGATTTGGTAATAATACAATGCATTACGATCATGTCGTTGATTTCTCTAGTAGAGGACCTAGTGCTATTGGTGATCCTAAACCTGATATAATGAGTATTGGTGCTCATGGATTTACACCATCAAATGTTTTAAAATCTCAAAAAGATTCTGAAGATGAACCTTTTTCATTATTTGGTGGAACTAGTATGGCTGCACCATTAGTTTCAGGAAGTGCCGCAATTTTAATGGAAGAAATGAAAAAACAATTTCAAAATTATGATTCATTTACAATTAAAAATATTTTAATGTCAACTGCAACTGATTTACAAAATGATCCATTTACTCAAGGATCTGGATTAGCAAATGTTGAATCTGCTTTAAATTATGTTCATGGTGATAATGGTGTTTTCATAGTCTATAACAATGCATCATATAATAATTTGAAAAAAATTCTTACTCCTGCAATAATGAATATTAATTCTACTGAAATTGGATTTGAAAGATTTCAATTGTCTTCAAAATCTTTTCCTATGACTAGCTGGTTTGCAGGACAATTGTCCTCTGGAGATCGAACCACAACAACATTTACCATTGAAAATCCTTCCAATCAAACACTTACAATAAATTTAGAACCAAAAAATATCTCATTAATTAAAAAAATTCAATTAAATTCAACTACAACTGTACAACAACACGATTCAATTCTTAATAAAACTGATACTTTTATTCCCAACTATGTTAAATTATCTGATATTAAAAATAATTCTAGTCTAAATGATTATTTTGATGATGAAAATCCAATCCCTGAAGAATCCTCTTTAATGATATTAAATGTAAACTTTCCATTTAATCAATTTATGAATAATACATCTGATGTTTATGCTGATGATCTTAAAATTTCTTCATTATATCTTTATGATTGGCTTGATAACAATAATGATACACAAATTACTTCTAATGAATTATCAATGATAAATAGAGCAGGATCGTGGGGAACAGTTCAAGAATTAAGAGTTTCAGATCCTAATGAAAAATTTGATGGCGTTCCTTTAGTTGGAATTTATCCTGTTCCAACAAGATATTCTTATTGGATTGGTGATACAAAACAGAATTCAACTTCTATGGATTATACTTTATCTGCAAGTTATTATGAAAAAAATAAATGGTCTGTATTGTGGCTTGATTCTCATACAGTTACTGTTCCTCCAAAAGATATTGCAACTGTTGATGTTACACTAGTTGTTCCTGATGACTTACAAACTGGTGTTTATCAAGGATTTTTAAGTTTTGAAGGAAATGAACATTCTGTTAACGCACCTGTCTCTTTTGTAATTAAAGAATCAATTGTTGATAATGATACTCACCTTTTGATTCAAGGTTCATCCAATGATGATGTACTTTATGGAAATGGATTTACTAAAGGCGCATTTGATATGTCAAATAGATACATGGCTGGTGATTGGCGACAATATTATTTTGATATTCAAAATGAATTTGTTGATACAGGAGTTATTGAATTTTCATGGGAACATGATGATACAAATTTTGCAGTATTTGTAATGGATCCATCTGGAAAAATAATTCAAACAAATGTACCATCTGGAGTATTTGGTCACTTTCTTGGATGGCCATCACTTGATTGGTTAGGTCCTTCACTTTTTAGTCAAGGTGGTGGATTTTTTCCTGTAAAAAATAAGGATAATACATCAACTGTACTTTATGTTCCAATAAATCAAACTGGAACTTATACACTTTTAACACATTCAACTTTATTTGGTGGAGATAAAGTTACAGAACCAATCACACTTGCAGCTAAATTTACCAACATTTCATCTGAAAAAATTACTAATTCTCAAAATCTTTCAATATCAAAAATTAATACAAAAGAATTTGATTCCTCTTCTAAATTAAATAATGACACCTTAGTTGTTCAAAATAATGACACCTTAGTTGTTCAAAATAATGACACCTCAGTTACATCTAATATTGAACCGAATTCTGGATTTGATTTTGGACTAGTAATTGGAATTATTATTGGAGTTGCGATCGGAATCTCTCTCATATTGATAATTAGGCAAAAAAATACCTAAAAATCGAACAAGGTTTATAACCAATTTATCGAGTATTCCAGCTTGAATGTCAGAGGTTGGGACAAAAAAATCTGAGGGATTATCCCGCAGAGATTTTCTAAGATTGATGGGTGCCGCAGGAACAGGCTTAGCTTTTGCTCCGTTTATCCCATTTGGTGACTTTATGCCCAACCCTAATCAGGCATCATTAGAAAAAGTTCCAGTAATTTTACCAGACGGAAGTCATGCAAATATCAATACATATGAAATTAATTCTGCACAAGTTATCACATACCCTTCAACTGGTGATGCTGCACTTGATGCAGAAGCATTTCGTAAATGGCAATTCATTAGACTTCCTGAAGAACTAGGTGGTGGAAAAACTGACACAACTAGTATTCGTGCATACAGTATGATTTGTCTTCATCTTTGGTGTTTGTGGAAGTATTGGCCTGAGGACGGAAGAAAAAGAGGAGAATGTCCTTGTCACGGAAGTATGTATGATCCGCTAACTGGAACCGCATTTGTTGGACCAGCATCAGTACAAGCTGCACCATCAGACACATTACCTGAATTAACTTTAGAAATTGATTCTGACGGATTTGTTTTTATTTTACCACCTAAATTTGACGCAAACAGTAATGGAGTAATTGGATATGGCCGTTTCACTTGATAGAAAAACGGGTATAGTAGCCCTACTTTATTGGATTTGGGATGGCGTAGACAGAACAATCTTTACTGCAATTAAATTTTCTTTCCCTGCAAGATTTGTAAGTCCATTTGGATTTTTAGGAATGTTAACATTCACTGTATTTATTATTCTTGGAGTTACCGGAGCTCTGCTAATGTTTTACTACCAACCTATTTTGGATAGAGCATGGGATAGTGTTGAATTCATTAATGATGATGTACCATTTGGTTTTCATATAAGAAATATTCACTATCACGGTTCCAATGCAATGGTTTTACTTGCAGTTCTTCACATGTATTATCAATACTTTAGTGGAAGATACAAAATTAGAAATGAAGTTTTATGGATGACTGGTGTAATTCTTGGTGTTGTTACAATCCTTGAAGCTTTTACCGGTTATGATGTAATATTTAGTGAAAGAGCGGAACTTGCGATTAGTATTGCAGCGTCGCTAACAACATCTATTCCTGTTGTTGGACCAACGATTAGAGATGCGGCGCTGGGTAGTGGATTCTCCGATTTTGTTTTAAGATTTTATGCACAACACGTGTTCTTGTTACCTATCGTTATGCTTGGACTGATGGCAGTACACTTCCCAAGGTTCCTCGTGTTTGATGTTCCAATGGTTATGGCAATCGGTGGTGCCATTTTGATCACTGGTGGTGTTTTCCCAATTGATATGGGATTCAAGTTTGAACCCACAGTACCCCCAGGTGTAACTGTTCCTGAATGGTACCTTACTGGAATTTACGCTTTTATGAGAACTCAATATGACAAATTCGTTACAGGATTATTGTGGCCACTAGTGTTTATCATATCTCTTGTACTGATCCCATTCCTTGATAGATACAAGAAATTCTCATGGAGAGATAGACCAATGGTTACTGCATTTGGTATTACTAGTCTTGCACAAATTATGGTAACGACTTACTGGGGATTCTACATTTCTCCAGATGTGTCTATTCCACTGGTAGAACGTTTGGTAATTGATCCAATATTCTTCTACGGCGTAATGCTTCTACTTGTTCCATTAGGATTTGGATTTACATACATGATGATTAAACTTGCAAATGAAGCTGAGAGAAAATCAAAACTTGCAAAAAATACTGGTCCACAAAAAGTGGCAACTATCAATCTTTCAGATAAATGGATTAACTGGTTACTTGTTGCACTTTTGGCATTCCAAGTATTCCTTAACATTGCAGCATATAATGCAGCTTTAACTGGAATGAAGAATGTTTCACTATTCTTAATTGGAATTATTTTGTTGGTATTTGCTGCATTCTTCCATATCTACAGATATGCAATGAGTCAACAAAAGAATGCACCACCACCAGCACCTGTAAGAATAGTAGAAGATTTACCTGAATTATCTGAATCCGAAGTAATTCCAGAAATTACTGTAGATTCAACTGGTGACACATCTAAACTTCCTGATGACACTTCTGAAGAAAAACCTAAAGAGTTAGCACCAACTGTTCCAACACCAACAACAACTAAAGCTGAATTGGATGTTGGAAGTAATAATAATACTAATTTAGGATCTCAAGATCTCACAAAACCTTGATTACAAAAATTCTGACCAAGCTTTATAAGAACTTGGAAGATTTACAAAAATTATGAGTACTACTACATCAAGTCATGCATATGGAATTGGTGTAATTGCATTAATTATCGGCATGGGTGCTGTAATTGTATTTTACACATCATTTTGGCTTCCTGAATCTTTAGAAAAACCATCAGTTGATATACATATTTTGGAACCAACTGATAATTTCATGATTAGTATTGCTGAAGGTGCAGCAACTGAAGGAAATCCTAGCTATATTCCAAATAATCCAAAGATTACTCTAACAATAGACAATCATGTTATTTGGATGAATGACGATATTACTCCACATACTGTAACTGCTGATCATAGACATATGGATTCATACAGTGGTGAATTTGGCTCTGCAGGAGTTGTAATGCCTGGGGAATCATATGAGTTCATATTCACTGAACCTCAAGAACTACATTATCACTGTGATCCACACCCATGGATGACCGGTTCATTAATTGTTGAGAAAAGTAGATTTTAGTTAGAATATTTTGCAAAAATTATTTTACTTTCAATTTCTTTATGTTCTTCAATTATTGAAACTCTGAACTTTACTTCATATTCTTGATTTGGTTCAAATTCAATTGATGCTGTAAACACTGCTTTATTTTCAGGCATTGTATCTTTATTGATAAATAATCTTGAAACGTGTTGTGAGATCTTTTTTTGATTGTATGATCTATAGATAATATGTTCATTTGAATCTAAAATTGTTGTATTGACTACTACTCCATCATATCGTCCAGGGTATGATACGTCAATTGTACCAATAATTTCAGAATTTTGATGTATGTCCGTTGAATTTAATTTAAATTCTAAATCCCCCATGTGTCCTATTTTGTTATTATGAATAAATAATTTGTTAAGTGGGCCCAAAGGGCTTCGATCCCTTGACCATTGGATTAGAAGTCCAACACTCTATCCATGCTGAGCTATAGGCCCAGAAACCTACCAATTAATTGACATTTTAAGGGTTTACAGCCATTTTTTGTCATACTTTTCTCTTTCCATTTTGAATAAGAATTGTTGTGCATATCCACAATATGGACCAAAGTAATTTACAATT
>JAONQT010000001.1 GCA_028448965.1 Candidatus Nitrosopumilus sp. | reverse complement strand
TTTTTCAGTTGGATTTTCATATTTTTTACCTATTTCATCCACTCTGATGTTGAGTTTATCCAATAAAGTTTGATTCAATCCTTCTCCGTAAACATCTACTCTTGCACCAATTACTGCTTTTGCAGCAACGGCTCGTGCAATTTTACCTCTTTGCCATCTAGGAGCTGCATGTACCATTGCATGCTGGAATAGCAATCCATGTTTAGGTGGCTGTGATCCTGTTTTTAAAGCTCTAAACAATGCTTTTTCAGCACCTAACACTTGTATTGTACTAGCAGGCATTGACGCCATTTTTTTGAGACTTCCAGCTCTTCCTAAAATTCTTGCACCTACAGCACTACCGAGTATAGCTGAAACATTTGGTGCAATTTCATGCATTTCTGATTCAACATGCTCTTCAAGTTTTTTACGTAACTCATGAAAATCTAAAATTTGTTTTGCAATTGACTGAACTATTGTTAAATTAATATCTGAAATATCTCCACCTCTACTTTTTGATAAAATTAATGATAACATTTCTACTTTTGATTCTGGAAAACCTGCTTCTTCAAAAACTTGTTTTGATAATGATTCACGTTTACCTGCCATTACAATTTGTGCATATCCGTTAATACTGTCTATCATATTATCCAATTCAGGAAAATGCAACCCATACCATTCTCTAAGTCTTGAACTTAATCCATTTGCAATTTTATCAATTTCATCTAATGAATTAATTGCTTGGATGATGTGTAGATCTGGACTTTGTGATACTTCTGTAACCTTCGAAGATGAAAATCCTAGAGCAAATTCTCTTAATTTCCCTAGAGTATCTTGAAGATTTGATGCAAATCCTGAATCTACAATTATTTGCGGTTTTGTTGTTTGTATTTTTTCTAATTGTTCTAAATCCATTATATGACAATCAATTGAAAATTTCTTTAAAATGGCAAGTAATGATTCATCACTTACTGCAACCCCTCTTTGAATTTTAGCTAAATAATTTATTAATTCATTTAATTTTGCCTCTTTGCTTTTTACTGCAAGATATTCTTTAACTGGATTTGAAAATGCAAATGCTTTATCAACTTGTCCATCATTAAAAACTGATATTCCTAATTCTGTTAAAATTACTGAATACATGAATAGTTGAACCTAGATCACCTTTAAAAAATGTACTAGACCCTCAAATCAACTATTATATTCGAAACTAGATTTATCTATCCTGATGGAACCTAGTCTTGCAACTTCTATAGGTAAAATTCAATTGAATAAACCTGCTATGCTTGCATCTGGAATTTTAGGAATTTCCTTAGATGTGTTTAATCGATTATATCGTTCAGGAGCTGGAGCTGTTGTTACTAAGTCCCTTAGTAGTGAACCCTGGGAGGGTTATCCAAATCCAACTATTTTCAGTGTAAATGGAGGTGGTTGGATGAACGCTGTTGGTCTTTCAAATCCTGGAGCTACAAATTTTGCTAAAATGATTGAATCAAATCAAAATGTTCCAATTATGGTAAGTTTAGTTGGTTCTATTCCAAAAGATTTTGAAATGATGATAAATGAATTTAAAAATTGTAAAGTTACTGCATTTGAATTAAATTTATCTTGTCCTCATGTAGCAAAAGTTGGTTTAGAAGTTGGAGATGATCCTGAATTAGTAAAAAAAATTGTAACTACTGTAAAAAATTCTACTGATGTCCCTGTAATTGCAAAAGTTGGTTTGGGTACTACTCATTATCTGAATACTGTTAAAATTGCAATTGATTCTGGAATTGATGCTATTACTGCAATTAACACTGTTAGAGCTATGGCAATAGACGTTGAAACTCAACGACCTATTCTTAGTAATAAATTTGGTGGGTTATCTGGTACTCCAATTAAACCAATTGCTTTAAGATGCGTTTATGAAATTGCTTCAAAATATAATGTCCCAATAATTGGGTGTGGCGGTATTTCTACTTGGGAAGATGCAATTGAATTTTTCTTAGCTGGTGCCTCTGCTATTCAACTTGGTAG
This sequence comes from Candidatus Nitrosopumilus sp., assembly GCA_028448965.1. Taxonomy (GTDB): domain Archaea; phylum Thermoproteota; class Nitrososphaeria; order Nitrososphaerales; family Nitrosopumilaceae; genus Nitrosopumilus. The sequence continues at coordinate 58,530 of JAONQT010000001.1, read as the reverse complement.
TGCTATTGGTGATAATTGGATTAATGTTTTTGATGATATTAACAAAGGTATTCTACAATACATGAAAAAGAAAAATTATTCTACAATAGGGGAGATGGTGGGACTTGCAAAGAAATTCTAACCATACTACTATCGTTACAATTGAAAAAGTAATTGATGAAACCCCTACTGTTAGAACTTTATATTTTTCAGATCATATAATGTCTAATGTTTTACCTGGACAGTTTGCAATGGTTTGGATTCCTGGAATTAATGAATTACCTATGAGCGTAATGATTTCTAAAGAATCTGGAAAGGCAGCATTCACTGTAAGAAAACACGGGTTAGCATCTACTGGATTATTTAATATTCAAACTGGAGACAAAATTGGAATTCGTGGACCTTATGGAAATGCTTTTGATATTAAAGAAGGAAGACTTTTGTTAGTTGGAGGTGGAACTGGCCTTGTCCCAATGATGCGATTACTTACTCATGTAAAACCTACCGATGATGTAACTGTTTTAATTGGTGCAAAATCTAAGGATGAAGTTTTCTTTGAAACTTTAGCAAATGAACTTTTAAAAAATAATTCGCATAATGTGATTGTTTCTACAGATGATGGAAGTTATGGTGAAAAAGGATTTGTTACTGATGCAGCTGAAAAATTGGTAAGTACATCTCATTTTGACGGAGTGTATACTTGTGGACCTGAAAAAATGATGTACAAAATTGTTCAATCTGCTCATTCTCGAGGTATCTTTGTTCAAGCAAGTCTTGAACGTATGATGAAATGTGGTATTGGAATTTGTGGTAGTTGTTGCGTTGGTGAGGATCTTGCTTGTAAGGATGGAACTATCTTTGATGGTAATCATCTGTCCAAAAACAAGGAATTTGGATATTCTCATCGAAATAAGGCTGGTATTCTTGAAGATTATTGATTTTTACCAGTAAGGTTTAAAATCCATCATCAAATATTTTGCGTGAAGGTAATGGGAACTCCAAAAATTGTTTTAACTGCTGATAGAACTTTGATGTCTCCGTATAGGGGATTGTCTTTGGCAACATTTTTCGGATGTGCCCCTGCATTAGACCCTAATAGAGATCCAAAGAGCTTTTGGTATAAAATTCTTGGAAAACAAGTAACTCCAAAAGTTCTATTTGATTTTATTTGCAATTGGTCTCCTGATATTGATGGCGCAGCAAAATATGCTCCATATGGATTAAGAAAATTAGAAGCTGGTTTGTTACGTGATGGCTTTGCAAGAAAAGATGTTGTTGTTGCTCATCCAAATCATATTGAAAAATTTATTGGTCCTGAAACTGAAGTTATTGGAACTTATGAAATGGATCCACTTGGAATGGGTCCAGTTACTATGACATTTACTTATGGGAGAAAACAGACATCTTATGATGAATTTTACAATGCAGAATTACATCATAGAATTAAAGCTGCTAAAGCAAGAACTGGAAGTAAAGCTAAAGTAATTTCTGGTGCATCAGGTACTTGGCAATATAATTATGATCCTGCAAAAATTGAGGAGTTTGGAATTTATGCAATATTAGAGGGAGAGCTTGGTGGCATTGCACCTGAAATTGATGGACATGCAGGAAGATTTTTCAATTATTTAATTAATGGTGATTTTGAAAATATGGATCCTTTCAGAAAAAGAAGTGACTTTAAAGTTAACATTAAAGAATTTGAAAGAGAAGGAAAAAAAATTCATGGAAGATTTGTAAATTTCTGGGATAGACCTGAGTTAGAAGAGATTCCTGATATTGTAGAACCTAGCATGCATGGAATGGTAGAAGTAATGCGTGGTTGTGGAAGGGGATGTAAGTTTTGTGATGTTACATTAAGATCATTGAGATATTATTCTCCAGAAAAAGTGAAAAAAGAAATTGAAGTTAACATTAAAAAAGGTGGTTCAAAGTCTGCATGGATTCACAGTGATGATATTTTTGTCTATGGTATGGATCCAAGAACTGCAAAAGGAATGGAACCAAATAGAGAAGCATTAGAGGAATTATTTACTGCAATTATGTCTACTGGTGTTGAACACACAAATCCAACTCACGGTACATTAGCTGGAGCAATCGCTGATGAAAAACTTCTTCCAAACTTATCTAGAATTATGAAAGCTGGTCCTGATAATATGATTGGTGTCCAAGCTGGATTAGAAACTGGCAGTCTTAGATTAATTGGTAAATACGCTGATAGAAAACTTGCTCCATATGATCCATCTGAATGGCATTGGGTTGTAAAAGAGGGTGTAAAAACCATGAATGAAAATTACTGGATTCCTGCATTTACCTTGATTATGGGTCTTGATAATGATGAAACTCCTGAAGATTCATGGGAAACTATTAGATTGCTTAGTGAATTAGAACATGAGCAACCTGAATCCATGTTTACTGCTACTGCTCTAACTTTTGTCCCAATTGGATTGTTAGAATCATCTCAATTCTTTAACATTGGACAAGAAATGACTCCTGCCCAACTAGGTGTTCTTTACAAGACATGGCAACATAATTTCAAATATGCAATTCAAAAATTCATGACTAAGACTGGTGCAAGAGGACCGCAAAGATACTTCTTTAATGCAATTGCTAGATCTCTTGGTGGAGTTCCACTAGGTGCAATGGAAAAATATGCACGTAGAAAAAGCCCTGAACACGAAAGAGTCATTGAAACTATCAAAGCAAAGTATTGGTAGATTATCCAAATACATAAATTCACTAATTCATTGGTTAAATCATGGCAACTCACGGATCACTTACTAAAGCAGGTAAAGTAAGAGGACAAACTCCTAAAGTAGAAGGTAGAAAAATTGTAGGCGATAGTTCTAGTGTTGCAAATAAAAGTAATTTCAAAAAACGATTTGCTTTAGGTAGATATCCAGGACAAAACAAACCTGGTCAAAGAAGAAAACGACGTTAGTGTTTTAATCATTATTACGATTTACAATTAGTTTTTACAACAATACTCTTATAAAGTACTGGTACCGTACTATACGGTATGGTTGAAGATTTAAGATTAGATAGTTTAGAGGGCGTAGGTCCTGTAACTACAAGAAAATTATCCGATGCAGGTGTCCACAACGTCATGGATCTCATCGTTAGAGGTCCTGTTGATATTGCAGAAATAACTGGAATGGAAAAGGACACAGCTGAAAAAATTGTCAATAAAGCCCGAAAACATTTAGTTGAAGGTGGCTTACTTGCTAAAGATTTCATTAGTGCAAGTGAACTCTATAAAACTCGACAAAGTATTGGCAAAATTACAACTGGTACAAATTGTCTTGATACATTATTTGATGGTGGTATTGAAACTAGAGCCTTAACAGAAGTCTATGGAGAATTTGGTTGTGGTAAAACACAATTTGCTCATACGATGTCTGTAATGGTTCAAAAAAGTAAAGAAGAAGGTGGACTTGAAGGTGGTGTTTTGTATATCGATACTGAAGGTACTTTTAGACCTGAAAGGATTGTACAAATTGCACAAGCTCATGATATGGATCCAGAAAAAGTTTTGGATAATATTATTGTGGCACGTGCATATAACAGCGCACATCAAGTTTTAATTCTTGAAGAAGCTGGTGCTATAATTGAAGAAAACAATGTTAAATTAATTGTTGCAGATTCTGCAGTTGGATTATTCCGTGCTGAATACCTTGGAAGAGGAACATTATCTGTTAGACAACAAAAACTAAATCATTTTGTTCATTTGTTGGTTAGAATTGCAGAAACATATGATTGTGCTGCAATTGCAACCAATCAAGTTATGGCATCTCCTGATGTTTTCTTTGGAGATCCAACTAGACCTATTGGTGGAAATGTAGTTGCACATACAAGTACTTACAGAATCTACTTTAAGAAATCTGGTAAGAAACGAATTGCTCGAATGGTAGATAGTCCTCATCATCCTGAAGAAGAAGTAATCTTTGCTTTAGGTGAAGCAGGAGTTATTGATCCTGAAGAGGCAGAGAAAAAACCAAAAAAGACTGCAAAAAAAGCAACTAAAAAAACTAAGGAGCCAAAAATTAAGGCTACTGTAGAACCTGAAGTTAAGGCTACTGTAGAACCTGAAGTTAAGGCTACTGTAGAACCTGAAGTAGACATAGTGGAAGATCACGGTGCAAATATTACATCTGATGACTTCTAACCTCTAGAAGATTTCTTTTTCTTTTTCTTTTTCTTTTTCTTTTATCCTAATTCATTAAATTCTAATATCATTTGGGATTGTAATCTTGTATCATGACTGATCTTTATCGATTTCTTCCTGAAGAAATGGAAAAAATAATAATTGATATGGGGTATCCTCGTTACAGAGCAGATCAAATTTTACTCCCATTATATTATAAATTCCCAAAAAGTATTTCTGAAATTAAACAACTTCCAAAACAATTGATCACTGAATTAATTGAATCTGGTTATACTATTGGTTCTGCAAAAGAAACTCATCGTATTGTAAGTGAAGATGGGGATACTACTAAATTATTACTTAATTTGAGTGATAATAATTCTGTTGAAACTGTTTTGATGCAATATGACCCAACCAAAATTGGTGGTCACCCAAGATCAACAATTTGTGTTTCAACTCAAATTGGATGTGCAATGGGCTGTGTTTTCTGTGCAACTGGACAAATGGGTTTTGAAACAAATCTAAAAGCTGAAGATATTATATCACAAGTAATTCATTTTGAAGAGATTTTACGACAAAGAGATGAACATGTTACAAATTTAGTTTTCATGGGAATGGGTGAACCTATGGCAAATTATGACGAAATGATTAGGGCTGTTAAAATTTTAACTCATCCCAGAGGATTTGGATTGGGACAACGTCATATAACTATCTCAACTATTGGAATTAAATCTGGAATTGAAAAATTAGCTGAAGAAAATTTACAAATAGGATTGGCAATATCTTTGCATGCACCAACTAATGAATTACGAAAGAAATTAGTTCCTACTGCAACCCCTAATTCTGTTGAGGAAATAATTGAATTGGGTTATAATTATTTTAAAAAAACTGGCCGACGTGTTACTTTTGAATATGCTTTAATGGATGGGATTAATGATTCCCCTGAAATTGCAAATACTTTAGCTAAACTTCTACAAGGTAATGGTTCTCATGTTAACTTGATTCCTATTAATCCCACAGCTGGGGATTTTAAACGACCTTCTAATAATCGAGTTCACGAATTTGAAAGAATTTTGTCAAGTGCAGGTGTTAATTGTACTATTAGAATTGAAAAAGGTACTGAGATCTCAGCTGCATGTGGACAACTCAGAACTGACATTATTGGTTAATTTTTAGAATTATGTCCTAAGTGTTAAAATAGGGCTTTCCAAGGTTTTAGACTCATGGCAACTAAGAAGTCCCATGGTCGTTCACATGGATTTAAACATAAATCTAGATCTGTAATGACAAAAAAGTCTCCAAGGGGAGTGTCATTTTTGTTACGTGAATATAAAGAAGGTCAACAAGCACTTGTTATCATTGATCCACGACAGCATAAGGGATTGCCACATAGAAGATATCATGGAAAAGTAGGTCTTATTACAAATGTTGGTAGACGTGCTATCACTTTGAGTGTAAAATTAGGTAATAAACCAAAAACCTTAATCACTAGATTAGATCACATTAAACCATTCGGTGTATAATTATGGAAGAAGTACAACAAAAAAAAGCAATTTCTCTTTCTGAAGTTAAAGAAATTTTAGGTAAAGTTGATGTTGAAGAAATGGATCAAATACAACGTTGGACATACGATTATGTTTCAAAATTTGTATCTATAGATTCTAAAGTTGCAAAAGAAATGAAAAAGAAACTTATCAAAGATTGTGAATTGACAGAAGACGAAGCTGTTGAAATTGTAAATATCAGACCAACAAGTATGGCTGAATTACGTTCATTTACATTCGGTTGGAAAAAATTAATTCTTGCCGAAACCCTGGAAAAAATGCTCAAAATAATCCAGGAGCATTCTTAATTTTTCCGGAGTAATTAATTTTGTATCGGGCTCAATCCCCTCCTCGAAAATATGAAGAGTATGCATATGTTTTAGATTTTAATCCCAGAGGAAAATCAACTACTGTTCGAGGACGAGATGGAATTATTATTACTTCTATTGGCGAAGATCGTTTAACTCTTTTAGAAGTTCTTGGGGTTCAAAATTCAAGTTTTGAAATCGGAGAAAAAATTTACATTGGTAAAGAAGGAAGAACTAAAATTTCATCTGTATTGGGAAAAATGGAATATGATAATATCTCTTCAGCTGCTCAAAGTGAACTATCTACTGTCGTAGAAACTATTGTAACTACTAATGAAACAAAATTTGTGGAATATCTTAATAATTCACGACCATTAACTCCAAGAATACATGCACTTGAATTAATTCCTGGAATTGGAAAAACATACATGAAAACAATGTTAGAAGAAAGAGAGAAGAAAAAATTTGAAAGTTATGAAGATTTACAAGATAGAGTTGGGTTTAAGGATCCAGTCAAACATATCTCTGAACGAATTATGGATGAAATTTCTGGTGAAAGTAGAATGAATCTCTTTGTCAAGAAATGATAAAGCGTAAATTATTGGGACAACATTTTCTTAATTCAAAATCTATTGCTGAATTAATTGTTAAAGAAGCTAGAGTTTCTAAAACTGATGTTGTTTTTGAAATTGGAACTGGACTTGGTATCCTAACTTCATTACTGTGTAAAAATGCTCAAAAAGTTATCTCAGTTGATGCTGATAGAAATTTAATAAAAAAAGCAAAATCTGAATTAACTCAACTTGATAATCTTCTACTAAAATGGGGTGATGGATTTAAACAAAAGGATAAATTTTCAATTTTTGTCTCTAATTTACCCTACTCTAAGAGCAAAGATGCAATTGAATGGTTAGCCCAAAATTCTTTTTCTCATGGAATCATAATGGTTCAAAAAGAATTTGCAGAAAAACTTGTTGCAACATCAAAAAATCGAAGGGCAATTAGTATAATTGCAACTTATGCATTTGATATAGAAAAAATATCTGATGTTGGCAAGAATAATTTTTCCCCTCCTCCAAAAGTTGATTCAGTAATTTTAAAAATTTCAAAAAAAACTATTATAGATAAGAAGTTAATTTCAACAATTAATAATATTTTTTCTTATAGACGAAAAACCGTAAAAAATATTTTAAAACAATTCAATAAACAAAGTACAATAGAGAAACGTGTTGATGATCTTTCAGGAGATGAAATAGTTAATCTTGCAAAACAAATTCTTGAAAAATGATGAATATCCTCCATCCGAGGATACTTTTTTTATTGCAAACAATATTGAAAATGAAAAAGGAAATTATGCATTAGATATTGGTAGCGGATCTGGATATTTAACTAAATTACTTTGTAATAATTTCTCTCTTGTTATTGGAACTGATATTAATTATAATGTATTACAAAAACAAAGTTCTTACAAAACACATAACTTGATTTGTTGTAATAGCTCAGATGCATTAAAAATAAAATTTGATTTTATTGTTTGTAATTTACCCTATCTTGCAACTGATAAAATTTTAGATATTGCAACTGATGGTGGTGCTGAAGGATTTGAAATTCCAAAAAAAATATTTGATTCTGCTTTGAACAATCTTAAAGAAAATGGTAAATTCATTTTTGTCACTTCTTCATTGTCAAATTATTCAAAACTCATAGATTACGCACAAAAATTAGGATTAAAAACTAGAATAATTGCAAAAAAGAAACTTTTTTTTGAAGAATTAATTCTTGTGGAAGCAATAAATTAATTATTTTCTTAAATTATTTTTTGCATATGTGATTATTGCATCTGTCATTTGCGTAGTAGTTGCATTACCGCCGATATCCCATGTCACTGTTTTACCTTCATTGATGACTTGTTCAGTCGCAGAAAATATTGCATCCCTTATTTCTCTTTCACCCATATAATCTGCCATCCATGCACCTGATAACACAGTTGCAGTTGGATTTACTTTGTTTTGTCCTGTAAATTGCGGTGCACTTCCATGAGCTGCTTCAAACATTGCATAATTGTCTCCAATATTTGCAGAATAAATTAATCCAATTGAGCCAACTAGAGCTGATGCAAGTTCTGAAATAATATCCATGAATAAATTTGTACTAACTAATACTGAACCGTTAAACTGTTCAGTTGCAATTACCATTTGTTGCGCCATGTTGTCTATGTATATCTCAGATAATTCTATTCCAGTTCCTTCAACTGCCTTTTGTGTTTCATCCCAAAATATGCCATCTGTTTGTTTTAGGATATTTCTTTTTGTAATTGCCACCATTTTTTTCATTTCAAATTTGTTTGCCCAATCTACTGCTGAATCAAGTAATCTTCTACTTCCTTTTCTGGTAATTTTTCTAATTGCAATTGCTGCATCATCTGTAATCTTTGTTTCTACTCCTGTATAGAGACCCTCAGTTGCTTCTCTAAAGCATACACAATCAAGTTTTCGATTTGGTGTTAATCTATCATAAGTTTTAGTCGGTCTAATATTTGCATAAAGTTCAAATTTTTGTCTTAATGTAACTGCAACACTTTTCGGTGCACCTGGAACTGGTATTGTTGTAGTTGGTCCTTTAAAACAACAGTCTACCTCTTCTAATGTTTGCATAGTTGAATCTGGAATATAGGATTTGTCTTTTCTACCGTTTTTCTCCCATTGTTCTGAGCCTGCTTCACATAAAATTAATTCTGATTGAAAATTACATTCTTTTAGAACTTTTAGCATTGAATCTACAACTTCTGGACCAATACCATCCCCTTTCATTACTGCAGATTTCTTACTCATTATTGCAATTTTTTATACACTTCTAATTAATTCTACCTTGTTTTTGTTGTAACTATAGTTATGACTTAATAGTTAATTTTATTAAAATAATTTTAATGATAATTGTACAAATATCTGATCTTCATATTGGTTCTCAATTTTTAGAAGATAAATTTGATTTACTTGTACAAGAAATTAATGAACTTAATCCTGACACAATTGTAATTACTGGAGATTTAACTAATGAAGGACTAATGAAAGAATATCAAAAATGTAAATCATTGTTATCAAAATTTAATACACAAAAAATCATTATTATGCCTGGAAACCACGATTATAGAAATACTGGTTATTTACTATTCAAAAAATTTTTCCCTTTTGAATCTGTAAATGAATTATCTGATGATGTTGTTTTAGTTACAGTCGGTACTGCACGACCTGATAGAAATAATGGTGAAGTTGGTTATCGACAAAATATTTGGTTAGATAGAACTATGAAAAAATACAAGAACAAAATAAAAATTGTAGCAATGCATCATCACTTAATTGCAATCCCTGATACTGGTTCTGATCAATTAACTGTAGTTGATGCTGGAGATGTTTTAAGAACTATTTTAGATACTCATGTTGATGTTGTACTATGTGGACATAAACATCGACCATGGGCTTGGAATTTTAGGAATTTAACTGTGGTAAATGCTGGAACAGCTACTTCTGAAAGAGTACGTGGATTTTTTGAAAATACATACAACATTCTAACAATCTTGGACAAAAAAATAGATGTAGATCTCAAAATTGTTGGTGGTAAAAGATTGTCCATGGATGAAATGGTAAATAATTATAGTTTATACGATAACGAATGAATTTATTTACAGATAAATCTAGTCTTAATTATGCGGGGGTCGCCTAGCCCGGTAGGGCGTGAGATTGCTAATTTCATGTTCGCAAGAACTCGTGGGTTCAAATCCCTCTCCCCGCGCCATTAAAACTTAATAGACCGCTATGGTGAGTTTTTTTCATGGGACGTAGAAAAAGTCAAAAAATCATTCGTACGGGTCCAAAAAATGCCACCACTGGAATGTGTCCTTTATGTCACACAATTGGAAAAATTTTCCTCTTAGGCTCACCTGGTGAAGAAAGAGCAAAATGTGAAAAATGTCGTCAAGAATTTGAATTATAATTTAAAAATTACATAACAAATCAAATTATTCACCCATAACTTTTTAAGACAATTTTTTATTCATAATTCATTATGAGTACAGATGCTGAAACCATTTATGAGCGAGTTGCAAAACTTGAAGATGAAATTGCACTGCTTAGAAGTGAATTAGATATTATAAAAAGAGCATTTCGAAATAAGCTTGCTCGTCATGAAATATCTATGATTAAAGAAGGCAAAGATGTTGATTCTATAATTGATTAATTTTCTGTCTTTATACTTCTAATTAATTCTAAAATAAAATCTACATCTTCCGCATTAGGATTTATTTCTAAATATTTATTCAAATACTCTAATGCCTTTTCCGAATTTAGTAATCTTTGTTCTAAAATTCCTTTATCTCTAATATCTTCTGGAGACTCTGGCTCAATTGCTAATGACATATTTACACAACGTAATGCTTTATCATAAACAAATGATTGTATGTAGGAATTTTTTAAATTACGAACCATCCTTATGAGAATTTGTTCTGATTTTACTTCATCCAAAAATTCTGGTTTGAATTCTAATTCTCCTCCAAAATTTGCATCTAAGATTTCTTGCAGATCCTCAATATCTAATAAACGTCCATCATAAAATGGATCCAATATCATTTCTTCATTATATTTTACTAATATGTGACTTGGAAATCCTACAATTTTAAGATCTAACCCAATAAATTTTGCAATTTCAACATAAAGGATGGATACTGTAATTGGCAAACCTGTTTTTTTATCTATTACTTCATTTAGAAAATTATTTTTTGGATTATAGTAATCATCACCATCTCCACCATAACCTAAATTTTCAAAGAGATGTTCATTTAGCATTGAAATAAGGTATGTGGGATTTTTTACATCACTAATTGATTCCTTTAATGACATTCCAATTTGATTAATTTTTTTAATATATTCATCAACTTGTAAATCTGGATATTCTATTAATTGTGAAAATTTAAGACATTTTTCAACTATGTTGAAGTTTGGATTCTTTACAAATGATATCCATTCTGCAACTAATGGGTCAAATTTTTCACTCAATTATTAATAACTCAGTTTTTTTAGATATAATTGAGGATCCTTCAATTCTTTTGTATTTGGAGGAACTTCAATCATTTTCTTGAATGTCTTTGTGCCTAATTTTTCATATGCTGTTTTTGTAAAGTCTTTTCCCATGCTTTTTCTCACTTGATATGCTGAAAAATCAGTGCCCATAAAGGTAGTTAAATAATTTTGAAAATCTTTATCCTCTTTCAAGATACTTTCAATTGCAAAAGCTGCCATTCCTTCCATTGCTGTAAATGCTGCATGATGTTGTTGTATTGGAACTAGCCATTTTTTGTAAATATCTAAAAGTTGAGGAATTGATTCTCCTATTTTTGGATCTATTTGTACATGAGTAAATGTCATTACATCTGGACCTATTTGTTCAATTAAAAAATGATCTGGATTCAAAAAGAAAAATAGGTTTGCTTTTTTTGCAAATGGAAAATCATCTGGCACAGCTTGTAATTGACAATATTCTGAAAGTTTGTTAACTGTTTCAGTATCCAATGATAAAATAATACCTGCTAACTCTTCATTTATTTTATTTACCTCAATTGCCGCATTTTTATTTACTTGTTGTAGATTTTCTTGAGCAGCATGAATCAATTCTTCAATTACTGTCATTTTTACCGCTCCTATGTATCCCGAATTCACATTATCAAAATTTAATTCATACGGTTCTCCTTGCTTGTGAAGAATTATTTCTGGATATCTTGATAGAATAAATTTATTCAAATAAATGGTTGAATCTAGATAATCCCCATACGTTGTTGTAATTTTGGAAATATATTGAATTGCATATGTAGAATATACAAAATATTTAGCTGTATCTTGTTGCATTAATTCTGCAATCTTTGTTTTGTCCTCTTTTGCAACGGCATTGAATAATTCAGTTACAAATTCTTTAGATTCTTTGTCTGCAAATACTTTTTCACCTTTCAATCTTTTCAAATCTGTTAATTCTGGGAATTTTAAATCAATGTCTTCTGGTACTTTTACACCTAGAAATTCTTCTACTTTAGTTTTATAATTGGAGAAAACATCTTTTGCAATGTCCTCCAAGGCATCAAATTTCACTTTTTGGCCTATGTCGTCGTTGGCCCTACTTGCTAATTTGATAATTTCTTTTTCTTCATCAATTTCAACTGATAATTGCCCAAATAACGCGTCAGTAAACTCTTGAAATTCTCCCAATTCGTTTAAAATATCAAAATACTACATTTAACATTAACTTGATTTTCTTAAAAAGAAATTTCCTACTACTGGAAAAAGAATAACAATGAAATATGCAATTGTCCCTTAGTATTGTATGGCACCTGTTATCATAATACCTATTTTGGTAGTCACTGTAATTGCACTTTGTTCATATCTAGTATACAAATTATTATTACAAAATATGTTATCTAAACGATCAATAACTCAAACACTTGAAAAATACAATATTGACAAGACCCCTTCTCAAATAATTAAAGAATATTATGAGAATAAAGGAGAGCCATTGTCTCCTCAAGAAATTCAGAAACTTGAAAAAAATTATACAAAAAATGAACCAGAACAATTTCTAGCAATGTATGATGCAATTAGAGATAACGATAAAAATAAAGAAAAATAATTCCTACTTAGTTATTTTATGATAAAAATAATTTCTACTTAGTTATTTTATGGTGTAGTTGGAATTGAGATAAACGGTGTGCTACCTTCTCCTACTACTAGTGGAAGTTTACCATCCCATGCTTGGGTCTTTAGCCATTCTATGTAGAATGGATTATTTGACAATGCGTCATTGATAATTGAAATTGCCTCTGCTTCACCTTGTGCTTCTGCAACGTTTGCTGCTGCTAAACCTACTGCTTGAGCTTCTAATTGTCTTGCTTCTACTTCGATTCTAATCAGATCATTTTCTGCTTTTTGGGCTTTTTGCTCTGCTTCTACTTTAGATTCAATTGCTTTCGCAAATAATGGTGAAAACTCAAAGTCTGTAATTGAAATTACTTCTGTGTTAACATAGAATTGATTTAATCTGTCTCTGATTGCATTTTCAATATCTCCCTTAACTAATGGTCTTTTTGTAATTAATTCTTCTGCATTATAATTTGCAGTAACTTGTTTTACTGTTTCTTCAACTGCTGGTCCAATAACCCTATTTTCATAATCTAATCCTATTTCCTTGTAAAGATAGTTAACTTTTGTTCCATCTGCTTGATAGTTTACAGTTACTGTTGTTTGAACTGTTTGAAGATCTTTTGATGCACTTCTAGTTTCTTTATCATACTTTAGTGTACGAACTTCAACTTGAACTACTTCATCTTGAAATGGAACGACAAAGTGAATACCTTCAGCAAGCGGTGATGCTGTTATATCTACAGCACTCCAATGTGTGAGTACTCCTCTGTTACCTGATTCTACAATTTTTACTGATGCTGAAGCTACAACTCCAATGATAATTAGAACAATAATTGCTGCAAGAACTATTTTTGCTGCACTCATGTTTACTTTAACTGGATTTGATTGATACTTTGACATCTTCTATACTCGATTTCTCCTATTATTATACCCATCATAATTTTGTTCTTGAACTATGCAATGACCATACTCAACAGATTTATCTTGTTTATTCTTAGTAGTATTATGGAAGCAGACTTTTCATGGATTTACTTGATAATTTTCCTAATGGTTCCATTGGCACGTATTTTACCTCGTGTTTTGAAGAAATTCAAATCCGGTGGAATTGAGTCTCAGGAAATCTCTGAAAGACAATACGGTTCTGATTTTGGCAGGTTTGAAAAACAGTCTGATGAACAGTTTGAATCAAACACTACTGAATTTCAGGAACCTCCAAAATCTTCAAAACCTCAAACCAAAAACATGCTAGTTTTAGGTGAACTACACAGAGGAATGAGATCATTTGAAAACATTCAAAAAAATACTGGACTAACTACTGAGGAACTAAATTCCATTTTAGAGGACTTGGAAAGTAATGGATTAATGAAAGCCCAACAAAAATCTGGATTATTTGGTATGAAGACTGAATTAGTACCAACTGAAAAAGGATTCAAAGAATACTACTCTTAGACCTGAAATTATCTTAAAATTTTTCATAGAAACCCCCATCTTAAGATTTTTAAAATAATCTGTGTGCCGGGGGCGAGTTTCGAACTCGCGACCTCCAGATTATGAGTATTGCCTTAGTTGGAGAACCGTTAGAGTTTACCAATTGAACTGGCACTCTAACCAGGCTGAGCTACCCCGGCATACTATATGGTGAAAAATATGGGAAATTAAATGATTCTACGGTGCTAAATTATGTCTTATTTTTTGATTTTAATGATATCTGAATTTTATTTTAGATTCTTCCATTCCACGTCCTCATTTTTTACCCAGAGGAATTTCTTTTGTAATGCTGCAGTGTATAATTTCTCCCATTCAGCTCCAACTTCATCAGTCCATGCTTTGAAAACACGTGGATCTATGTAGTTTCTAAGGGACGTTCCAATTGCATAGTCTTTGGTTTTTTCTGACAAGTCTAATTGAAGTTCTAATTTTTGTAGCCTTTCTTTGTGTTTTGATTTTTGTTTCTTGATCTGTTCATTTAGCGTCTTTATTCTCTTTGTTTTATTTTTCTTTTGAGTGTCTGTTTTTGTTTCCTTTGATTCAACTTTTATGAGAGTCTCTTGAGTTTTTTTCCAGACTTGTTCTTTTTCAACTTTTTTGAGCGTGTCTCGTTTCTTTTGTAATGTTAGTTCATATGTTTTAGGAATTGTTCTTTTGTGGTTACACATCATAGCAGCTTCTAAGTTTGCTAACTTGGCATGGTATAATTTTTCATTTGCTGTTTTTCCCTTTATGTTGTCATGTTCTACTAGATATTTTTTAACAACTGTTGTTGCAAGATATGTCCTAAACACCTTGGCAGTTAGCCCCTTTACAATTCCTGAATAGTATTGATTAACGTGTCTTGATGTGATGTCTTCAAAAATTTCCTCCTTAGGTTTTTTCTTTTCAATTATTTTTTTAAGATTTTCATGGAATTGCTTGTCATGACCTTCAGCTACGACTGTTTCTTGCCATCTGACACTATCCTTACCTAAAAAATCAAACTCAATTGTATTTGCTGTAATTTTGATGTGCTCTTTTCTGAGAGTTGTTGCGCCTACTGTATCTGCCTCGTCTGGGTCCTTTTCGTCTCCTACCCTCATGGCAGTTCTGTAAATCAAATAGCATGCCGTAGATATTTTGTTAATTTTAGGATCCTTACTTTTCATGTCCTTAACGATTCTATCCTTTATTTTTTCAATTTCATTTCCAAGTTTGACTGCTTTCTCATATTTTTCCTTGTCTCTATCTTGTTTTAGCCCTGCAGTATCTGCAAGCCATACATACTTTCTTTTCTGTGTAAGAAAATCCATCCAGCTTGCTAACCACATTGAATCATTGTCATGAATAATTTTACCCCAACTTCCTACTGGTTCTTTTGCATCTTTTCCTAGGTTTAGTGTAACGTCTTTTGCTGTAACTCTTGGTTTCCATTTGCCTCTTAGCGGATGTTCTCCTCTACCAATAAAAATTCCTGGAGGTTCTGCCATATAGTTTCCAACTTCAACTTCTTTTCATCAATTCCTGTCTTGTTTTCTTATGTGCTTCTCTCTCTTCTTCTAAAAGCCCTTGTATTTCCTCTAATTCTTTTTGTGTTATGGTTAATTTTGATTTTAAGGATCCTACAACTACACTTGCTGCCTCTATTATCCCTGCATTAGTTTTTTCACTAGGATTTTCTCCTTTGATATCTTTTTTTTCTTTTGATGTTAAAATACTTGTATCTTGAAATTGATCTTTTTTATCTAATTCTTCCTTAGCGTTGTATAATCTAGAATTTGCTTCATCCAATTCTTTTCCAACTTCTACTTGCTGCTTTCTTATTCCGTATAATGATGATTGCCCTTTCATAATTTGCTCTTTAATCTGATTATGTTCTTTTATCATTTTATCTAATTCTTCTTTTATCTTTTTGAATTCTTTTTCAGTTTTATTATACTCATTGATTGATTTTGTATCTTTAATTTGTTCAGAATTTTTAATTTTCTCTCTTATTTCTCTGTATTCTCTTTGTACTACATCTAATTCCATCTTTTTTTGATTAAACTCTTTTTTGATTAACATCAAATTACTAACTATCGTATCGTACTCTTCTTTGACTGTTTGAATTTTTTCCTCAATTTTTATAATTCCTTCTTGTTTTATCCTAAATTCATTTTGAAGGCTTTCTACTTGTGTTTCTAATTTTTCTTTTAAAACTAATTCCTCATTTTCCTCAATTTTTACTTCTTTCTTTTTACCAAAAAATCCCATTATTCTTCACATATTTTTCCAAAAGATGAACCTTTCTTTACTGGGATTTTACTCTATTCCTGATAAATTTAAGATAAAATCCAATTCCACCAATAGCTATTCCTCCAACCCATACTATTACGCTCAGACTTTTTGGAACAATTGCCTCTTGTGGTCCTATTATTAGCATTAATGCACCCATAATTATTAGTGCAAACCCTCCACTGTTTCTACTCTTGTTATGTTCTCCGTGAACCATGATTATAGATACTCTGAAAGTGTTTTGGCAACTTGTTTTCTACCAATATCTGTAATGAATGGACCTATTTTTGGACCTCTGGAAGTTCCAAGAATTATTTGATATAATATTTTAAAGAAATCTTTTGGCTGTAAATTATTTGCTTTCGCAATTTGATATATTGTATTCTGTATATCTTCAGGATCCTTTTCTTCTTCTAATGCTGTAACCAATATTCCTAATGCCTTTTTTGCTATATCATCTAAACTCACTTCTGTTTTTTCTTGTTCATCAAATTCATCTGAGTAATTTCCTGCAATTTCAATCAATTTTACAATTTCTGGTTCTGGATTTTTTATTACACCATAATCAATTAGTTTCTTCATCACTCTTTCATTTCTATCTTCCTTGAAAATTTTTGTTAGTTCAATTAAAAGTCTGTAATTAACATGAATGCTTGATTGTTTTGGTGGATTAAGTAGATTGACATATTCGTATAGTCCTTTTAACTTAGTTAGTTTTGCTTGATTATCTACTTTGATTTTACCAAAGTATGTGTCTTCAAGTTCATTATATTCATTCATTAAACCTGGAATATCATCAAATCCTAATTCTCTAGCTCCTGTAATTCTTTTGTACAGTAATAATAAAATTGATTTTGAATTTCCAAATTCTAACCATTTTTGCGCTGTAATTACATTTCCTAATGATTTTGAAATTTTCTTTCCTCCTTTATCTAAAAACATTTCATATTTTACATGATGTGGATGTGGCACTTGTAAAATTTCATCTGCAACCCAATCATTTACTTTTACTGAATCCATGATGTCTTTTCCATATGCCTCAAATCTTATATCAAATGCAGACCAACGTGCCGCAAACTCTACTTTCCAGGCTAGCTTTCCTAAATCTTTTGTAATGTCTGCTTCTCCTTCATGACCGCAACCTTTGATCATTTTTGAGCCAATTTCTGTATCATGACATTTGTATTTGACTTTCTTTTCATTACTGATGTACTCTGTAGATTCTGCAGTGTATAGTCGATTACATTCTGCACAAACTGGAAAATATGGTAAATATTTTTGATATTTTTCTTGTCCTACTAATTCTGAAATCGCATTTCCAATTTTTGTACTGTTTTGTAATATTGTATGAATATGATCTTTTAGTAATCCTTGTTTGTATGTGTCTATGGCTCTTCTAAATTCATATTTTATTCCAACTTTTTCTAATCCATCTAAAAGAATACTGCTCATATGCATGCCGTATGAATCATGACATCCGTAAGGGTCTGGAATTAATGATACTGGTTTTCCAATATGTTCTTCTAAACCAAATTCTTGCATTCCTTCTGGAACTTTTCTTAATCCATCTAGATCATCTGAATATGCAATTAATTCTGATTTGTATCCTTGATTTTCTAATGCTAATTTTACTCCGTATGCTCTTACTGCATCTCCTAAACTTCCAATGTGTGGAATTCCTGATGCCCCTAAACCGCTTTCTACTCTTATTAGATCTAAATTTCTTCCTATTTTTTTTTCACGTTCAATTAATTCTGATGCTAATTTATCTATCCATGTTCCTTTACCAATAATTTTTTCTTCTGACATTTCTTTTCACTAATTCAATATTTTGGACATGTATGGCCCATATAACGAATACCCTAATTTTTGATAATACTCTCTTGTACCTACTGCACTAATTACTAGTATTTTTTTTGCATCAAATTCTTCTTTAGATATTTTTTCTGCCTCCTTCATCAAATTTTTTCCTAGTCCTGAATGTTGAATTTCTTCTGTTTCTTTTTCTCCTAGTTTCAATGATTTTCCATATACATGAATTTCTCTGACTATACATGTGTCATCATTAATTTCATCTCTATGTGCTTCATTACTCGGTTTTCTTAATCTCAAAAATCCGTAAATTGATTCATTTTTATCTTCATATGACAAGAAAATCTCTTTCCCACCTGAGGAATCATAATTTATTCTGTTTAGTTTTACGTCTCCTCTATCTGTTTTTTTATTTGTTAATCCTGCCTCTCTACATCTAATACATTTACATGATAATCCTTGTTTTGCAAGATTTTGATGTACAATTTGTCTGAGGTTTCCTGCTTTTGGTCCTGCAATAATTTCTCCTGGTGTGATTTCTCTTTGTACTCTCATTATTCTGACCCATTTTGGAACATTTCTTTTTGCTTCTGTTAAAACTTTGATCATATCTTCATCTGAATATGGTGTGTACTTTCCTTCCTTGTATTCTTCATAAAGTGGAGTATTTTCAATAACCAGTGATGGATAAATTTTCAACATGTCTGGACGTAATTGTGGATCTGAAAATAATTTCTTAAAATCTGCAATATCTCCTTCTGGTGTCATTGTAGGTAACCCTGGCATCATATGTGCAACAATTTTGTACCCTGCATCTTTTGAAATTTGAAATGATTCTGTTACATCATTATAATCATGCCCTCTATTGATAATTTTGTAAACTCTTTCTTGTAATGACTGAACTCCAATTTCCACTCTTGTAATTCCATAACTCAACATTAAATTCACATGTTCTTTTTTACAATAATCTGGTTTAGTTTCAATTGTAAATCCTACATTTCTTATTTCTGCATGTTCATTGTTGGATTTTGCTTCTTCCAAATCCTTTGAGTCTATTCCATTTTGTGCATCATAACATGATTTGATAAAATCTTTTTGATAATCTTTTGGCATAAATAGAAAAGTTCCTCCTACAATCACTATTTCCATTTTTGATGGATCATGTCCAAAAGCAATTAATTTTTTAATTTTTGATGTGATTTGTAATTTAGGATCAAATTTATTTGCAATTGCATTTAATGAAGATGGTTCTTTTCCTGTATAGCTGTTGGGAGAATTTGATTCAATTCCTCCTGGACAATATGTGCATCTTCCATGAGGACATGCATAAGGTTTTGGCATTAATGCTACTACTGATACCCCTGATGCTGTTTTTGCAGGTTTTCTTATTAGAACTTTTTTTAATTTATCAAAATCTGATTCTTTTGCCATTGATAATATTTCATAATTTTTTGGAATTCTATCTAATGAGTATTTTGTACAAATTTTTATGATTTCTTCTTTTACTTGTTTTTTACTTGGATCCTGAATCGTTAGCAGATTTTGAGTAATCTCAGTATATGCTTTAGATTCTAGTGGATCTAATTTATTCATCAATATTGTTAATCTTACACCGTTAAAATTTATTCTGATTTTTGTTCTACCGTTTTATTTGATTCATTACTGTCGTTTTTTTGTTCTTTTCTGTATTCAATTTTTAACCAAATTGGTGTGATAATCGTTGTTACTACTACCATGATTATTATTGTAGAATATACTTCAGATGTGAGAACTCCAGCTGTTACTCCAACACCTGCTACAATTAATCCTACTTCTCCTCTTGAAATCATTCCAATCCCTACACGCAGTCCTTTTTGTTTGCTTTTTAAGAAATACATTGCAGGAAGACCACATCCAAATAATTTTGTTGTAACTGCAACTACGATAATGGCTCCACTTAATATGAGAATATTCAAATCTACTGCTCTTAGATCTACTTGAGCGCCAATTATTGCAAAGAATAATGGAGCAAAAATTAACCCTATTTTTCCAATATAGTTTTCTATCTTTTCAAATACTTTGGTTGTTGATAATGCCATACCTACAGCAAACGCACCTACAATCGGTGATAATCCTATAGAACCTGCAAGAGCTGCTGCACCAAAGAACGCCGCAGTAGCTATTCCTTCAACACTTCCTTTTGCTTTCCATAGTCTTGGTGTAATTATTTTTGGTATTACTACAACTGCAACTACTAACATAATTGCAAAGAATCCTAGTACTTTCAAAATGGTAATTGTAATTTCTGTAATGTCTATGTTGTCTACGCCTCCCTCTGATCCTGCCATGGATGTTACTACTGATAATACTGCAATTGCTAGTATGTCATCTACAATTGCAGCTCCTATGATCAGTCTAGCTTCTGGAGTTTTAATTTTTCCAAATTCATTTAGAACTTGAATTGAAATTGCAATACTTGTTGCTGTAAGTGCAGTTGCAATTAACATTGATTGCAATACATCAAATCCAAATAATTGGAAAACTGCAAGTCCTGCAAAGAACGGAATAACTACTCCCAATGTCCCTACTACAAATGCTGCTTTTCCTCCCTTGAGAAATTCTTTTGGTGTCATTTCTAGTCCTGCCATAAATAAAATTACAATTGCTCCCATCTCTCCAAGTACTCTAATCTCATCATTAATTTGCAACAATTGTTTTCCATCGATTATTTCTAATCCACCTAATGCAAATGGTCCCACAACCATACCTGCAATTAACTCTCCCAACACAATCGGAAGTTTTAATCTAAGGAACAGTTCTGCCATTAATTTTGCTGCAAAAAGCAGTATTCCTACACCGATTATCGTTTCAATAAAATGGGCATCACTCATTGCTATCTAGTAAAATCAAAGAAATCTGTAATATAAGATGATACCAAGCTAAAAATTATTTTATTGTTGTTAAATTAAGCAATTTTTACCGAGTTTACTGAAACTCCTTTTTTAGAAATCACTTGACCTATTTGTTGGCTTTTGATCTTATGTTTTTTAAATATTGATTCAATTTTACTTACTTGATCTTTTGGTGCCATTATGCAGAATCCTACTCCCATGTTGAAAGTTTTGTACATTTCTTCTGGTTTGACTCCTTGTTCCTCTACTAGTCCCATAATTGGAGGTATTTTTGGAAGTGAATCTATTTGATAACCTACGTTTTTGAGGCGTAATAATTTGGTAAATGAACCTCCAGTGATGTGGGCCAATCCGTTTATCTTACATTTTTGATTAATTTCAAGAACTGGGTTTGTATAGATTTCTGTAGGTTTTAGTAATGCATCTCCTAATGTTCCTACTCCTTTCACTTTGTCTTTAACTGAATATTTTGTTAGCAAAGCTTTTCTTGCAAGTGAATATCCGTTTGAATGAATTCCTGAACTACTTACTCCAATAATGGCATCACCTGTTTTAATTTTATTTCCTAAAATCATATCTTTTTTATCTAATATTCCTACAACCATACCTGCTAAATCAAATGCAAATCCTTTTCCTTCAATTACATCTGGCATGATTGCAGTTTCGCCACCAACAATTGGCATTAAAGATTTTTTTGCTCCTTTTACTAATCCCTCTACAATTTTTTTAAATATCTGTGCGTCGTTTTTATTTGCAGCAATATAATCTACAAATGATATTGGTGTTGCACCAATACAAATTATATCATTTACATTCATTGCAACACAGTCAATTCCTATTGTATTGTATTTTTTCATCATATTTGCAATTACTACTTTCGTTCCAACACCATCTGTATGTGTAGCTAAAAGTTTTCCACCTGGAATTTCAACTATCCCTGCATAATGTCCAAATCCATGTGTCATCTTTGCTTTTTTCTGAAGTTTGTGTGTTGATACAATTAATTTTCCAATTGCTTTTTGACTTTGTTTAATTTTTGAAATATCTACTCCTGCTTTTTTGTATGTTAAAGCCATAGTTTGTTGCGCATTTATTGTGAATAAAAGAATTTGCCTATTATTTCGATCACATATACATTCCAGATATTTCTTCTCTGTGTTCTACATATTTTTGAGACAATTCGCTAAATTCTGAATGAATTCTGTCTTTTTCCTTTTGAAGTTCTGATGTATCAATTTCCATTTCATAAAATCTGTTTAATGCATGAATTAGGGTTGCAGCTGCGCCTGCATCTGGCTCTGTTTTGTTTGCTTTTGCTAATAATGTTAATCCTTGAATTTCTCTTACTAGGCATTCATTTAATATTCCTCCTGGAATCCCAGTGATGAATCCTTGAGGAATTAAACTAATATCTTTGTCTGCCATTGTTCTGACCAAATCTTCTTCTGCTGCACAGTATGCTTTATCATCATGTTCAGTACTTGCAACTCCATCTAAAATTACAATTTCTTTAGATCCGTTGTTTTCTGCCCAGTCTAAAATTGATGATACTAATGAATACAATCCTTCCATTCTTAATGTAATTTCACAAATTATTGCACAAACTGTTCCTTCTGGATTTGCATAGAATCTAAAAGGATGACGTAATCTCCCTCTCATAAATACCGTTGATGGTGGGAGGTACTTTGATCTCATAACTGCTATTTCTGTCATTTTTAATTCTGTAATTATATGATTGATTGAAAGAGGGCCTACAAGTCCTGCTCCAACAAACCCTGCAAAAATTATTGGATTTTTTAGTTCCATTTTTTTAATTGAAAATATTTCTGCTTCTGGAAATTCTTTTTCCACAGTGTGCTTCGAATACTCTATCTAATTACTTTTTTGCATGAATAAATTTAGCATTACTCTTCCTTTGTCTGTAATTGTATAGATTACATTTGGCCCTACAGCTTCTTTTTCAATGAAATTATAATTTACACACAAATGTAAATAATTCAAAAATGATCTTTTCATTCTAATTTTTGATTTTGAATATAAATTTGAAAATGTCATTGGATTTCCTTTAAGTTGGTATAACAACTTTAACAAAGATAACGTGCTGAAATCTCTGGTTCTTGCTTTTACTGCATCTAAAACTTGCTCTTCTCTTTCTATGATAAAGTCTTCAAATTGATCTGCCACTTCTAGTGGCACATATGTTAGTCTTGCTTTCATTATACAGTATGGTACGGTACATTACCTTATTAGTCTTTGACTAGCTTATTTTTCATCCTTCTGAGTGGTTTTTTTACACCTAATTTTGTAATTTAGGTTGAATAATTGATATTATTTTTCTAACATTACTTATTTTTTTGAACTTAACTTGAATTGGTAAACTTGTAAAATTATAATGAATCATCTCCTTTAAACAACCAGTATCTAAAATTTCATTATGGAAGTCATACTAAGTGCCGTATTATTATTAATTGGATTAATACTGTTATGTTTTGGTGGAAATTGGTTAGTTAGTGGCGGTGTTACCATTGCTAAAAAATTTCGTATTAGTAATCTTGTAATTGGTATGACTATTGTTGCATATGGTACATCTACTCCTGAACTTGCTGCAAGTATTGCAGCTGCTGGAGATCACAGTGCCATAATTTTGGGAAATATTGTTGGAAGTAATATTGCTAACGTTGGAATGGTTATAGGAGTTGCAGCAATTCTTGTTCCACTTGCAGTTCACAAATCTGTATTACGAAAAGAAATTCCAATAATGCTTGGAGTTTCTGCATTACTTATTTTATTGTCTATTGATGGTGAACTTTCACAATATGATGGTATTTTACTTCTTATTGGATTGGGTATTTTTGCAGTTTATACATTTAGAAGTGCATTAAAACAAAGAGAGAAAAGTAAAGATGATTCTAATTCTAATAAAAATAATATTTATTTAAAATCTATTGGATTAATTGCAATTGGTATTGTTGTTTTGTATATTGGAGCTATACTTACAGTAGACAATGCTGTAGTTATTGCAAGTGAATTTGGTTTATCTGAAAAAATTATTGGATTAACTGTAATTGCAATTGGAACTTCCCTTCCAGAATTAATTACTTCTATAATTGCAATTCGTAAAGGACATAGTGATATTGGAATTGGAAATATTATTGGAAGTAATATCTATAATATTTTAATGATTATGGGGGTTGGTGCTTCTCTTGGTGGAGTTTTGATTACTGCTGACGTTTATGTGGATTATGCAATTATGCTTATTTTTAGTATTTCATTGTTAATTGGATTAAAAACCAAAATAATTAACCGAACTATGGGTATAATTTTGGCCACAGGCTATGTTTTGTACCTGATAACCACATTTGTTAAATAATTTATGTCTAAATTTGAACTCTAAATTGAATTAACTGAGATATTTTCAACTTTGATTGACGGTGTAATTGATGGTAATGATGCCCATTGCATTACTCTCTTTTGATCCTTGCCTATATCTGAAATGTTGTTTAACATCTTTGGAAGATTGTGTACAATTCTTACTGATTTTCCTGGTCCTACTATTTTCCCATTTTCTATTATTTGTATCCCACTTCTTGCTGTACACGAGAAATCTCCTTTTATTGGATTTACTGCATATGTATACCATAACCTTCCAACTAACAAACCATGTTTAGTATCCTTGATCATATCTTCCTGTGAACTATTGCCTGGTGTAACTACTAGATTATGTGGTGCTGAAATTGGAATTGGTTCTGCACTTCTTCCCATAGGAGAACCCATTCGTATTGCATTACCTGATGATTTTTCTTCTCCTTCTTTATAACTATCATAAAGATTTGAAAACATATTTTTAAAAATTCCATTTTGAATTAAGTTTATTTTTTTAGTTTTTGTCCCTTCATCATCTATTATTTTTGTTCCAATCCCTTCAGGTATGTGTGGATTATCTGTTAAATTAAATTCTTTAACTGATATCCTATCTTTAAAATTATTTGAAAAACAACTTTTTTTTTCTTTAAATGTTTTAAAATTAAAATTTGATGCTACAACAAATGCTAATAATTCTCCCACTGAATAAGGATCAAAAATTATGGAATATACATTTGAATTAATTTTTTGTGGATTAATTGAATTTATGCACATATTTTTTGCCTCAAATCCTATTTGTTCTGGATAAAATTTTGACAATGTTCTTCCACAAGCATGACCAATCCCTGAAACTGCTAATGTGCTCTGTTCTGACTCTGCATTGATAATTCCTGAAATGTAAGTGGATTCATTATTAAAATTTAGTCCATTAGAGTTACTTAATTCAAAATCTTCGTGAACTATATTTAATGAACCTGTAATTGTATCTATTTTTTTATTTTCAGATGAATTAATCATATTCTGAGCGATATCCGTTGCTTGTGAACCTGAAATTTGCTTCAATTTTTTATCAAATGTTCCTTCCAACTGTATTACTTCTTTTTTACTTGGTAAACCTCTCCAAAATTCCCTAGGTTTTAGCTTAAGGGTTGTTTTCAATCCTTTTGTAATTTCATCTGTTATTTTTTCTTTGTTGGTTGTTTGTATTGAGATAATTTTTTTTTGATGGATTAATCTTATACCATAATTTTCATCAAAATTTTGTTTGATCTCTGTAACTTCTGAATCTGTAATTCTTATTGTTGTAATATTTTTTTTAACAACAACAACTTCACATTCTTCTATTCCTATACTTTTTGAATAAATTATTGCCTTCTCTAAGGCTGACAATTATTCTTCTCTTGGATTCTTGTATCTAAATTTATTAATTTTAATCAATTCTGCATATGATCCAAATTGTGAATAATCTGTAATCTTATCTAATCCTTCTTCGATTTCATTTTCTGTTTCAAACTTTTTTAACATTTTATAATGTGTATTTCTTTCAGCTGGAATTCTTCCTATTTCTCTTGACATCCGTCTAATTTCTTTTGGTCTTAATAATTGCCCATGTTCTGAACCTGCTGATGTGGATATACTTTCATTGATTAGGGTACCTCCAAAATCATTTGCTCCCCACATCAGTAGTAATTGTGACATTTTTTGACCTTCTTTTACCCAAGACATTTGAATATTATCTATTGAATTATTGAACATAATTCTTGCAATTGCATGTGTTAGTAAGACATCATTTCCGCTTCCTCCTTTTTGTATTCCTTCATGTAATTGATGTTTATACATTGGTGCTTCTGAATGAACAAAATTTAATGGAACAAATTCTGTGAACCCCTGTGTTTCTTTTTGAATTTCTCTTAATTTTACCATGTGGTCTACTCTCTCTTCAAGTGTTTCCAAATGACCAAACATCATAGTGGATGTTGTATTTATGCCCATTTTATGGGCTGCTTTAATGACTTCCTCCCATTGCTTTACTGTAATTCTTCCTGGAGAAATTTTGTCTCTTAACTTTTGATCTAGTATCTCTGCAGATGTTCCTGGTAGTGTATCGACACCTGCTTCCTTCATTCTTTTCAAAAACTCTTCAATTGAGATATTTGATCTAGTTGCTCCATAGAGGATCTCTTCTGGTGAAAATCCGTGAATATGTATGTCTGGAATTTCTTTTTTAATTTCTCTACAAATATTTTCATACAAATCCCCTTCCATGTCTGGAGGTAATCCTGCTTGAATGCAAACTTCTGTTGCACCTAAACTGTGAGCTTCTTTTGCTCTACGTACAATTTCATCTGTTGGCAGGAAATACCCTTCCTCTTCTCTAAAATCTCTACTAAATGCACAAAAACCACATTGTTTAATGCATACATTTGTAAAATTGATATTTCTATTCACTACATACGATACAATATTGCCTACTCTCCTTTTTCGTAATTCATCTGCAACTAATCCTACTAGGTGGAAATCAATTCCTTTTGTTTTGTATAATGTTAATCCCTCTTTGGATGTTATTTCTTTTTCAGATAGTGCATTGTTTAAAATTTCAGATACGATCGGATCTGCATTTCTAAACAGCGAATCTATGTTATTTGTCATCTCCAATATCCTTCCTTTACGTACCCATCTTCGTTTTGAATAACGGCTATTTTATCTCTTAACTTTTTACTAATAAAAGAAAAAAATTCTGGATATATTGGAAATCTACATTTTAAATCAAATCCTGCTTTTTTTGAATTATCTTCCACTTGGTTAATTTTTGGCCAGGGAAATTCTGGGTTTACGAAATCTGGTGTTAATGGTGAAATTCCTCCCCAATCATTAATTCCTACTTGTAAGAAACTTTGATATGATTTTGGTGATAAATTTGGTGGAATTTGTATATTCATTTGTGGCATTATGATCCTTGATAATGCTACAATTTTCTTAAAATATTCCTCATTAGCTGACGGGATATTTTTCATAATTGTATCTTGTTTTGGTTGAAAATTTTGTAAAATCACTTCTTGAATATTTCCATATTTTTTATGTAAATTTTTAATTGCTAATATAGAATCTATGATCTCTTCTATTGTTTCTCCAATCCCTACCAGAATTCCTGTTGTCATTGGAATTTTTAATTTACCTGAATTTTCTAAAATTTTTAATCGAGTTTTTGGTTTTTTACTTGCAGCTAAGTAATGTGGCATTCCTTTTTTTGTTAACCTATCACTAACATTTTCAAGCATTACTCCCATTGACACATTAGTTTTTTTAAGTTCCTTCATTTCATCGAAATTCAAATTTCCTGCATTGGTATGTGGAAACAATCCTAACTCTAATGCCATTTCTGATGAATGTATCAGATACTCTGTTGTTGATTTAAATCCATTATCTTTAAGCCATTTACGTGCTTCTGGATATTTTTTTTCTGGTTGTTCTCCTGTCACAAAAAGTGCTTCAACACATTTGTATTTTTTTGCTAATTGTGATAATTCTTTAATTTGTTGCTTTGACATTAAAGAAATTTTTTCTTCTCCTGGTTCTGCTTTATAGGTACAGTATGAACAAGTGTCTTTACAAAGATTTACAATATTAAAAAATGCTTTTTTTGAAAATGTAACTGATTTCTTTTTATTTTTTATTCTTAACTTTTGTGCAGTTAAAAATAGATCAATTGGATTATTTATTGAGTTTTGATAAATATCTATAATTTCTTCACGTGTAACTGATTTGTTTTCTAATACATTACTTAGGATTTCAGATTTTAATATCAAATTGGTCATCAAAAGAATTTTTT
This sequence comes from Candidatus Nitrosopumilus sp., assembly GCA_028448965.1. GTDB lineage: Archaea > Thermoproteota > Nitrososphaeria > Nitrososphaerales > Nitrosopumilaceae > Nitrosopumilus. The sequence goes on along the minus strand of JAONQT010000001.1, from coordinate 30,242 downwards.
AGTGGATGTATTTATGCTTGTATCTATTTTTTTTCAATTTGGTCTTTCTTGAAGGATAATTGTAATATTTGTAGTTCTATTATCTCTTAAAATTTCTAAATCCATTTCATCTCCAACTGTTTTTACCCTTTGAAGATGTATCAAAATATCATCTATTTTTCTAACATCTATTCCATCTACTGCAAGAATTATATCCCCTCCAACTGGATACTCCCTTCCTTCTACTTCAATTGTTTTATCTGAACCGATTAATCCTGCATCTGATGCTGGACTATTTTCTACTACTGTGATAATTAGAAATCCTAGTGCATCTTTTAATTCTAATACATTTGCCATATCTGGATCAATGTCTCTGCCTGAAATTCCAATCCATGGGTGTTTGTATTCTCCTTCATTGATCAAAGTTGGAACAATTTTTGCAACTGTTTGTGATGGTATGGCAAATCCTACTCCCGTGAATTCTCCTGTTGTAGATTGTATTGCAGTATTAATTCCAACAATATCTCCTCTCATGTTTAATAGTGGTCCACCTGAATTTCCTGGATTAATAGCTGCATCTGTTTGAATTACATCTGGAATTGAATACCCTGAACCTGATGGAAGTAATCTTCCCATCTGACTGATTATACCTGATGTCATTGATCCTGATAATCCAAATGGATTACCTATTGCCGTTATTGGTTCTCCTACTTCTAGATTTGATGAATCTCCAAGTGATAATGGTTGTAATAATTTTAAATCTGCATTAACTTTGATTACGCCAATATCTGTATATTCATCCATTCCAATAATTTCTGCATTATATGATCTACCATCTAAAAATGTGACAATTATTTTTGTTGAACCTTCTATCACATGTGCATTTGTAATTATATGGCCTTTTTTATCAAACACAAAACCTGATCCTACTCCTCCTGTTTCATTTGCAGTTTGGTTTCTTTGTGTATTGACTCTAACTACTCCTGGTTCTGATTTCTCAAAAATTTCAATTAATGATAGTGTTTTTGATTTTGTTAAAATTAATTTATTTATTTTATCTATCTGATTTTGCATCTGTAATTCATTTTCATTTATCTGATTTTGCATCTGTATTACTTTTTCATCTGATTCTCCTGGTATGATGAATAGAACTGTAAATATGATTAATATGCTGATACTTCCTACTGCTGCACCTACAAACACGCCTAATTTATCCATAAGATCGTTACTTTCTTATTTCTATGTAAAGGTATTACTTATTTTTCTATATGCTAAGTGAACTTTGGGTATGATCTTTCATTGAATAACTCCTTCCTCTCCAAGATACTGATGATGAACCTTTAGCTTGAATTAATCCTGTAAGAAATCCTAAAGTAACTACTAATCCGCCTAATGGTGCACATAATGCATGAATTAGTTTCAACTTTAATCCCATTTTTACTTCAATTACTGCTCCAGTGTAAATTAGCGCTGATGCAATTGCTGATGAAACATATAATATTTTTGTAGATATTGATTCTATTGGGATAAAATTTGTAATTATAAATATTGGAAATGGAATAAATAATAAAAATAATACTGCAAGAAAACTTCCAATTGCAATTTTCTCACTTTGTAAATAAAGAGGAATCATCAATCTTTTTAGTGCATGCCATAATGTAATTGCATCTCTGGCCCAAACTGCATCTATTAGATGATCTCCTCTAACAATTCTCATCTTATGTCCCGCTTCTTTTACTTTTTTACCTAATGCTCCGTCCTCAATTATTTCATGTTTAACTCCTTCATGCATTCCTACTTGTTCGTATGTTTTTTTTGTAATTATGAAAAAACTTCCAAAGAAATATGCTGCTTTTTTCTTTGGATTGTTTACGTTTATTGCTGAAAATCTTGTGTGCAAAAATGTTGATATCATTGGCAGTGAGACTTTTGTTAAAAAATCAAATGTAAGTAATCTTGGAATTGCTGATAATGCATCCAATTGTAAACTTAGTAGATGTGATACTGATAATGAAACTACTTGTTTTGAATGCTTTGTATCTGCATCTGTAAATAGAAGTAATTCCCCTTTTGCTTGCCTATATCCTTCCATACATGCCCAATTTTTCCCCATCCATCCTTCCGGTTTTGTATTAGCTGAAACATGTATAACTTTTGAATTTTTCTTTGCATAGTTTGCAATTATTTTTCCTGTAGAGTCTTCTGATGAATCATCGATTACCACAATTTCATAATCTTGATAATCTTGATCAATTAATGAATCTAGACACTTTGACAAATATTTTTCTTCATTTCTTGCAGGTAGAATGATTGAAACTTTAGGTATTCTGTTGTTTGTATTTTCAAATTTATCTAAATATGGTGTCAATGTAAATGTCTCAATCATTGATTTGATTAGATATATCCATGCTCCACAAATTCCAATTAGAATTGCTACAACTATGTATATGATTATTTCAATAATTAATTCCATATTCTATTTCTCGATTTCTCTTTTGATACTTTCCATTGCTTGCTCTGTCCCACTTTTAATATGATTTTTTATAACACCAGTAAACATATTCATCATTCCTGATAATTTGATGTCCCATGATGTTTCAAGAATCACACTATTAGTTTTAGGAGTTAATGTAATTATTTTTGTTCCATCTAAAATTCCTTTTGTAAATTTAGCTTTGATTGTTTTTTTCGGGTTTAATTGAATTTCTTGTAAACATTTTTGGTCTCTAAATGCTATTGTAATTTCTCTTTTGATGATATCCCCTTCTGTTGATAATGTTTTCACTTCTTTCGTACCTTTCCAAAATTTTGGTTCATTATCTATATCTGAAATAATTTTCCATACTTTCTCTAATGTGGCATTAATTTCTGTTTGAACCACAATTATTGCCATCTTTAATTTGATTCATTTTGTATCAAATATATTAGATTCCACTTCATAACGATACAGACTGTGATGGGCCAACGCCTAAAATCCAGAACATTAACTCCGGTTCTAATGGCCTTGACCATTCTTCCGTCACAGTCCCTTAAAATTTAAAAGAACATCAAATTTACTTGCTGTATGCCTAAAATTGAAACTTTTGATGCTGGAACTTTTTGGAAAAATGCATATGCTCATCAACGTGGTAAATTATTACAAAAAGTGAATGTTCCTGATGATCAAGTTATTGAATTGGTTAACAAAAAATACATGGAACTACCAGCTGCTTTAAAATATGAAATTGAAACTAGTGGAATTACAAAAAAAGAATTACAATAATGCAAATTCATTTTAAGCCGATAAATTTAGATAAATTATGAATACTGTTTCATATGATGATTTTGCAAAACTAGACATTAGAGTTGCTAAAATTATTTCAACTGAATCTATTGAAGGTAAATCTCGAATAATTAAAGGTAAAATTGATTTAGGTGGTGATGATCAAAGAGATGTTATTATTGGCGGTGCCCAATATTTTCAACCTGATGATATTGTTGGAAAAACTGTAATTGTTCTTGCAAATTTGGAACCAAAAACTATGGCAGGAGTTGAATCTAATGCAATGTTATTAGCTGCAGATGTTGATGATAAACCATATTGGTTGACTGTAACTGAAGATGTTGCTTTGGGAAGTCCCATTAAATAAATTAATTCTTTAAAAATAGTTATTCTTTTTGAATTAATCGTATACCATCAAGTCTTTTTCTTCTAATAACGAGTGGACATTGTTTACCGATCTATATACTTCAGTTTCAAGCTTAGCTCCCACACAAACTAACTTTCCTGATGCAAAAATCAGAATGACAGTTTTTGGGTCAAGCATTCTATGGATTAAACCTGGGAATTGTTCTGGTTCATACATACTTCTTGGCAATGTTCTTGCTGCTTGCTCCAAGTTGACTTTGCCTCCAAGATTAATTGAAGATACGATATTTTGAATTGAAACTACGGCATCTTTTTTTACTTTAATTCCACCTTTTCGAAGTTGCTGAACTACTGTTTTTACTGCCTTCTTTGCTAATTCTTCAGATTTAGATCCAGTACACACCATTTTACCTGAACTAAAAATTAATGTTGCACTTTTTGGGGTTTTTAATCTAAAGACTAATCCTGGAAATACATCTGGATGATATTCTACATCTGGAAATTTTCTTGTAATGTCGTTCAAATCCATTTTTTGATCAACTGATGCCGAAGCTACAACGTTAACTACGCTGATCATTGGTTTTGTTTGTGGCATGACGAGTTTTTTTCTGTTCTACTATATAAAAGGACTATTTTCAGTATTTTTTTTGTACTTTTTCTTAAAATTTTGTTATTATGACGAATCATTTAATTTAGATTTGAAAATTTTAGTTTTTATTGAATTTTACTGATTTTGAACAAATATTCTCTATGGGTGATGATGGTGACACTTTGATGATGTTAGTTTGGATAATCCCGATAATTATTTTTGTATTTTATGGACAGCAAATTCAACTGTTGGTGACTTCTGGTGAAATTAAAAAAGCAATTAAAAAACTTGATAAATTTAGATCTGATTCTAAAAAGGAGTTAATTGATTATGTGAAGAAGAATTTAGATCCTATTGATGACCCTACAAAAAAAATTGAACAATTTCTAGATTATTTTACAATAATGCCTGTTGATATGGATCCAAATGGAATTATGGATAAAGTAAGACATACTGTTAGATCCCGAGAAGACTATACTAGAAATCATGTAAAGTCATTATCTCCTAACATGGATGAGATTGAATTAACTCGTGTTCAAACTTTAATTGAAATTGCTTCTTCTTTACAAATGATTCATAAAATTGTAAATCATATGTTTTTGACTGCAAAAAAACAAAAAAACTATCCTTTGATTTTACCATTACAAATGATGCTGCCGTTTATTATGGAGCATGCAAAAGCAATGGATGCATCTATACCTGCATTCAAAACTGGCCAACCTCTTGGTGATGGAATTGGACCTATGGTAGTTGGGAAAATGATGTTAGATAAAGAAAAAGAAATAATTTCATTTCAAACTGTTCTTGCTAACATTGATTATGAACAAAGAAAATTATTTCTAGTTAAAGCTGAAGGTCCTGGTTCTACTGTTGGTAGACCCGATGATGCATTACAAAAAATTGTGGATAATAACAAAATTGATGCAATTATAATGATTGATGCTGCATTAAAAATGGAAGGTGAGGATTCTGCATCTATTGCTCGAGGTTTTGGTGCTGCAATTGGTGGAATTGGCACTGAAAAATTCCAAATTGAAGATATTGCAACTCAAAATAAAATCCCTGTTTTCTCAATTATTGTAAAACAATCAGTAAAAGAAGCCATAACTCTCATGACTAAAGAAATTGCTGATCAGGCTGATAATGTGCGCTCACAGGTGTATGAAATGATCCTTGAAAATACTCTTGAGGGGCAATCTGTTGTAGTTATTGGTGTGGGAAATACTGCAGGAGTTCCACAATGATTTTTTCTAAGGAAGAAATTATTCTGGCATATGCCGTTGAAAAATGTCCAAAATGTGAGAAATTGAATAGACGAGATTTTTGTAAAGGTGATGTTTTGTTTAATTCCTCTTCAAAATGTACTTTTTGTGATGGCATTACTATTATTGAAAAAATTTATGGTGAAACTTTACAAAAATGATTTTCAATTTTTTTAATTTTGTAATTATACAAATACAGTAACTTTTCTCAATTGGATAGATTGGATATGAAAAATAAATTAACTCTTTCAAAACAATGTGCTATACGACAACATAAGGGTCAATATCGTAAGAACAATAAAACTCCATACTGGCATCATTTACGTGATGTTGTAAATAATCTTGAAATGATGGGAATTAAAGATGAATCTATTTTGTGTGCTGGATGGTTACATGATTCTATAGAAGACACTTCCTTTGATTATGATGATGTTTCAAAATTTTTTGGTAAAAAAATTGCTCAAATTGTATCTGATTTAACAAAAGAAACTCGTTTACCTAAAAATCAACAAGAACAAAATTATCTAAAACAACTTTCTAAATCTTCATGGCAATCTAAGGTTGTCAAATTTGCTGATATTTTAGCAAATGTTTCCGATTTAAAAAATTCTGAGTTAAACCAAAAACAAAAAATAATTCAAGTCAAATACAAGATAAAATATCTTGGTGTAATTAAATCTGGAATTGTGGAGAATAAGAATAAAATTCCTAATTTATTTGAGGCTCAAAATTCTTTGAATTCTGTTTTTGAGCAATATGGTCAGCGAAAAATTACTTTGTTCTGAATTTCACATTACAGGTTGGACAAAACCAAGAAACTGCTTCACCTTGTTCTTTGAACATTAATCCACCACATTTTGGACATGGTCTAATTTCTTCACTCATTTTTTTATGCTAATGCTTTTGTCGTTACTGTAACTCCATTTTCCATTGGGATGAATGTATGTTCTGCCTGTGCTACTCTTTGTTCATTAACCTCAATTAGTACTGGATAAGCTTGTACTGCTTTTTTCTTTATTAAAATATCTAATATCCCTCTAGCTTCTTTTTCTTCCCATTCTTTTGTAATCCATCTTAATGCAAATGGTAACATGTTAAAATTTTCCCATATGAAATTCAATAACTTATCAGCTTCCTCGTTTTTTGTTTTCTTTCTAGAATTTATGGCAAAAATATTTTTTATTTTTCCATTTCTTACAAACCCTCCTCCTTGTTCTGTTGTTACAAATGGTTCACATGCATAAGCTGTATTTTCTGAAAGTGAAAATCCTCCAATTGACCAAATATTTGGAATTGATCTTCCTGCATGAATTGTATATTGTTCTAATGAATGTCCGCTAAGATTTGCAATCGGCTTGAATCCCATTTGTTTAATTGTAGATTCAATTGTACGTCCAATATCACTTGCTTTAACACCTGTTTTGATCATTGACATTGCATTACCTAACGCTTCTTCAGATGCTTGAACTAATCCATCAAACTGTGCATCGTAACAAACTGTTACTGCAGTATCCGCAATATATCCATTAATCTGTGCACCCAGATCAATTTTTACTAAATCTGTATCTTTGATTGTAATTGGATCATTTGGTTCTGCTGTATAATGAGCTGCAATTTCATTAATACTTGCATTAACTGGAAATGCACACTTTGCACCCCTTTTTTTAATTTCATTTTCTACTTCTTCACAAATTTCATAAACTGTTTTACCTATCCAATCTTTCACTCTGACCATTTCTCTAACTTCAGCTGCAATTTTGCCTGCTTTGACATAATCTTCATTTAACACATTTTTGATCCTTCACCTGCCTTTAAAATTATTATCTGTGAAGCTTAAATTGGGGCACTTTCGTATTTCGCTGGGATCGTGGTCTAGCTTGGTATGATTCTGCGTTTGGGACGCAGAGGTCGCGAATTCAAATTTCGCCGATCCCACCACAATCATTATTTTATTACCTAACAATCTTTGACTGATGAAAGTTATGCCTACAACAAGATAATGCTCGGCGTGGGGTATTATTGATGATTTTTTATTCTGTTCCTTTTTTCCAACTAGTTTCCTATTTGTAATTATTATTTTTTAACGAGTAACGTTACAACAATTTCTGTTTGATCATTATCAAGGTCATCCTCTAATGTGATTTTTTTATCCACAAGTTTGTATTCTTCAATCAAAGAACCATATTCACTAAACCTTCTAACTAGTTTACTTTTTGGAAGAACAACTACATCCCCCGCATTATGATATGTTTCGACTGATTCACCATTTTTTATTATAATTTTCAATCTATTCGTCAATTTAAAATTAGATATAAAAAAGTATAATTTTAAAAAAGAATTTTTCTTTTTAGATATGAAATATTGGGATGCAGTATATTTTTCTAGTATAGTATCTAATATTTAGGATTCTGGGAACGATAGAATTTGCGATGTGGGTTTGCCATATAAAATTCTATGAACCTACATTTTGTACATCCGTATGCAGATGCAATTCTTACCTCGGGGTCAAACTACCATCCCTTTCTCCACATTTGAATAAGACGATATTTGGGAATCCCCATTAGTTCATCACATTTTGTACAGTGTTTTTCAAGTGGATGTAATGTTTCAATATGCTGTTTGTATTTTTCCTCAACTTTGAATTTTTTCAAACATATCTGACAATGCTCTTTGAATTTTCTAAATATCCCCATGACAAAAGATCACAAATTTAATTTAGATAAGCATTTTCGTGCCTAATCTTTTTTAGATCATTTATTCTCATTTTCTTCAGGTTATGATAGATCAGTTATTATGAAATTATTCTCTTAATATATTGCCGAGCAATGAGGACGAGTTAGAGAAATGACTTTAAAATGAAGTAAACTAATGGCACTGAGCTCGGCATGTTTTTATCGATTCAATTTGATTAATTTTTATGAAATTTGAGCGTCGTGATTTAATTTTAATTGCTGGTTTGATACTTGTGATGCTTGCATTGATTCAATACTTAGGACCTGCTTATTCTGCAATTATTGTGATTGGACTATATTTTGGTGTCAAAATCTATGTTGGAAAGAAACGTCAATTAATTGAGCAAGATGTTGGTGAGGGAATTTGTATGGAATGTGGCTCTAAAATTGTTAATAAATTGTGCTCAAATTGTGATGCATCTGAAGAATAACTTGTACGCATCTCTTAATATTCCATAATTTGCTTTATTTTTCATGATTTTAAGATCTCTGACTTTAACAAATAGCTCAACTTTTTCTCCATCTATTTCTAAAATGAGTCATTTTATCATAAAATATAGGAAATCCCAATGAATTACTTGCTACTTTTACTATCTGCGATTTTAGTTGTTGGACTATCTGCTCCTGCATATGCCCAAACAATTTCTGATAATGTTGTAATTAATGAAATAGATACTAATCCTAATGGTGATGATTCGTTAGCTGTATCTGAATGGATTGAACTTTACAATCCTACAGATTCAGATGTTGATATTAGTGGTTGGGAAATTGCATCTACAACAGTTTTGAAAAAAACACTTATTATTCCTGATGGAACCATAATTTCGCCAGATAAATTTTTAACATTTACTAATACAAAAATTTGGTTTACTGATTCAGGTGAATTAGTTGAATTAAGAAATACTGATGGAATTATAATTGATACAACTCCTTCAATCACAGATTTACAAAATAATTTTTTATCTTGGCAAAGAAGTTATGATGGTTATACTGATTGGGAATTTTCACTTGGATCTCCTGGTGGTTCTAATGGTAAATTTTCAATACCTGATGAATCTTTGTTAGTTACGATAACTGTATCTCCTGATAAAACATCCTACCTCTTTGATGATACTGCAATAATTGGAGGAACTGTTTCTGAAAAATTGTTTGTTGAAAAACCTACTTTTCAAGTTGTACCGATTAAAATAAATATTTCTGGACCTAATTATTATCAATCTATTTCTTTGTATCCTGATGTGAATCTAAATTATGAAACTACTTTGAATTTAGATCAAGTACTTGGAATAAATGAAGGCAGTTATGATGTAGTTGTTACTTATGGAGATTCATCTGATAGTACTAGTTTTTCTGTTGGTTTTGAAACCTCTGAAATTATTGAAGATACCATTTCTTCATTTAATATTAAAACTGATGAACCTGAATATCTATTAGAACAATCTGTTTTCCTTACTGGCACGATTTCTGAGTTAATTCCTTTTGAAAGTATCAAATTTATTGTATTAGATCCTAACGGGGAAGAAATTACAAGTGGGAATTTATTTACTACTGATGGAACATTTAGTACATCTTTTTCAGTAATTTCTGTATCTCCAATTTATGGTACTTACAATATTGTAGCTGAATATTCAGAACAAACTACATCTACTACTTTTAATTTGATTGAAAATATTGTTGAAGCTTCTGAAATTCTTGTCTCAAATTCTATAACTTTTGATCTTAATGATTTTCACTATTTGTCCAATGAAGAAATAATTATTTCTGGAAATATTTCTAATTTTGATTCAACTAACACCATATATTATCGGGTTGTTGACTTTACTTTTTTTACTTCTGATGGAAAATCTATAACTATTCAGGGGCATTTTGATGAAAATGATGAGCATGAATTACATGATGTAGATTTTACAGCTACAGCTATTCCTGATACTTCTGGTGATTTTTCTACTACTGTTAGACTTTTTCCTAATACTTTTTCTGAAGGTGATTATGTGATTAAAGGAAAGTATGGTGCACTAATTGCAGAACCTAAAACTTTCACTATTGTATCTGAAAAATCTAATTTAAATAATACTCCCTCTGATGACACAAATTCTATTGGTAATCCTAATTCATCTATTTCTGGTAAACCTTCTACTGATGAAAAATTTGAAAATGGTTATTTTTCTTCAAATATTAAAACTATGATTGAAAAAGTAAATCGTATTTCTGATGTTTTAATTTCAATTACTACTCAAGAAAAAATAATCTCTGATCAACCTGTAAAACCTAGAGTTTTATCCGGTTCTATGATTACTGTTGATAAAGATCGTCAATCTGATGTTAATTTGCAAGTTATGTCTGAGTCTGGAATTTGTATAATTGGACCTGATGCTGATTGTTTAGTTACTGAATCCACAAGAAAACCTGGTCAGATATTTGATGTTGTGCAAGTAGATGGAATGGATCTTAATGTAAGATATAGTGGACCTGATGTACGTCTAGAAAAATTTAGTATTCTTCCTAAATCTTCTGATGAATTCTTACCTAATACAAATTGGGATGTAGAAGTAATTAAAAATGATGAAATTTCAAGATTTTATTATAAAATAACTTACAAAACTTTAGAGTAAATTCAAAATACTGCTAATTTTATAATTAATTAAATTGAAATTACAAGTTTTAATGTTTTATCAAGATGATCCTAAGAAATGTACTGCTGCAAAAATGGTCAAATTTGGTCTTGCTAAAAATATTAAAAAAATTGGTTCAAAGGGGTTAGTATTAGATCCTTTTTCAGAAAAAACTTTGCTTCCAAAAGACAGGTTTGTTGTTAACGCCATTGTTGGTATTGATTGTTCTTGGAATCTGGCAGATCATGCATTCTCTCAAAAATTTAATGGTATTAAAAGAAAATTGCCTCCCTTATTGGCTGGAAACCCTGTAAATTATTCCAAATTAAATAAATTGACTACTGCTGAAGCTTTATCGGGCTCTTTATTCATTCTTGGTTTTAAAGAACAAAGTCTTGAATTATTAAATAAATTCAAGTGGGGACATACTTTCTATGAATTAAATCAGAATCTATTGAATGATTATTCTAAAGCTGAAAATGAGCAACAAATTCAAATTATTTTAAATGATTATAATTTACTCTGATATTTTATTTTTACATATATTGTAGTGATTGCAATTATTACAATCACTATGATTGGAATTACCAATAAATCATAATTTATTTGGTTTTCCATATTTGTTCTCTTGATTGCCGTCATAGGTAAGTCTACATTGTTCTCAGTAACTAGAAAGCTTGATTCGTAGAAATCTGATTTTAATACTTTATCTGAAATTACAAATATTTTGATACTATTTGCACCTATTTGCAAATTTTTGGTTAAATTTGGTGATATTTTTATGACTGATATATTTTCCTTTATTTTTATTTTCTCTTCTGCTTGGATTTCACCTTTACCATCTACTAAAAAATACAATAATGAATGTGCATTTTCAGTTTCAATTTCAATATTCATATTTTCCCCATATTGAATTATTTCATTCATTTTAATTTTTTGTATCTTTGGGAATTGTATTTTTTCAAATTCTGACCATTTCCCAATTTTAAATGGATATGAGTCATCTTCAAATGCTTTTACTGTTATTGTTCTTGCTTCTGGAATATATGATTCTAAATAAAATGGTCCATTACTAATCACTGCATGATTATTTTTTTCAATCCATTTAATTGATGAATCATATCTGTTTTCATAATATTTTTGTTCACTCTCATTTTGTTTTAATGCATTTGGAATAAAATTATTTTTTTTGTATATTTCCAAATTTTCTTTAATTATTTCTGCATCTTTTGGAACAATTAATGATAACCAATTCACATTTTTACTTGTAGCTCCTGATCTTGAAAATGATACTTTTCCATCCATAACTGCTTTTTCCATGGCAGTTGTTATTTCCCATGGAACTGGACTCCATAATGCAGCCCATTCTGCAATTTCATTTTCATCAAAATGCCAATAATCTACATATACTTCAATTGTATCCTCATCAATTTGATTTATTCCTATGATTGTCTGAATACTTTGTGTTGCCCTTGGTGTGAATTCTGTATCAAATGTTTTATCATTTTCGTTACTTTGTGTTCCCCATTCAATTGTAAAATATAATGAATGTAAAATATCCTTCATATCCATTGATTCCCCATTATGCCATTTGCTGAACTTAAAATCAAAAGTTACTTTACTTGTTGCAAGTGTATTTGTAGGTACAATATTCCATTCCTGTGATGTTGGATTCCACATTTTAGCCTCATTTGGAACCTTAATTTTTCCATTTAATCCCGATGTTTCAACTTTCCATTCTGCTCTAACTGGAAATGTTTCACCTGTAAATGGATGCTTGAATGTTACTGGGTCTGAAATTATTCCCCAAATTTGTCTACTATACGTATCTGTTAGGCCCATAATTGGATTCCATGCTCCTTGATAAATTTGCTTTACGCCAATTACTAATTCTTCATCATTAATTTTTACATTTATTGGTGTAAATCTACTTGGTACTCCTGCACCTAAATCATTAATCACTCCTTCAACATTTTCATTAACTACATACTGATCTATTTTACTTGCTAAAAAAATTCTTACTGATTCGTTGATTCCTTCTGTTATTGCATCTCGAATTAATTGTGATCTTTTTTCTGCAGTTTCAAAATCCCCTTTGTATATTTTTTGAGTTATGTCGTCTAACTTTTTATTTTCATAATTCCAATATGTTGGATCATTGAAGCCTGGCATATTTGAAAACCATGGTGAATACATTTGACCTAATCCTATTGAATCATATTTTACAAATGCAGAACGTCCCCATCCTTCCGTGTATAGATTCCAATTCAAATCTGCTGGATTTGAACCATACACTACAACAAATGCTTTATTCAAATCACCATAATCTTTTTTTACTGTAAATCCAATTTTTTCTAATTCTACTGATAATATTTCTCCAATTGATTTTCTAACTGGATCATCACTTCTGATAAAAATCCTGATTTCAATTTCTTCTTCATACATTGTCCATTTATCATCTATTTTCAATGCACCTCTTTCTGTCATTGATTTTGAGATAGTTTCTTCTGCTAATGTGGGGTTATATTTGAAATTAAATGATTCTAACTCTTTGATTATTGTAAGGTATTCTGGATCCGTTGGTCCGTAATATGAGATAATTGATGAACCATATCCTCCCATTAATTCATTAACAATTAGTTTTCTATCAACTAAATAATTTAAGGCAAATCTAGCATCGTTATTTGAAAATGGATTAAATTTTTTTGATTCTGCTGGATTTACTAGTAAACTATATGATCCACCTGTGGAATCAAAAATTTTCAATCCTTCTCGTGCTTCATTATTTTCTAATCTATCTGATGAAATTTTGCTATAATACAAATGTAGATTACCGTTTCTTACTTCTTCTAATGCTGTATTTTCATCTAAATATTGGATAAATTTGATTGAATCTACAAATGTATTTTTTTCTGCAAATGATTCATTATGTGTAATTGCTATTATTGAAAGAGCTAGTATGATTACTAGCATTTTTCTCATACCCTTATTTTTTAGTAGTTGTAATAAAACCTATATCGTAATTATTTGATTTAGTAATCACCTAAAACCTATATCTATGATATTAATCAAAAATTATAATTGAAAACTCATCCTAAAATGATTGTTGGTTTAAATGGTATCATTCAAGGTGGTGTATCTGTTAAGGATTTTTCTAAAGTAACTCAAATTGATGAGAATGATTCTGAAGATATTCTAAATAATTTTATCAATAATGGTATTGGAACTCTAAAAGATAATTTTTATTATTTTGAAGATGGAGATAAATTAAGAATTGCTATTATTTTACTTCAAAATGGTTTTCCTTTAGATGAAATTTCAGTTGCACTTGATTGGAGAGATTTTGAAGGTTTAACTGGTGAAATTTTATCTTTAAAAAATTTTGCAGTAATCAAAAATTTAATGTTAACAAAACCTAGAATGGAAATTGATGTTGTTGGAATTAGATTGGGGATTGCAATATTGATTGATTGCAAACATTGGAAAAAATATAGTTTATCATCATTAACATCTGCGGTTCATAAACAAATTGAAAGAACAAAACACTATGTTGAAAAAACTCCTGGATCTATGGCTGTACCTGTTATTGTAACTCTATATCAAGACAAAATTGATTTTATTGACAAGGTTCCAATTGTACCTATTTTTCAATTCTCTTCATTTATTGATGAATTTTATGGTAACATTGATCAGATGAAAACTATAGAAACAGACTAGTGATGAATAATCCTAGACTTGCAAATACAAAAATTTTGGTAATTTTCAATGAGTTGTCTAAAGCTTTTGAATAATCTTCATAGATACTCTTACCCATAACTCTGACTTTGGTTTCATTTTCTAAAATTTCATATTTTGCTGATTTTATATCTGACTGTGATTTTTCTGCAATTTCCATAAACCACTTTGAAAGTTTATCTCCGCTTGTAATTAGTCCTAACTGATAATACCCATTTCTATTTCTTGCTTTAACTGCTGCATAGTGCGTATCTGATGTACAAATTTCTAATAAATTATATCCTTTATTTGAAAATTTTTCTATAATTTTCTCTCTGATCCCATTTTCCATATTATTTGCATCTGCCCATCCAAGAAAATATTTTTTATTATTAATTTTTAGACATGTGATTCCTAGTCCTCCATTTGCAAGATCTTCTGTCCATACATCCATGTCATTTGTATTGGCATATCCTAATTCAATTGGATAATTTTCTTTTGTAATTAATGAATCCAAACATGATTTAGCAGCTTTTAACATATCTTCACCATCTTCTTTTGATATTTCTTCTCCCATTGCATTGTGACAATCTACTGCCATTACTTTTGTAAAATTTCTATTTTTACCATATTGTTCTATTTCTTTTTTCATGTAACTTGGAATATCCTCCATACCGTGTGGTGATAATGATAACAATAACAATGGATTATTTCCAAAAAGCATTCCTGTAACTCTTGCTTTATTGATTTGTACTACTACTGGTTCTGTACATTTCATACCTTTTTCCTTTATTTCATAATTTTGTAGATTTTTTAGATAATTGTCTACTTCATTTCGTGATGGTAAATTTAATGCATGATCTGAAATACTATGCATTATCATTGCAGATGATGATAAATTTTTATAAATTAAGTATGGAATATTACTGCCTCCTACTGGGTGATACGGCCCTGGATGTATCTCTGGTAATACCATTGTAAATTTAGTTTCATCTTCTGAAGAAAATCTAATTTGCAATGTTCCTACTTTTGTTTCAGTTGCATGTTCTCCCATTAATTCTTCAGCATCACTAACATCGTTACCTTGAGATGCAAGATATGCTTGAATTGTTTTATGTGTACTTTTCATTCCTGGTCTTCCAGCTCTATCTGTTACTACTGACCATGCAGTTGCAATAATTAAAAATGTAAATCCATATCCTAATGCAATTGGGTTAGTAAGCATTGGAATCCATGATTCTTGTGGAATCAGTACCAAAAACATTGCTAGTGGTTGAATGAATGCAATTGCCCATGCTTTTTTCAGACTTGCCCCTAATGTTGTTGTGTATAGACCAATTCTAAAACTTGCAAAAAGTATCATTCCAAATGTAATGAAAAACAGTGATGTGTCTTTTGATAATACTACACTTGATAGTATTCCCATTAGGATTGTAACTACCCAAAGCATGTTTCCAAAAAGTGATGAATGTAATGATTTTGAATATTCTTTTTTCTTTGCAAATTTTATGTCTAGCATTTGCATTGCTACCATTATTCCTAATACCATTGGTATCTTGTACCAAAATTCATTGAACTCTAAGTCGAGATATCCAAAATATGTTGCAAGTACAATTACTATTCCTACTACTAATGAGCCTACCAGTGAAAAATACTTTGATCCTGGATTTACTAAAGTAAGTGAAAATCTATTATGAATATTTGAAACGTCATCTGATTCTTGTTCCATTGTTTTTTCACGGAGCAAAAAATAGGTCTGCTATCCATGAAATTGCAATTAAACTAATTGGAATTGAAACTACTATTCTTGGATCTATCTTGAAACCTTTTGTTTCATCTTCAAAGAATCTCATAAGACCTCCACTTGATGCTGGAAGTGGAGCTGCTTTTTTATCTGCCATTATGATTCAAAACAATGAATTTTAACATAAAAACTTTATTATTTTATTTAATTTTCTCTATCATTTCTAATACTGAATTAATAGATTTGAGTATGTCTTGCTGTTTATCATGATTCATCTCTTGTTCTAATTCTTTTGATAATGACTCTAATTTTCTCTCTAGTGTCTTTTTTAGAGGGTTTTCATCTTTTTTTCCAATTATGATTTCTCTTTTTTCTGGTTCACGTCCACATTTTGTACATAATGCTTGTCCTTCTTTCATCACTCTAACTCCTTTACAATATGGACATGGTTCACTAAGTAACGTTGCACCGTTTAACAGCATTTCAGCTGCTTTTTTCCTTAGTTCTTCTGACATACATTTTCATTATT
Source organism: Candidatus Nitrosopumilus sp. (assembly GCA_028448965.1). Classification (GTDB taxonomy): domain Archaea; phylum Thermoproteota; class Nitrososphaeria; order Nitrososphaerales; family Nitrosopumilaceae; genus Nitrosopumilus. The sequence goes on along the minus strand of JAONQT010000001.1, from coordinate 13,453 downwards.
TTTGGATGTAAAAAATATGATTATTTTTTATTTTCCTGTCAAACAAGGCTTAATAGTGCGTATCATTGAATTCATTTCGAACGTATGGCAGTAATTTGTAATACTTGTGGTCTACCTGAAGACTTGTGTGCATGTGGAGAACTTGCAAAAGATAGCACTAAAATTATAATTCGATTAGAAACTAGACGATTTAAGAAAAAAGGTACTATGATTGAAGGTCTCGATCCAAAGTTAAATAATTTAGAAACTGTTGCTAAAGATCTTAAAAATAAATATGCTTGTGGCGGTACCGCAAAAGAAGGCTATATTTTCTTACAAGGTGATCATAGAGACACAATTAAGGATACTCTAGTTCATTTGGGTTTTGCAGAAGATACTATAGAACTTCATTAGAAAAAAATTGCAAAATAGAAATAAGTTACTTCAATTATTTGGAATTCCTTTTACTGCCTTACTGTCTGTAATTTTTGGCTTACTTCTAATCTCTTTTCCTATTGGAATTTACATTGTATTTGAAACCAATATTGGAGATGAGATTAATTATGATTATCCTATCACTCACTTGGATATTTTTCATGAAACTAGTTTGTATCAATCTTCTTTTGACCTGAGTGTTGGTGATGCATTTGTACTTTTATGGATATTTTATCTTGGAATTTTTGTTATTTCTATTCTTGGTCCTAAACAAAATTTTCTAAAATCTATTTCATCATTAATTTCCATGGGTTACTATGATGTTAAATTAAATTATATGTTTGCTGTTGCAAAATGGTTATCTATACTAATTCTAGTTTCTGCAGTGATTAATTTTATTCAGGAGTCTTTTGGAATAATTACTATTCCTCCTCTTGGAGGTAATAATTTGATTCAATTTTTCTATGTTTCTCTTGCACCTCTACTTGAAGAATTTATTTTTCGTATTATTTTGATTGGCATTCCTTTATTTGTAATATATTCTGGCAGAGCCTCACTACGTTATTTTTTAAAATGCTTGTGGAATCCTAATTCATTAAATATAATTAATTCTAAAAAAGCAATTTTCATAATTGTTTTTGTAGGTATCGCGTTTGGATTTGCTCATATTGCATTTACTGATTCATGGAGCGAAGGTAAATTTGCGCAAGCAACTGCGGGTGGTATTATTTTAGGTTGGGTATATTTTAGATATGGGATTGTTGTATCTATTTTAATTCATTGGGCTACAAATTATTTTATTTTCGCATATGCCCACTTTATTTCTCAAATAAATTATGTTCCTTTGGAGATTGCATTTTCTAATCCATTAATGTCTACATTAGAATTCTTATTTCTATCATCTGGAATTTTGGCTGTAATTATTTTAATTTTAAATAAATTTTACTTAAAAAAATCTTTAATTTAGAATTTTTTTAATTTTCTCTACTAATTCTGGTTTTTCATTCTGTTCTAATAAAAATTCTAAATCCTCTTGACTATCCACATCTAACATTACTCTTTTAACAAAGACCATTGCAACATTCATTGTATGTTCTTTTGCCGTTAACATATGATTTCTATAACTATTGTCATCATAGTGAGTTTTCATGAGATCTATTGGCATTCTTACTAGCGCATTTGTTCCGTCAAACTTTCGTGATGGAACTATTATTGCAAAATTTGGATGTAGTTGATGTTTTAAAATGAAATCCACATCTTCTGTTTTAATATTTGGTATGTCTTGAGGAAATACAACTGATGCAATAAAATTATTTTCTAGTAGATATTTGTCTGTAAGAGAAACTGCTTGATTTACCCCTTCTTCCTTTTCATCTATAATTGTAATTGTGTTAAATTTTTTACCCATTTCAATTGCTTTTTGTTCTTTTGTCACTAAAATTATCTCTTCAATTTTTGATGTTGTTGACAATACTTGTAATATTTCTTCTAACATAATTTTACATAATTCTTCTACTTTTTCTGTAGGTAATTGTAATCTTGTTTTTGCGTTTGAAAATGTCTTTACTGGAATTATTGCTGCTATTTTCAAATTAAACGTGCACTTGTTTTAAAATGAAATTTGCTAATGCTTCTTCTGCTAATTTATTTTTCATGGTAATTTTAGTTTCATATGCTTTCATATCTAATCCTTGGATTTTACTAACAAGTGCTTTATCTTTTGTATCTACAATTACCTTTGAGCATACATCTGAATACATTTTTGCTAACCCATATGCGTTGGATTCTATTCCTGCAGCTTGCATGTATTTTGCTGCTGGACCACTAATTGAATTATCTCCAATTAATGGACTTACTGCAATAACTTTTTTCTTAATTTTTGATAATTCTTTTCTAATTCCTTTAATTTGTAACATTGGACCAATTGATGTCAGTGGATTACCTGGTGCTAATATGACCATATCTGCATCATGAATTGCATTAATTGCTTCTGGGTTTGGTCTTGCTTTATCTGCACCAATGTATTGAATACCTTCTACCGGATCCATCCCTCTATGTTTTACCCAATATTCTTGTAAATGTAATTCTCCTTTGTTTGTGGTTATTCTTGTTTCAACAGTATTATCTGTAACTGGAATAATATTTGCAGAAACTGCAAATTTTTCACACATCCATTTTGTAATATCACTTAGATTTTTCCCATTCTTTAACATGTTTGTTCTAATCAAATGAGTTGCTGCATCTCTATCTCCCACTCCAAACCATGTGTCTTCTCCAAATACTTCCATTTGACGTAAAAAATTGAATGTATCTTTTTTGATCCCCCATCCTTTTTCTTGGTCAAGTAAATCTGCTAACCCATAAATGATGGTATCTATGTCTGGGCATACATAAAGTCCGTATAACCAATAGTTGTCCCCTACATTACTAATTACGTTAACTTTTTTCTCTTGAGCCACCAAACCTCTTACGAGTTTGACCGATCCTGTTCCACCTGCTAGTACTGTAATCATATCATATCCTTAAAACTATATTCCAATTATACTTACTCCATATTACTTTTTACAAGATCCTAATTTCGTCATTTTACCATTTATTCCAAAATATTAGGATAAGTTTATTACGGCTATTTGGCGGATTTTAGTCGTGGCTAAGGCTATATTTTTAACCATTTTACTTGCTGGTCTTATTGTTATTGGTTCAAGTGCACCTGCTTGGGGTGCACAATTAGACACTACACTTAATCCAAATAATGCTGAATCTCCATTTAAAATGAGTTATCTCAAAACTGTCTTTATTGAATATCCAAATGGTGGTGATTTGTTTGACGCCTTAGGTGGAACCCAATGGAAAACTGCTGGAACTGCTGATGCAACAAACCCTGGAGTTAAAAAATTAATGATGGAACTTAACGACGGAATTCAACAAGATGGAAGTCAAGCAAGAGTTTCTGACTTAAACGTATTATATGAATTTCAATTAACTGGTAGAAATTTACAAACATCTATTGACTATCGTGTAATTTTAGAGGGAACTATTACTGATTATATTATTACTGAAGATTCTCAAAAAAAATTAGTTGATTTAGGATGGAGAGGATTAACAACAACATCTTCTATTGTTATTGATGGTGTTGAAATCAATATTCCTTTAGACACTTTGAAAACTGAAGAACCAATTCTCTACAATACTTTTGTTAATACTGAAGCTGAAAATGTTTTGAATAGAGAATTAATTAACGCTCATTTTATTGTAGAACAACCATTAACTAATTGGCATTTCTTATTTGATCCAACTGGAATCAATGCTGATGCAAATACATTTGGATTAGATGACTCAATTCAAGGCTTTGTTGTTTCAAGTTGGACTATGGGTGAAAGTAGTATTAGAGAAGGTAGACAAGTTGAACGTGTCTTTGAAGCTGAAGTAATGGCAGATGAAACTTATACTGTAAGAAGTGTTCAATCTACTGATACCGCAAACTTGTCTTCGATTGGATTTGGTGCTTTAGATATTTTAGATGGTGTTGAAATTATTGGTGTTACTCCAACTCCTCCTGAGGATTACATGACAACATCAACTGGTGGTTTCCCAATCATGATTATTTATGGAATGGCTGGAATGGCTGCCGTAGCAGGTATTGGATTTTTCTTTATCAGTAGTAGATCAATGAAAAATCAAGCACAAGGACAACAAGGAATTGACCCTGGCAATCTTGTTGGTTATCAAACAAGTGCATCTTCAGGTGGATATCAAACCAATAGAGGTGAAGCACAATTGAAAAGTGATACTGATTATCAACAATCAAGAAATGTTTATGATGATAAATCAGAACCAACAACTCAACCAGAACCAACACCGGATGATTCTGCTAAACCAAAACCTACACTTCCAAAAGGATTTGAAGCAAAACCCGATGAACCTAAAGAAGAAACAAAAGATAAACCCTCTAAATCTTCTAGAGGAACATTACCAAAAGGCTTCTAACATTTTCTTTGTTTTTCAGAAATTAATTAAATTTTCTTGATATATTGAATTCTTATAAATATTATTCAAAGTTACTAATTTAATTCAAATTTTTGTACAGTATAAAATTATGAAATAATAATTCATTTTCAACTGTCTACTATTTAATTTTAAAATAATATTATGTGTGCTGGGAGTAACCCTCCTTCTGTTTTAACGATATTTCGCTTTGCAGCCTACCTGAACCTAGTACAGGAACTTACGGTTCTGTTTGGCTTTGCTCCATGTGGGTCGTCTGTTTCATTCCTTTTATGGAAACCTCAGGTTTTCGCCATCACTGTGCGCCATATTGGATTATTTTCTGCTCCGTTGCCAACCATCTCTGATTATCTATCTCCAGATCACATTTCCTGTATGGAGGGAGGAGTTTCCTCTGCCGTAGCAGCGTGTCGTTCTCCAGCTCACATGTAACTGGTATTTTCTAATGTGATTTGAATATTACTTTGTATGTTTTGTGCCTATTATGAATAATGTTCCAAATTCTCTTTTCCATTTTTCATTACTTTTCAAATCTTTGATTTGTTTTGTTTCTGTACTGAAACCTGCATTTTTAAAAAATTCTTTCCATTCTTTTTTTGAATGTAAATGCATTTGAATTTTCATTATACTTGCCCATTTGGTTGTCGCTTTATTTTCTGTATAGAAATCTGTTCCACAAAAGAATTGTCCTCCAGGTTTTAGTAATTTGTAAATTTTCTTAATTGCTTTTTCCATTGAATTTGAATAATATATTGACTCCATGGCAAAAATAAAATCAAATTTACCTGTATATTTCCATGATTCTATATCTGTATAAACAAAATTTTCTTTATTATTTTTAATTTTTTTATTTGCCTGCATAATCATTTTTTTACTTTTATCTATTCCTACTGCTTTTTTGCATGTTGACATATCTGATACATACCTAACAACCCATCCATTTCCACATCCTACATCTAAAAATGAAAAAGATTCGTCAAATGAAATTTTTTTTAAAAATTTGATAACATTCACTCCATGGCCTTTTTCCATTGATTCTGCTTTTCCATTAATTGCCCAATCATCAAATTTTTTACTAACCTTATCCATATCTAATTACATTTTTTTATTCAATTATAATCTTCTTGATACTGATGATTCATTCGAATAAATTCTACGTGCTGTTTATAACTAATTTTTAGTAAATTATCTTGAAAAGAAATTGCCTGATGAATCTTGTAGAAATTGTGGTGGATGTCTTATTGATGCAACAAATTGTTCACATTGCTTCAAATCTACATCTATGATTTGTAAAACCTGTTTTACAATGACTCTTAATCAATTTCATTCGTTATGTGTGCCCCAACCAACCAACCAGACCATGTCTGTGCCTAAAATCATGTCTGGCATTTGTATTCCTACATTTGCTATGACATGATTTTTAAATTATTATATCATTCGTTAATTTTTTCTGATATGTTACTTGCCTTTAACTAAATTAAACAATTGTCTTACTGCTAATTTTGGATGACTCATTGCTAATTTCACCATATTTGATAATCCAAAATCTGCTTTTATAAAATCTAAAAACTCATCTGTTTTTAATTCATTAATTATATCTAATTCTTTATCCCATTCTTTATCTGATAGACCTATCCATCTATCTTGAACTTTTCCTGCTGATTTAATTTTAGATTCAATTGCATTTCTCCAATTTTCTTCATATGGATATAATGCATTTTCATCTGTTTTTTTATTTTTAATTGCTTTTGCTGCAACTTCTCCTGCAACTCTACCGAATTTTATTGCATATCTTATACCTTCTAGAACTAATGGATTTGCTTGGCCTGCAGTATCTCCAACTAAAATCAAATTATTAAAAACTGTTTTACGCGATAATCCATCATTTGGAATTAACCCATAATGAAATTCTATTGGTGTTATCTTTCCTAATTTTTTTATTGGTCCTAATTTTTTTTCTACTATTTCTTTAAGTCTTTGAGTTGGGTCTACATTCGATTCTGGTTTTCCTACGCCTACACCAATTCTAACAATGTTATTTCCTAATGGAAAAATCCATGCATATCCTGCAGGAGTATATTCTTGTCCTACCATTAACCACCATGTTTCTGGATCTGAATTTTCTACTTTTGCTTCATATTCTGCTCCTGCCCCAAATCTTTCCCACTGCGTGACAAAACCCATTGCTTTAGAAATTGTAGAAATAAATCCTGTAGCATCAATAATTACTTTAGAATGAAATGTTATTTTTCCATTCACTCCAGCACCTCTAACTCCTACAATATCATTATCTTTATTTTTAATCACTTCGTTGATGTTGGTTTTTACAAAAATATCTACTCCATTTTTTTTTGCTTCATCAGCTAACCACCGATATGTTTTTCTTACATCTAATACTGCTGCTGTAGATACTTCATCTGAAATAGTGACTTCATTATTTGGTGAAACAAATGAAAAATTTTTAATTGGATTGTAACAATTTTCTGGAATTCCAAATTCCTTGATACTTTCAATCCATGTAACTCCACTTGTTCTTACTGTCTCTGCAATTGAATTCTCTTTTTCAATTAATGCTACTTTTATACCATTTTTTGCAGCAGAAAATGCTGCTGACGATCCTGCTGGTCCTCCCCCAACTACAACTAAATCATAATTGTGTTCTTCTGACAATTAAATTTCATGAGAATTCTCTAGGATATAATTTTGAGGTATGTGCTACCTTTTTATTTTTTTAATACTGGTTCGCCTGCTGTGTCGTTTTCTCTTTCCACATCGAATGTTTCCATATGTGCGGGATCCCTATGCATAAAACTGTGAGTTTCACCTTTGGTTTTTCTACAGAATTTTGAATGAATTGTCTTTTCAATTTCTAATGTTGTTTCATTTTCATGAAATAGTCTTTTTCCACAATCTTCACATCTAAATTCAGGCATGAATCTTGTCATTCTCAAATCTATTTAGATGTTTCAGAATCATCCGATAGATGATCTGTCTGATATCTCCCTATGATCCTAAACTTTAGATGTTTCAAAATATTTTACAAATTATGTCTGAATTTGATCTTGCTTCTTTTTTTATGTGGGGTAGTATTACTGGAATTGCCATGCTTATTTTTGGATTCTCTTATCGTAGATATCTTAAAAGAAATAATTTAATTTCTTAATTTTTAGAACTACTACTTTTTTTAATATACTCTATGATTCCTGTATAATCTAAATTTCCTAATCCCTCATTAATTGCATTTTTATAAATTTCTTCAGCTTTATTTATCATTGGTAATTCTATTCCTAACTCTTTTGAAGTGTTTGTTATAGTTGTAATATCTTTTTTTAAATTTGCTAATGTAAATGTTGGATCGTAATTCCCTTCTATCATTTTAAATGCTTTATTTTCACTCATTCCTGTTTTGAAATATGTTGAGTTCAAAACTTCTAGAAATATTTTTGGATCTACATTTGATTTTTCAACTAATGTTATACCTTCAGATAGTGACAATGCTAACATTGTAATTTGTAAATTCATTGCAAGCTTGATTGAATTTGCAATACCTTGTTCTCCTAAAAAAAATATTTTATTTGCAATTTGTTCAAATATTGTTTTACAATAATCAAAACTAGTTTTTGGCCCTGATGCCATCATTACTAATTCTCCTTTAATTGCAACATTTGGCCCTCCCATGACTGGAATTTCCAATTTTTGAATGTCATTTTTTTCAAATTGATTTGCAATGTTTTTTGATTCAGTTGAATCAATTGTACTCATATCTGCAACAATTAATTTTTTATTTCTACTTTCAATAATTCCATTTTCTCCAAACGACACATCTCTTACCGCATTTGCATCTTTTACTACAATTATTATTAATTCTACATTTTCTGCCATTGTTTTTGCTGAATCCATTACTTTTGCTCCTTTTTTCTCAACTTCAATTGTTTTTTGTTTTGTTCTGTTGAAAACTGAAACATCGTGTCCAGAATTTAATAAATTTAGTACAACTGATTCTCCCAACATTCCAATTCCTATGATTCCTATTTTCATTGACTCTCCCTCAAATTATTCTTAAAATTAATGACGTTCTTCATCTTGTATTTCCCATTGGGCATTCCCAAATCTTGAAACAGCCAATTCCAACTGCCCTATTGTTTTATCTCCTTTTTTGACTTTAGCAAAATCAAATTTTTTCATTTTAAACACTTTTTCTTTTGGTTTATACCCTCCTTCAATTATTTTAATTTTAAATTTTTTACTAGCTTTTATAATCATTTTTCTTGCAATTTGAACATCTCCCATCCATGAAAACATTTCAAAATCTCCAAAGTTTTTTGTTGAAATTTCATAATTGTATAGTCTTGCTTCTAGTTTCTTATTTTGTATTTTTGCTTGTTCATTTAACCAGTCTACTATTTGTTTCCCATGTCCTTTTTGAACTCCAAATGTTTCAGAATTTCCCATACCCTATGATTTGTAATATTGATCCATAATAATCATTTTCACATTAATGTTAAACTAAAATATTGATGAATATCTGTAATTTTATGCTTACAATTGATTGTAAAGATGTCTCATCTGTTCAAAATGAATTATTAGTCTATGTTGCAGACAAAGTTGAAGCCATTCCTACATTAAAACACCACCAATTCACTCTATCTACTTTAGATGATGATGATGTTTTGGAAGTTGAATCTGTAATATCTGCAATAAAGGAATATTTTGATTCCATTAATGAGGGTTCTAATTTTGCTGTAATTTCTAATAATGAATTTATCAACATTACGTCTGTAAATGGCAAAGTTCTGCAAAGTGAATCTAAATCCCAAGATGGGAATATGTTTTCATGCACTCATTGTGGTTTTATCACTCAATACCAAGTTGAATTAAATGTTCATATGAGAATTCACTATCTTTAATTTTCTTTTTATTTTTACATGATCTTTATAAGTAATTATTTTAAATTTAATTATGAAAAATTCTTCTAATTCTAATAATGGTAAAATATACTGTGAAAAATGTGATTTAATTTTAAATTCTCGTGAAAAATTCCTTAAACACCTTGACACTCACTCATCTACAATTCCATGTGATGTTTGTCCAATTGATACAATAATTGGTAAATTTTTAAATATATTTAAAAAAAAATCTTCTCATAGTCTAGAATAAGTTTTTTTAACTCATTTTTAATCCATAATTAATGAATAAAAAACTCCCAATTTTAGGTATAATTGTAATTTCTGTTATTGTTGGAATTATCGCATCCATGTCTTCCTCAAGTAATGAAGAATTTGATGTTGATATGACTCGTACTCATGGAAGTATTTCTACTGCTATGGGTTCTCCGATTTTAGGTGATCCTTTAGCTCCTATCACTATTGTTGAATTTGGTGATTACCAATGTCATCAATGTTACAATTGGTTTCATGATACTAAACCTATGATTATGCGTGATTATATTGAAACTGGAAAAGTAAATTTAGTTTTTGTTGATTTTGCATTTTTAGGTAGAGATTCTCCAAAAGCTGCACAGGCAAGTTATTGTGCAGATGATCAGAATATGTATTGGGAATATCATACCTCTCTATACACTTCACAAGAATCTAAAATTGATAATGGATGGGCAAGTTCTGAAAGATTGAAAGCTTTCGCATTTAATTTGAATCTTGATATGGAAATGTTCAATGAATGTCTTGATTCTGAAAAATATTCTAAACGTGTTCAGTATAATTCTCAGCAAGCACGAGATAACGGTGTTCGTGGAACTCCTGGTTTCTTTATAGTTGATTCTGATTATAATCAAACACAAATTGGTGGTGCTCAACCATTTTCTGTATTCCAGAGAATTTTGGATTCCATGATCTAAATGATAGAAATCTTTAAAGTTGTTTTTTCTAATTTTAAATTTTTAATCTTATCGTTGGTAATTTTCTCATCCATGTTGACAATTTTATTACTAATTTCTGAATTTATTTTTTTAGAACCCTATTTTGCTACTCATATTCCCTCTGGAAGTGAATTAGGATTTGTTTTAATTGTAATACTTTCTGGATTATCTGCATTGGTAATTCCTATGAATCTATTTAGAATAACTAATCTTAAAAATTCGAAACAAAAAATGAGTGGAAGTATATTTGGTACTATTGTGGGTTCTGCTGCAGGTGCATGTAGCTGTGGTCCTATTGGATTTGCTGTAATCTCAACTTTTGGTTCTATAGGTGCAACTGCAACTACATTTCTAACAAATTATGAGATCCCAATTCGTATAATTGCTATTGCAATTCTTGTAATTACTTATTTTACAACGATCAAATCTCTTAAAACTGAATGTGAAGTCAAGTTCTAGTTTTAATGAATTAGAAATTACCAATTAGGTAAATTTTTGTAACCTTGGAATGTATGAGCAAGTCAATATACTATTGAGTGTGACAATAATCTTTGTTCCAATTCGTCCAAGCAGAAGAAATTCGGATCCTGATGAAATAGACGATTCTGAAGACTGATTTTCTATTCCTATTTTATATTAAAATTCTTGAGAATTTATTATTACGTCCAGATATTTATTTAGCATTTTTAGATTGTTTTGTATGCAAAATTGGAATCTTTTTTTTGGTATTTTTATTATTTCTAGTCCCATTCTTTTTGCAATGATCGCATTTCCTGACTCCATTGCTTGGAGTTGGAATGAGGGTAGGGGTGGTTACTTTTTTGCATTAGTTTTTGTTGTTGCTGAATTAATTGGTTTAAAAATTGTGATTTCTAAAAAACGATTATTTTCAGTAATTCCTCTTGCGTTATTGACAATTGGTTATTTGCTTTCATTAGAATATGGTTTGAGAGAGTTTCTTATTGAATCTGCAAAACAATTTGATGTTCAATTAATTTACTCTTGGACTTGGATGTGGGATTTTATAGTTATGGCAATTTTTATTGTTGTTGGTTTAAGTATTTTCTTTGGAAAACGTTGGATAAGAATTGCACCTGCTGGTCCAATTTTTCTTAGTGGAACTGCAATAATCCTTTCACTTGATGCTTTCTTTCCTTATGATACACTTGGTCCATTACAATACGTTGTTCCTTATTTTGTTCAAGCTAATGTTTGGATAATTACTTTCCTTGATTTGGGTACTGCGATAGCTCGTGATAATATAATGTTCTTACGTGGTGATCATGGATCAATGGCACTACAAGTTTTCTGGCCTTCTGCTGGTGTTCACAGTATTATCATTTTCTCATTAGTAATTGGTGCATTTATGCTAAAAATGAATATTCCAAAAAATCGTAAAATTGTTTATTTTATTTTAGGTATAGTAGGAACTATAGTTGTTAATTTAATTCGTATTTTCTCATTATCGTGGTATGCTCTCAAAGTTACTACTGATCCTGTTGCATGGGAAGAATATCATAAAATTGCAGGTGAAATAATGTTTTTGCCATGGCTATTTGCTTTTATTTTGGTCGTTATAGTTATAGAATCTAGGCGTCTAAAAAAATTAGAATCTGACAATCTGAAAAATTGAGTTTTTTATTTAAAAATAATTTGTAATATCGCTTTGTCCTTTAGTTTCTGTAAGATCTGCTACTCTTACTCCTAATCTTCTAATTGTCATTGTTTGGCTGTCTAATGCATCTAGTAGTAGTTGCTCTGCATTTTTTTGTAATTCTTCTAGGTTGTTTGTTGAGTTTCTTAACATTCTTGATTTTGATTTATTTGTTAAATCTGATTGTACAAAATGTATTCCTATTGACTTAAACATTTTATTATTTTTCTTAATTACATCGTGAACCTGTTTACATAATTCCTGTAAATTTTCTAATAGGAATTTATAATCTTTTGAATCTTTTTTTAAAGTTATTATTTTACTGTATTGTATACTTTCTTCTTTCTCTTTTACTGGTTCATTGTTAATTCCTCTGATGGCATTATACATGTAAGTTCCATTCTTTCTTCCAAATTCTTTATTTAATGTAAACACATCTATTTTTTTTAAATCTTTAATCGTTTCTAAATTCATTTCCATAAATCTTTGTTCTGTTTTTTTCCCAATTCCTGGTATTACTCTGATGTTAAGAGGTTTTAAAAACTGCTCAATTCTATTTGGCTCTACAACTGTTAAACCATCTGGTTTTTGATAATTTGAAGCTATTTTTGATATTAATTTATTTGGTGAAACTCCTATTGAACAACTTAACTTCACTTCTACTCTTATTTCATTTTTAATTTGTTGAGCAAGATGAATTGCTTTTTCAAAATTTCCTTCCACTCTTTTTGTAATGTCTAAATATGCTTCATCTCTACCCACATATTCAAAAATATCTGCATTTTTTTTCATTATTTTCATTGCTTTTTTAGTCATTTCAGAATAATATTCAAAATCTACTGGTAGAAATACTGCATCATTTCTTTGTTCAAGTCTTTTTTTTGCAAATGAAATTGGTATTCCTGATTTCACTCCATATTTTCTAGCTGTATAGTTTGCAGTTGCAATAGCTCCGCTATCTCCCCCTCTATCTGAAAACACACAAACACATACTGGTTTTGTTTTTAATTCTGGTTTTCTTACCTCTTCACATTGAGCATAAAAATAATCAAAATCTATGTGGAAAACTATTCTTTCCAATATTGAGTCTATGATAATTTGATTATTATTGTATTTTGTATGAATTTAAAAATTACATTTAACCTATCAAGTTAATATCTAAATATTGAGATTATCTAGTACTACTATGGATTATCCTGTAACTACTGATGAAAATGGTGTAAATTTTAATCCTGATAAAATGGAAAAAGAAAAACTCTATCACTGTATTTTTAAAAATAAAGCTATGCTGGTATTCAAAGATTCTCAAGATATGATGAATTGTTATGAGATTGAGGAACCTGATTTGGTTGAACAAATCAAAAAATGCCCTTCTGATAATGAACTTGAAAAATTATTTCAGGACTATTTACAAGGAAAACACCTGAAAAATTAAATAAAAGATAAAATCATTTTATTATAACAGGAATTTCAAATTGAGTACTAATAACAAACCCAGTGATGCA